>DATEDZ010000256.1:0-40063 GCA_035281385.1 Polyangiaceae bacterium
GGGCTTGGTGCCGGCGAGACCCTTGGCGCCGCCCGCCTGGCGCTGTGCTCGCCAGCTGCCGAGATGTGAGCTGTAGATGCCCTCACACCGCAGCAACGCCTTGCGCTCGCCGCGGGCGCTGCGCTTGTCGGCCTCAGCCAGGATGCGCAGCTTCTCCGCTATTGGGACAGGTCATGGTGCAGGCGGCGCAGGGAGTCGATAAGAAGTGACGGCGCTACAGGCACCAAAGGTGATCGGATCGCTTGAACAGGGCAGAGGCAGTCTTCGGGCGCTTCGTGGCGGGGCTGCGGAGGAGGCACTGCGGGCCACGCCGCAGGGTGTGGCCACGGACCACTTTGTGCACAGGCACGATTTCGAAGCGGTTCGCCATCTGAAGTCGAGCATCGCGTACGCCTTCACATCGGTTTCCCGGGTCGAAGAATCAATCGCGAATCTGGCAAGTCGGGTGCAGCAGGTTGAAGCCTCCTCGGCACAACAGCGCCCGGCGACGGAAAGCGAGCGTAAGGAGTGGGCTGACTACCTTCGTTCGGTGGTCGCGGAGCGCGGACTTCCATCGCAACAAGGAGCCGCCATCCTTGACCTGCGGCAGCTTTCGTACCTGAGCAGTCGACTGCAGCCCAGCCGCTGAGCGATCAGGTCGTGCTAGAGTCGGGCGCCCAAACCATGATGCACAGGTACGCCGTGCTGCTGTCGTCAACGCTGCTCTGGCTCACGGCAGCGGCGCATGCGCAGGCCCCCAACCCCGCACCGGCGCCGCCAGGCCCTTCGACCGCCACGTTTCCGGGCGGCGAGCCCGCCCAGCCGTCGGCACCACCCCCCGCAGCCACTCCTGCTCCCGCTGCGCCCGCGCCCGCAGCACCGCCTGCCGCAGCGCCGCCACCTGCGGGTAAGCCCGTGCCAGCTGCCGCGCCGGCGTCAGCGGCCGCGGCACCGGCGTCCGCGGCTCCGGCACCTGCCCCTGCGCCGGTTGCTGCACCTGTCATTCCGGAGCCACCGCCACCGCCGCCGCGCTCGAACGACCATCGACCGATTCGCGTGCGACGCCCGTTCTTCATCGGTGGGGAGCTCGGCTGGAACGGCCTTTCGGGTCTCGGCGTGAACTTCACCTACCACCCCATCACGTACCTGGCGCTCGACACCGGGCTCGGTCTAGCGCTGACCGGCATACGCATCGGGGTTCGCGCGCGCGTCAACTTCCTCACCAGCGAGTGGACGCCCTTTGCCGCAGTCGGTGCCACCTACTCACCTTCCACCAACGGAAAAGAAATCGAAGTCCAGGCGCGGGGTGAAACCGTCAAGCTCGAGCTGTTGCCCTCGGGTTACGTTCACCTCGGGGCCGGCGTGAACTACACGGGGAGCGAGGGCTTCGTATTCATGGCGACGACGGGCGCCGCCCTTCGAGTGGCGAGCAACACCCGCTACCGGTCCGGTGACTATCAGATCTACGTGGACGACGTGCGACCGCTGTATCGCGGCGGCTTGATCATCTCACTGGCCTTCGGCTACGCGTTCTAGCCGAGCGCGGTCTTGAGCGCGTTCCAAGACGCGCGCACGCTCACGAAACGCTCGTCGGGCTCGATGGCCAGCGCGGCCTTCACCCAGTCGTCGACCTTGGGTGGCAGATCCGGCCGCAGTGCGTGCAAGCTCGGTCGCTCCGCCGTCGAGCACTGGCGCATGATCTGAATCACGCCCTCGCCAACGAACGGCGGCCGGCCGGCGAGCGCGCTAAACAGCACCGCGCTCAAACCATACACATCGATGCGCTGATCCAGGCTCTCGGTCGTTTCCTTCCAGCACTCGGGCGCGATGTAGCTCGGCGAACCGGCGATGTGGCCGGCCAGCGTCACGCTGCGCATGCGCAGGAACTTGGCGAAGCCGAAATCGAGCAGCCGCACGCTGCCGTCGATTTGCACGAAGATGTTACTCGGTTTGAGATCGCGATGCAGAATGCCCTTGGCGTGAGCGGTCTCGAGCGTCGCGACCACGGGCTCGACGATCGGGCGCAGCTCGAACAGCCCGAGCCGCGTCCCGCGCTGTTTTTGCAGATCCAGGTAAGTTTCGAAATTGGCGCCCTTGAGCAGCTCCATGATCAGAAACAGCGTGCCGTCCTCGGCCCAGACCTGGTGGTAGACCCGTACTGCAGCCGTGCCGGCCAGCACCGTGAGCGCGTGCACCTCACGCAGCATGCGGTCGCGCCAGGCCGTGTCACCACGCTTGGGCGGTGCCAGGACCTTGATCGCAACCTCATCGCCTGCCCGCAGATCGACGCCGCGATACACCGCAGCCTGACCGCCGCGATCGATCACCTCGACCAGCCGATAGCGCCCACCGACCACTTCACCGCGGCGGTCGGGCTGCGCTTGCTCGGATGAGGGGAACTGGCTGCTCATGGCACTTCGCGCGGCGGAACCTGCAAGGTTAGCGCACGACCCAGCAAATGGCGCTAGGCTCCGAAAATGCGCTTAGTTGCGTGGCTGTGGGTAATCCTGGCGGTCCCGGCGGCGCTCCTTTCGGGAGCCTGCTCGGGCGGCTACCCGCTCGAGCCCACGCGATGTGATGATTGGTGCGACGCCACTCAGGGCGCTTGGGACTGCGTTGGCGAGTACGATCCGGCTGGCTGCGTTACACGGTGTGAAGCGCAGCAGCTCGATAACCCAGAGTGCAGCGCCCAGTACGATGCCGCGGTGCACTGCCACCGCACCACGCCCGGCGCTACCAATTTACGTTGCTTTTACGATCCCACTACCTTCATGCTGCTGAAGCCGTGCCACGACGAAACGGTCTTGCTCATGACCTGTTCCGGCTCTTACCCGCAGTACGGCGAGCTCGACCCCATCAGGTAGCCCGGCCTCACAAGGCGCCTTCGAAACTGATGCTCGGCAGCGTGATGGGTATGGGAAGCTCCTCGTAGACGCAGTCGTAGGCGTTGCAGCTGCCTTGCAGCTGTTCCTTATTCAGCGTCGTGTTGAGCACCTCGAGGCTAAACCCCCACCAGCGGTTCGGCCGCTTGATGTACCAGCGCTTCTCGAGCTTGACGTCGAGGCGCCAAAACGGCGGGGTGCGCGGCGGGTGGCGCGCTGCCTCGAGGTAGGCCACTTCAGCCGGAATGCCCGTGTAAAAGATCAGGCGCGAGCCCGCACGCCAGTTGCGCCCCAGATCAAGCGACACCCCGAGATTGAGGACGTGGGTGCGATCGGTGGTGGCCGGTCCACTGATGCGGCGAACGAAGCGTCGTGATCGTGAAAGCGTGTAAGACATGAAGCCGCCGACCTTGCGCGCCAAGCTGCGCTTGACCATCAGCTCGAGGCCGTAAGCGTGCCCATCGCTGCGCAGGTCTTGAATGCTGTCCACCTCGTCGTCAGCGGTTTGTTCGAGCTGAATCAGGCTGATCAGATCGGTCATGTTGTAGAAGGCGGTCTGAAACAGCGCCAGCGAGCTGGCGAAACCCGCGGGCAAGTCGTAGTTGACTCCTGCGCTGTGCTGCACCGCGCCCTGCAGTCCACCGGCGAGCGACGACTTGAAGCCCGGAATCGGGCCCACGAAGCTCGGCGCTTGATGGACCAGGGCCAAGCCGTGCACGATCTTCAGCTTCTTGCGTAGTTGGTACTCGGCCGTGATGCGCGGATCCACCGCCAGCGCTGCGTGCTTGCCAGTCACGAACAGGTCCAGGCGAAGCCCGGGGATGAGCTGCAACTTGGGCGCGACGTCCCAGACCACGTCGGCATAGATGCCGAACACGAAGTCCTTGCGGCGGGGGTTGAAGCCGAACGCCTCGGCTTCGCTCTCCTCCTCCTCGTCGGGTCCGGCGTCCACCGGTTGCATGGGGATCGGCATCATCATGCTGCCGGGGGGCAAGGCTCCGGGCGCCCCGGGATCCATGACTCCGCCGCGCGACGAATCCACCGCGTCGCCGCCGTTTCCTTCGTCAAACTCCTGTGTCAACGATTCGAACAGCAGATCGACTCCAGCACGCAGCCGGAGCGGCTCGTCGAGCTGCTTCGTGATCCCAGAGCGCGCGCCGAGCATGTGGCTGTAGACGTTGACCTCACCGTCGGCGAAGCCGGTGCGGTCACGACCCAGCATCAGGGCGCTGCGCCACTTGCCGGCGTCGAGCTCGCGATCCCAGCGCAGATCCAGGCGATGGAAGTTGACGTCGACGGCGGTGACCTCACGTTCCCGGGTCTCGAACCTACCCGGCGCGGTCTCGACCAGCTTTTCCTCGGTGCCGCTGACGTAGTCGCTCGAGCCGAACGCGACCAGCTCCAGGCCGTCGTCGGCATCCACGGCGTAGCGCGCTCGCGCCTGATAGTCCCAATAGCCGACCGTGATGTTCGCCTCCTCGTCGAGCGCGCTCGCGAGCAGTGAGATCGCCAAGCCGGTGTACGAATAGCGACCGCCCAGCATGACCGAGCCGCGCCCGCCGGCGATCGGCGCCTCGACCATCGCGCCGCTATCGAGCAGGCGAATGTTCCATTCGCCTCGCCAGCGGTAGGTCGGCTCGGCCATCTCACCGGCCACGATCGCGCCCGCGAACCGCCCGTAGCGCACCGGGTAGGCGCCAGGGTACAGGTCGACGCGGTCCACGAACGCCGGATGGAACACGCCGGGGCCGGCGGCGAAGTGGTACAAATAGGGCACCGGAATCCCATCGAAGAAGTAGCCGACGTTGCCGGGTGGCGCGCCTCGCACGTAAAAGTAGGGCAGACCGCTGACGATCGGCACGACGCCCGGCAGCATCTCGATGGCGCGGTACGGATCGTTGAACGCTCCGGGCAGACGCGTGATCTCGACGCGCGAAAGCTCGTGCCGAATCGGCGCCCGCTCACCGATCACGACGATCTCGTAGGGCGTCTGGGGAGCTGGCTTAGCGGGCGGTGCCGGCACCGGCTCGCCCGGTTTGGGCGTCTGCTCGACGGGTGCTTCCGGCTCGGCCACCTCGCGCGGCGGGACGAAGCGCACCAGAAAGCGAATTTTCGCGGGGATTGGCTTGCCGTCGCGCGTCGCGGGTTCAAAGCGCCAGCTGCCGGCCGCCTTGACAGCCTGACTCACGAACGGCTCGTCGCCCTCGATCGCCGTCGCCTTCATGACCACCCCTTCGGCCGAAAGCGTGAGCTCGAGCGCGACGCTGGCTTCGCCCTGCACGTCCGGCGGGTACTCGAGCGGTGTGGACACTGCGACCGGCATGACGATCACCGGCGGCTTGGCGGGCGGCTGCGGCTGCGCCGGTTTCGGAGGCGCGGGCTGCTTTGCAGGCTCTTCCGGCTGCTCCTCGACCGACAGCGACTGCGACCAAGCGGGGCTTGTCGCGCTCAGCAGCGCAGCCACCAGCAACCGCCTTTTCACCATCCAGCGCTACGGCTAGCACGAAACGTCTCAGCGTCGCAGGCCGGTCGGCTTCCAGCTCGTGCCGCCCGCAATCTGGACGAGCAGCATCTCATTCTGTTCGTCGAGCCCGCGCTCGTAGGCGAGACGCAGCTCACCCCGCGTAAAGATCTCGAGCCCCAGGATGCCCGTCAGCGTGCGCGCGGTCACCCGCGCCGCGTGACTGGTCACGGCGTAGCGGCCACCCAAGAATATCGGGTCAATCGTATGAACCCCCTGGCTGTAGAAGCCGCCGAGCCACGCACCAGCCGCGTCGCGCAGCTGAATCAGCTCGGCAGAAACCTCCAGGTCCGTTGCCTGCGCCGAGACATCTAGCCCGAGCAGGGTGACCTGCGCTTCGGCGGGCCCGAAGCTGTGCGCCGCGGAAGCGCCGAACGCGAGCGCGCAGCCGCAATTCAGCTTGCCGAACGGCTTGAAGCCCAGCCGGCCGCCCGCCGCGGCCGAGACGTTTTCGGCATCGACTTCGGGCAAGCCACTGCCGTTGACGACGTAGCCGAGGATATCGATGAGCGGCGCGCTCAGGTAGAGCTGCACGCCGACGTCGTTCCAGGCGCGATGCGTGGCGGCGACAATGGCCGGTTGCGTGACCAGACGATTGTCGGGAGCGCTGTAGTGAAGATAGGAAATCCCGAACGGCACGTCGAACTTGCCGAGCACCATGCCGGACGCATCGACGACGCTGCTCTCGAACAGCGCGTGCTCGTCGGCACCCCACAGACCACCGTCCACCGTGAACGACGACAGCCGCATGACCTCCGCTTTGGGATCGTAGGCGATGGCGCCGAACGCCGACACGAAGGGTACGAGCGTGAGCGCGATGTCGAGCTCGAGCGAGCCGATGAAGAAGCCGTGACGAGCGTGACTTTGCCGCGCATAGGTAGATGTCGCCAAAGGCCGACAGTTCCAGCGGCATTGCTTGCGACCCGTCGTGCTTTTCAGAGACAGAAGAATGCGCGACGTGTGGGGAGTTGTCGGGAGGTGGAGTCGCCGGCGCCTTTGCAGGGCCAAACAGCGCGCCGAGCAGCGTTATGGAAGCGGCGAGGCCCATCGCTATCGGCAGTGTGGATTGTTGCCCGGTGGACGGGAAGACCCTATGTTTGTGGCAATGCGCGGTGGTTCCTCGAGCGGTGGGTGGCGGCGACTGGTGCATGCAAGTGCCGCGTGCGGAGCGCTACTCGCAGACCTCTTGGCCGCGCCCAACGTCGAAGCCAAGACGCTCTACTTCCCCCACCAAGACGCGCGGTTTCTCTATCAGTTTCAGCGCAACGGCGGGGCAGCGTACGTGCCCGACGGCCTCGACACGTCAACGCCGCTGCCGCTCGTGGTCTTCCTGCATGGCACCAATACGACCGCGGAGACTCACCTGTGGTTCGGCGGTGGAGGCAAGGACCTGCGACCGCTGGTGCGGCGTTTGATCGAGGGCGGCCAGGTGCGGCCGTTCATGCTGGCGGCGCCCAGCCAGACCAAGAATGCGGGTCTGGCGCGCAAGGTCTGGCAGGGCTTCGATCTCAATCGCTTCGTCGACGACGTCGTGCAGGCCAGCGCGGGCCAAGTCACCATCGATCGGCAGCGCGTGGTCCTGGCCGGACACAGCGGAGCGGGCTGCAATCCAGACGGCGGCTTGGCCGCTGATTTCTGGAGCGCCGGAGCGCCGCTGCCGCTGGCGCTCATCTCCGTGGATCCCTGCCTGGATCGCAAGATGGGCGGCGCCTTTGCGCGGCGTCCGGTCGAGGTACCGCTGCTCTTGTGGTGGCAGCCGGCGCTCTGGACGCGCGAGCCCGCCAAGTTCGCGGCTGCGCTGAGCAGCGACAAGCCGGCGCAGCGCGTGGATCGCGTCCAGGAGCTGCCTCCTATGGGCAGAAACCCTCACGAGGCAATCCTACCGATCGCGCTAGAGAGCGCGCTCCGCGAGCTGTTCGGCACGAAAGAAGACTGAGCGCGGGGCGCCGGCACCACGCCGGAGGCGGACAGGATCAGTCGAGTAGCTTCGACTCACTTCGAGCGTCGTTCGAGCATGGCCTCGAGCTCCGCTACGCGAGCTAGCGCTGCCTCTTTGGCTTGGCGCTCGGCTTCCTTGGCCTGGCGCTCGGCTTCCTCTGCCGTTGGGTAGAGCACGGTCGAGGCGCTCAGGCTGGCGATGCGCAAGCGCTGCTCCTGCCCGCGGCCGACGGCGCACAACCAGCAGCCCAGGGCCTCGGAACGGATACGGTCGGCGTCGGTGTGCTCGGCGAGCTTGAACGCGCCTCCCTGGCGCGCGAAGCGCTGGAAGCGCACACCCTCACCGCGACGGCCGTGGTGGGGATCGAACACGATCAGCTCCTGCGTGCCCAGCTTGGCGTGGTGCACTGGGGCGTCCACGTAGTCTTTCTCCCAGTCGAGCGAGGTGATCTCGAGGGCGAAGCTGGGGACGATGCCTGTCTGCCAGACCTTCCACGACCGCACTTCGGTGCCCGGGGCGACACCAGGCAACACGTAGATATCGGGCGCGATCCGCGCATGCGCGTCGAACTGCCGATAGTAGATGAACTGGTCGGCTCCGACGAAACATGCTTGGCCCTGCTCGCGCAAATAACGCTCGAGCAGCGGTCGGAAAAGCTCCATCATGAAGCGCTGCAAAATGTCTTCCCCCACGCGCTCCTCCTCCGGATAGACTGTGCGATCTTCCTCGCTCAGCGCCGCGCTTGCCATGCGACCCATGCTATCACGCGGCCTTGGGGGCGGCCATGTGCCGCTAACCCGCGCGAGCAACCGCGGGAAGTTCAGGTGCCCGTGGCCAGACATCAGGCTGGGATCATAGCACTGCCCTGCTATGGTTCAGCCGTGACGGCGCTTCGCCTTGCTCCGCTGCTCAGCGTTCTGGTCTGGCTCGGCAGCGCTCCTGCAGTGGCCCAGCCGTCCGAGGCTGCCGCGCCGCCAGCTCCAGCGACCGGCGCCGCTAGCGACCCGCCGGCGCCCGCAGCTGCGGCGCCGTCCGGTGCTTGCTATCCGTCGTGCCGCGATGGCTTTACGTGCCACCAGGGCCAGTGCATCTCCCTGTGCAATCCGGCGTGCCCCGCGGGCATGGAGTGCGTGGAGGGCCGGCGCTGCGAGCCACCCGTGCCGGGCGCGCAGGGCGGCAAGGTCTACGAGCCACCGCCGCCGCCGGTCAAGGCCTTCGAGCAGCGCAACCACGCACTGATCGGCTTCCACGTGGGCTTCCCGGGCTCTTTCGAACGCGACGACGCGGAAGGCAAGCTGGGCACGACGCTCGGCTTCAACTTCCGGGCTGACGCACCGATCGCGACGTACGTGCTGCTCGGGCCGATGTTTCAGATGGGCGCCTGGGCGCCGGACGTCACGCCCGAAGCGAGCAGCAGCTACTACGTGGATCTGGATCTGGTGCTGCGTTTTCGCGCGCCCCTCACCACCTCCAAGCTCAACTACCAGATCTGGCTCGGCATGCCGGTGGGCCTGACCGTCGACATCCTGGGCGATCACCCGGAAGAAACTTCCGGCGTGGGGCTCGGCTGGAATATCGGGGTGCTGTTCGGCGGCGCCGCCCACTTCTCTCCGAAGTTCGGTTTATTCGGGGAGGTGGGCTGGCTTCAGCACCGCTTCAGCCACAGCAGTGAGGTCACGCAGGATCTCGATTTCAAGTTGCAGCAGTGGTGCTTCAACGTCGGCATCGTGGTGCGGAACTGAAGCTGAGTAGTTAGTGGTTAGTGGTTACTGGGAGATAGGCCTGCTCGTGAGTCGTCACCTCAGCACCTCATCACGCGCTTGCCAGTGGGGCACATTGGCACTCTCGACGCTGACGTCGGCCCGAACTATGTGCCGACGCCATGCGCGACCGGCTGCTTCGATTCAGCGTGATGATCTGGCTCGGCGGTGCCTGCGCGTCCACACCGCCCGCGCAACCATCGCCGCCGTCCACACCGGCGCCCACAGCCGTGCCGCCTGCGGATGCCGCAGAGCCGCCGAGCTCAGCGGTGTACGTGCCTGGCCCCTCGCAAGAGAAGATGTGCGGAGGCATCGCCGGCATCGCTTGCCCCCGCAAGCAATACTGCGCTTACCCTCCGGAGGCACAATGCGGCGCCGCGGACATGTCGGGCACCTGCGCGGCCGTTCCAGACGTCTGCACACTGCAGCTCGACGAAGTGTGCGGCTGCGACGACAAGACGTACGGCAATGCCTGCGCGGCGGCGCAGGCCGGCGTCTCCGTGCGAATGAAGGGGGCGTGCGCGCTGACCAACGTGACCACGATCGCGGAGGGCAAACCGTGCGGCGAGCGCGGGATTCAGGGGGAGTGCGAGGCGGGCCTTTATTGCGCCTTCAGGTCTGCGTGCGGCGCCGCCGGTGGGCCCGGCGTCTGCACCAAGCGGCCGATCATCTGCACGAAGATCTACAAGCCCGTCTGCGGCTGCGACGGCAAGACTTACGGCAGCGCGTGCACGGCCGGGGCAGCAGGGGTCAGCGTGGCCTCCGACGGCGTCTGCGCAAAGCCCTGAGTCACTAAATGCCTGGAATTGCGCACGAAACCTGCGCAGCCGCACAGTCGACCGTGACGCCAGTCGTATCGACGAAATCTCGATAGCAGGGGATCACGTCGGACGCGCCGCTCAGGTTCTGGAAACACGCGGTGTAGGTCGTGACCAGATCCCCCTCGGTCAAGGCTTCACAGACCGCGAACGCGGGCGTGCCCGCTTCACAATCCTGATCCAGGAACGCGTCGACGGTGCAGCCGTCTCCCAAGTCGTCGGAGCGGCAGCCGCTGGACACGATGCCCTGCTCGGCCATCGCAGCTGAGCAGATCACGGTCCTGGGCGTCGACCCCTCGCAGTACTCGGCCGTGGCAGCGTCCAGGCAACGTACCGCAGATCCGGGGCACGCCAGGCCGGCGGCGCCGCCCGAGCCCGAGCCCCCGACGCCGCCTGCGTTCGGGATGATCGAGCCGAGCTCGCCGTTGACGCAAGCTCCGAGGTCCTGACACGATCCATCGAGGCAGGCGCGAGCGCGGTCGAGCGCGCCGTTCGCCGCGGACGCATCGACATCACGACACTTTGCGAGATCGAGCTCCACCAGGGAGCCACAAGCCGCAAGCCTGCTAGCCAGGTCGTCACAAAAGTCCGCAGCAGCGCCTTGATTGGGGTTCGCGGCAGCGCCCTCATTGGTGTTGCGCCTCGTACGGCTGCCACAAGCCAGGACCAGCCCGAGCAACAGCACACCCAACCATGACGACGAGAGGATCTTACGCGACACTCGACCACCAGCCTGTGGGGGAATGGGCCGCATGGTAGCTCGATCTTGGCTGCGTAGCAGGGTCACCTGCTGTCCCGCCGTTTCTTAGCCAGTAATGACAGGTCTGGCGTCAGCTCGGCCCTGGAGCTCGGTGCGGCTCCTCCGAGTGTGATACGCTGCGCGGCGTGGCACGGAGCTCGGGATGCTGAGAAGCTCGATCGTTGAGCAAGTGAGGGCGCTAGCGCCGCTCGAGCGGCGCCGCTTCGTTCAGTTCATGAGCCTGGCGCTCGCGGCACCGCTGGTGCCGGCAGCCGCTCGGTTCGCGGCTCGAGAGCTGGCGTTTGGCGAGGCTCACGCCCAGCAAATGGCGGAGCCGACGCTGTTTCTCGAGGTGAACCTGCGCGATCAAATGGACTTGATGCACGTCATGGTGCCGCCGTCGCTCGCGCGTTATCCGAATCCGATCGTGGGCGTGAACGGGGAAGAGCTGACGCTGTTCGTTCAGTCGGGTGAGCTGAAAGAGTATCCGAACGGGGTTTTTTTGACGAACGACTCGCTCGAGCTGGCCCCGCACGTCGATAGCGTCGCGATGCTCGACACGGGTGAGGCAACCATCGGGCATGTCCACGGACACGAGGCCGGCAACGGCATGCGCTCGCCGGGGCGCGTGCTGGACGGCGACACTTCGGGACTGGCACCGATGTACCTGATCGACGCTCCGACGAGTGGCGCGAACGGCGCGGGTAGCGAGAAGCTTTACGCGTCCGCCCCAACCCCAGCGACCTTTCACAACTACCATCAGAGGCTGCTATCCGCGGACCTGCTGAACGGCTTCGCCTTCAAGGGCATCAGCCATTTCAAGTATTCGGTGTACCACTTTGGCGCGGGTCTGCCGGGCGCGGAGCTCACGCGCATTCGTTCGAAGACCGAGCTCTTCGAGCAGTACGGCGCCGGCTTGTCGCCACCGAACGCATTGGCCCAGGAGATTCTGGCGCTCGCTGACGTGCCTTACCGGAAGGACGCTGGCGCGGGCTGCGACACGCTCGGCGAGCGCTACCGCGCGCTCGAGGTGGGCGGCCCGAACCCGCTCGAGCTCACCGTGGCGGAGGTGGTGCGCTGGAGCGAGGGTGTGCCGAACCAGAAGTGCACGATAGCCGATTCCTGGGTCGTCGACTGCAGGACAGGACCCGACGTGGATCCGAGCTCTGACGGCGCCGTCAAGGCTCAGATCTGGGAGCAGTTCGCCTATGCTTCGAAGCTGTTTCGCGCGGGCCGCGTGCGCAGCATCGCGCTCGAGTTCGATCACATGGATCTCATGGGTGACGGCCTGCGTACTGAGCCGGTGCTCCGGACGTGTGCGCAACAGGTGGCGCGCCCGCTGGCACGTCTGATCAGCGACCTCAAAGCCGCCGGGCTCTACGATCGCACCGTGATCGCGATCTACACCCTGGACGGCAGCCGCCGTCCCGCCGCCAATTCCTACGGCAATGATGGCAAGGGCACCCTTTTGCTCGCCGGGGGCCGCATCAAGGGCGGCTACTACGGCGACATCGCGATCACCGGCAATCTCAGTGGAGCCAGCGGCCACACCTACGCTTTCCAGAGGCCGGATCCGGCGACCGGGGAGCTGCAGGAACCCATCAGCGATTGGGGCGACAGGACCAAGCGCACCCCGAGCGGCTCGGCCTGGCGCACCGTGGTCAAGGCCATGGGCATCCCCGAGAGCCAGTACGTCGGCAAGTTCCACACGCTGATCGACGACGCAGTCCCGCTCGATTGCATGCTGCGCAGCTGATGCCCTGCGGTGGGCCGCAGCCCCTCCGAGCGTCACTCGGCTTCGATACGGCGCACCAGGGCTTCGACGCGCAGCATCGCCGCGAGACTGCCGGTACGGTGAGCGTGATCCATGGCGGCGAACAGGTGCGTCTGTTCGAGCAGCAGTCGTTCGGGCTCACGCTCCAGCAGCGTCACGTAGTGCGTGTAGAAGCGCGCATGGTCGAACTGAGCCTTGCGCTTGACCACGTGGCGTACGACGGCATGCAAGGTGTAGCGGCCCGCCACCGGCTCCTGCACCAGGTGCCAGCGCTCGAGCGGTGCCAGCGCGCGGGCCGGCTCGTCCTCCACGCCAGCCAGCGTCGCCAGCGACGCCAGGTCCATGTGGTCACCCTCGACGTGAGCCAGCACGATGAGCATCTGCCGGCTGTCGGGGCCCAGCTTTTGCCAGGCCCATTCGACCAGGATAGCCACCTCAGGCAAGTCGTCCTCGTGCTCCACCGCGACCACGCGCGACACCCCGTGCTCTTGCAGGAAGCGCCCGAGCGCCTTCACGCTGGCGGCGCGCGAAGCCACGATGCTGTCGGCGATGTCGAGCGCCAGCGGACTGAAGCGCAGCGGCCGAGTCAGCGCCTGGACGCGCGGGAAGGCGCTGCGGCCGGACATGGCGAGCGGAGCCGTGACCGGGAACACCAACACGCCCGCCAGCAAGCAGCGCCGCGCCGTGATCACGAACGTGACGGGAGACGCCGCGAACACGTCGAGCAACCGGGCGGTCGCGCGATCGTCCTCGTGATTGTCGAGCACGATTAGCAGCTGGCCAGCACGAGCAAAGTGTTTGCGTAGCCCGAGGACGCGATCGGCGATGTCCTCACCGCGGTCGGTGCCGAAACGCAGCGCCAGCATTTCGGTGAGCGTGCTGAAGTCCCAGGCGCCAACCCGAAACCATTCGATGCGGCCCCCGAAAAAGCTCTTCAGACGATGACCGAGCGCACACGCCAGCATCGACTTACCGCTGCCGCCCGGGCCCACGAGCGCAAGCCGCGTGGGAGCCGCCGCTCTCACGGTCTTGGCCAGCATTGAAAGCTCGGCCGTTCTGCCCTTCAAACCGCGCGGAACAGGAGGAAACAGGCCGAAGAGCCTTGCGCCGCGGCGCGTTAGCGTCAAGGCTGAGACCCCTTACGATGACCAAGAAATCGGCTGTCTCGTCGTCATTGGGGCCCCGGCCCCAACCGCATGAGCCGCCGGGGCCAGTGCAATGACCAAGAAGTCGATGGATAAGATAATGGCGCTGTGTAAGCGCCGGGGGTTCGTGTATCAAGCGTCGGAGATCTACGGGGGCATCAACGGCTTCTGGGATTACGGCCCGCTCGGCGCGCAGCTCAAGAAGAATCTGCGGGACGCGTGGTGGCAGGACATGGTCATGAATCCGTGCGGGGGTAGGCCCGGGCCCAACGGCGAACCGGTGCGGATTGTCCCACTCGACACGACCATCATCCAGCATCCCAAGGTGTGGGTAGCGAGCGGCCACGCCGCCGGCTTCAACGATCCGCAGGTCGACTGCCGCGAAACCAAGGCGCGCTATCGCGCCGATCATGTCATGGTCTACGGACCCAAGAGCGGCGATCGCGGCGGCAAGCCCTGGTTCGCCTACATGCCGGACTCGCCGAGCGAGGCCAAGCAGAAGAAGAAGGCCGAAAAGGCGTTCGGTGAGGTGGAGACGTTTCCGCTCACGAAGCTCACCAAGGACGACTACCCGAGCGTGCTGGGGCCCGACGCGGAAAAGGTCGGCAGCCTCACCGAGCCGCGCGCCTTCAACCTGATGTTCAAGACGTACATCGGCGCGACGGCCACCGAGGACGACATGGCCTATCTGCGGCCCGAGACGGCGCAGGGTATGTTCGTGCAGTTCAAGAACGTGCTCGATACGACGCGCGTGAAGCTGCCGTTCGGCATCGCCCAAACGGGTAAGGCTTTCCGCAACGAGGTCACGCCCCGCAACTTCACCTTCCGCAGCCGCGAGTTCGAGCAGATGGAGGTGGAGTTTTTCTGCCACGAGTCCGAGGCTCGCGAATGGTACAAGTTCTGGCGCGACGCGCGCATGGAGTGGTGGAAGAGCTTGGGGCTCGAAGGCGAGAACCTGCAGCTCCGCGAGCACGAGACCGAAGAGCTGGCCCACTATGCCAAGACCGGCGCCGGCGTGTGCGACGTCGAGTACCGCTTTCCGTTCACCTATCCCGGCTTCGGGGAGCTCGAGGGCGTCGCGCACCGCTCGAACTTCGACCTCGCGGAGCATCAGAAGCATTCGAAGCAAAACCTCGAGTACTTCGACGCCGAGCGCGGCGAGCAGCTTCCGAATGGCTCACACAAGGGCGAGAAATACCTGCCGCACGTGATCGAGCCCTCTGGCGGTCTGGATCGCGGCGTGCTGGCAGTGCTGTGCGAGGCCTTCACCGAAGACGCCTCGCGCCCCAGCCCCGAGCTGATGCGCATCCAGGCCCGCATCGCCCCGGTCAAGGCGGCGGTGTTCCCGCTGGTGAACAAAGATGGCATGCCCGAAGTGAGCGAAAAGCTGCACGCGGACCTGTTCAAGCGCTTCGGCCACGGTGGCTTCATCGAGCACGACGTCAAGCAGTCCATCGGTAAGCGCTATGCGCGCATGGACGAAGCAGGCTGTCCTTATTGCTTCACGGTTGACGGAGAAACCGCGGGCAGCCAGAGCGTCACGGTGCGCGACCGCGACACGGGCGGTCAGGAGCGCGTCGCGCTGGATCAGGTCGCGGACTGGCTTTCGCAGAGGCTGGGCTAGGCCTAGGAGGCTGGTGTTTTTCAACCCCAGCCTCCTAGATTCCTTTCTGGGGGAGGAGGCACGCGCCTCCTCCCCTCAAGAAGCAAAGCTTCTTGAGCCTCCTCGGCGGCACGTGCACGTGCACGTTCACATGTTACGGGTTTCTGAATTCCGAGAGACGCTCTACGCTCGGGCACGTGACAGTCCAAATTCGCAAGGCTACGCGGCGCGACCTGCCCAAAATCGCGAAGCTTGCAGGGGAGCTGGTGCGGCAGCACTACGGCTTCGACCCGAAGCGCTTCATGTTCATCGCGAAGCCGGAGGCCGGCTACGAGTGGTGGTTCGGCAAGGAGCTGTCGAACAAGAAGGCGCTCATCTATTGCGCCACGCTCGAGGGGCGCAAGCGGGGTCGGGGCCCGGCGCTCCGCGAAATCGTCGGCTACGCCTACGCGCGGCTCGAACCGCGCGACTGGAACTCACTCTTGGACGCGCACGGCGCGCTCCACGACGTGCTGGTCGCCGAGAGTGCCCGCCGCCGAGGCATAGCCAAGAAGCTACTCGAGCGCGTGCTCGCGGAGCTGCGTGAACGCGGCGCCCCGCGCGTCGTCCTGCACACTTCGGTTCGCAACCCCGCGGCCCAAAAGCTCTTCGCCTCCGTAGGCTTTCGCAAGACCATGCTCGAAATGACCTGCGAGCTTTGAAGGGGCCGTGCCGGTTTGATCGGTGTGTGACAGTAACCTTGGGGCGCGTTAGGAATGTGCCGCCCTTTTTCTTCTGGACGCTCGAAGTAATCGTCACGCCGTTGATCGCAAACGCCTCGAACGCGTCACAATGCTTGGAGATGAGCCTTTCCCGAGTTGCGCGGTACCGGAATACTTCAATCCTTTTGCTGGCAATGGGAGCAAGCAGCCTGATGGCGTGCGGCAACGAGCCGGCGAGCCAGGGAACGGGCGGCGCGCCGGTTCAGGCTGGGACCGCCGGCACGATGCCGCAGGCCGGTATGGGCACGGCCGGTGCGCCGAGCGCGGGCGGGACCAACGGCGTGGCGGGTGACGGCGCGATGGGTGGCAGCGGCGGTGCGCCGATGGCCGGCAGCGGAGGCAGCTCGGGTGGCGGTGGCGGTGGCGGTGGCACCGGCGTGGACCCGAAGACGCTCGAGAAGTTCAGCTTTTTCGTCACCAGCATGAAGGCCATGCGTCTGCTCTCGAAGAGCGAGAACGGCTTCGGCGGCGATCTGCGCTACGGCACCGCGGACGGGCTGACCGGCGCCGACAAGATTTGCACCGAGATCGCCGAGACGTCGATGCCGGGCTCCGCTGCCAAGGAGTGGCACGCCTTTCTGAGCACCACGGCCGTTAGCGCCCGCACCCGCATCGGTCAGGGTCCCTGGTACGACCGCACCGGGCGTCTGGTCGCGAGCAACTTGGCGTCGCTGATCGACAACGCCGAGACGGGTCGGCCCGCGGACGCCGACGACGCGATCAAGGAGGACCTGCCGAACGAGGACGGCATCCCCAACCACCAGCCCGATCCGAACGCACCGCCCGACGACAACCACCATACCTTGACCGGGTCGAACGACAACGGCGAGCTGTACGGTCCCAAGGCCACTTGCATGGACTGGACCACGACCAGCATGGATAACGAGATGACCGGACGCCCGCGCATTGGGTTCATGTGGTCGATCCAGAACCGCATCCACTGGATCAGTGGGCAGGACGAAGGCGGCTGCGGCGCCGGCGTCACCGGCGTCGGCACTGTGAACGGGGGCTCCGACCCGAATAACCCGATCGTCGGCTCGGGCGGCGGTTACGGTGCCATCTACTGCTTCGCGATGAATCCGTGAGGCCTACTGCGCGGGCGCTCTCACTCGTCGGGTGGGAATTCGCAGGGCACGGTCTGCCTGCCGTGGCGCCGGTACGCCGAAAAATCTTCGCGGTCGACCGTCCAGACCTTGCACCGTGACGTCAGCTCGGTCATTCGCACCAAGCACGCGTCCGCCAAGTCCATGGGTCGATCGGAATACTTGCGACAGAGCTCGAGAAGTCGCGGAAGCTCCGTCGAGAATGTGAATGCTGGATCAATGACGAGATCGCCGCGTGCAAGCAGCGTCAAGACGCCGATCGGCGAACCGAGCATCCAGGCGGTTTCCAGGACGACTGCCTGACACGTGTGAAATGGCGCGTGCTTGCGCAGCGCTGCCGCCGCCCAAGGGTGATGGTGGTCCTGCGAATCGGCGGCTGCCACCAAGAGACCAGTATCAGCGAGCTTTTTCACGCTTTGCCGTAAGCCGCTTGCGAACGACCGCCTGCACTTTGCGGTTCGTGTAGGGGCCAACCCCGAGTGGGACGGAACCGATGAAGTCTTCCGAAGCGAACTTGCGCTGCCTGCGCTGCCGTGCGCTGGCGCTTAGGTCTTGCTCGATCAAGCTCCGCAGGTACTTGCCGCGGTCGAGCCCGAGCTCCGCAGCTCGGGCGTCGGCTTTGGCCACCAAAGCTGGTGGAACCCGCACCGTCAAGACCTGCGTCATACGCTGACGTATACGGGCACCTGGACAGCGCGTCAAGGGCGCGCTGTGCTTGGCGCTTTGGGCCGTGGCGAGTCCAGGCTAAGACGCGCGCATGCTGCTGCTCGTCTTCGCGCATCCGTATCCTGATCGCTCACGCGCCAATCAAGCGCTCCTTCAGGGTGTGCGTGGCATGAAGGAGCTCGAGCTGCGCTCGCTCTACGACCTCTATCCCGGTTTCGACATCGACGTACCGGCCGAGCAGGCGGCGCTGACCCGGGCCAAGGTCGTGATCTGGCAGCATCCGACCTACTGGTACGCGCCGCCCGGCTTGCTGAAGCATTGGTTCGACAAGGTGCTGCTGCGCGGCTGGGCCTACGGCGATGGCGGTGATGCGCTCAAAGGCAAGCGCTGCCTGTGGGTCACGACCACCGGTGGCGAGCCAGAGTCCTATGGACCGGACGGCATGCATCGCCTGCCATTTCCCCATTACGTCCCTCCGGTGGAGCAAACCGCACGCTTCTGCCAGATGCGCTGGGAGGCTCCGCTCATTCTGCACGGTTCGCATCGCGTCGATGACGAGGAGCTGCGCGAGGCGGCGCGTGAGTACCGCAGCCGGCTCGAGCAGCTGCTGCGCGAGGTCAGGAGCGCCGCGTGAACGAACACTCGCTGCTCTTCAACGCCATCGTCTACTTGGCCGCGGCGGTGATCTGCGTGCCGCTGGCCAGTCGTTCCAAGCTGGGCTCGGTGCTCGGGTACTTGGCGGCGGGCTGCAGCATCGGCCCGTTCGGCTTGAGGCTCGTCGAGGATCCGACCGCAACCTTGCATTTCGCCGAGATCGGCGTGGTGTTGATGCTGTTCGTGATCGGCCTGGAGCTGGATCCGTCGCATCTGTGGAAGATCAGAAAGAGCGTGTTCGGCGGTGGGGCGCTGCAGCTCTTCGCGTGCGCGGTGCCGCTCGGGCTCGGCGCGTTCGCGCTGGGTGTGCCGTGGCAGGGGGCGCTGGTGGTGGGGCTGGCGCTGGCGCTGTCGTCGACCGCCGTCGCGATGCAGACGATGGCGGAAAAGAGTTTGCTCAGCTCCGGAGTGGGCAAGACGTCGTTTGCGATCCTGCTGTTTCAGGATATCGCGGCGATCCCGCTGTTGGCGCTGGTGCCGATGCTGGCCGAACAGGCGCCGGGCGCGGAGGCTTCGAGCTCGGGCTGGCTCGGTGCGGTCAAGGTACTGGGCGCCGTGGCGGGCGTGTTCGTGATCGGGCGCTTTCTGACCCGGCCCATTTTGCGCGTGCTCGTGAGCACGGGTCTGCGCGAGGTGTTCACCGGTTTCGCGCTGCTCTTGGTGCTGGGCATCGCCGAGATCATGAATAGCGTGGGTGTCTCGATGGGCCTGGGCGCGTTCTTGGCCGGGGTGCTTCTGGCAGGCTCCGAATACCGGCACGCGCTCGAGACCGATATCGAGCCATTCAAAGGTCTACTGATGGGCCTGTTCTTCATCGCGGTCGGCATGAGCGTGGACTTTGGGCTACTTGCCACGCGGCCGTTGTTCGTGCTCGTGCTGGTACTCGGGTTTCAGGTCTCGAAGGTCCTGACCCTGCGCCTGGTAGCCGGGCCACTCGGCGTCACCACCCAGCAGCGTTGGCTGATCGCCGCCCTGCTCGCTCAAGGCGGAGAGTTCGCGTTCGTGGTCTTCGGCGTCGCGAGATCGGCGCGCCTCTTACCGGGCGATTGGGACGCCCTGCTCACCCTGGCAGTCGCGCTCTCGATGGCGCTCACTCCGGTGCTGATGATCCTGCACGACAAGCTGGTGCTCAGCCGTCAAAAGGACACGGAACGTGAAGCCGACGAGATCCCGGACGAAGGTACGCCGGTGATCATCGCCGGCTTCGGCCGCTTCGGGCAGATCGTGGGGCGCCTGCTGTTCGCCAGCGGCGTGAAGGCCACGGTGCTCGATCACGATCCGGATCAAATCGAGCTCTTGAAGCGCTTCAACTTCCGAGTCTATTACGGGGATGCGACGCGGCTGGACTTGCTGCACGCCGCGGGCGCGGAGCGCGCCCAGGTGCTGGTCGTGGCCATCGACGACGTGGAGAGCAGCGTGAAGTTGGTCGAGCACGTCAAAGAGCATTTCCCCCGGCTCAAGATCGTGGCGCGCGCTCGCAACGTCGGTCACTGGCAGCAGCTGCGCTCGCTGGGCGTCGCGATCGTGGAGCGCGAGACCTTCGAAGCCGCGCTGAGCGTCGGCCGCCAAGCGCTGCAGGTCCTGGGCATCGGAGCCTACGAGGCCAAAGAGCGTGCCGACGTTTTCAGGCGCCACAACATCCAGGCCATGGAGGACATCCTGCCGCACTGGCAGGACATCGAGAAGCGCACCAAGATGGCCATCTCGGCGCGCGACCAGCTGGAGCGGCAGATGGAAAACGACCGCAGCTCCGTCGAACGCCACGCCAAAGGTTGGCACACCGATCCTCCGGCGGAGGAGCCCGAGCTTCGCGAAGAGCGCTGACGATTTCACGAAACTCGTTGGGCTATGGTGCCGATGAGGGCGTGATGTTTGACGCAGCAGGGGCCGGAGCTAGACTGGAAGGGCGGAAAATGAGCGAGACTGAACCAACACTCAAGGACATCTGGGTTGCTGTTCAAGGTATATCCCGAAAGCTGGACGAGCATTCGCGGATTCTGGACGAACATTCGCGGATTCTGGACGAGCATTCGCGGATTCTGGGCGAGCATTCGCGGATTCTAGGCGAGCATTCGCGGATTCTGGGCGAGCATTCGCGGATTCTGGGCGAGCATTCGCGGATTCTGGGCGAGCATTCACGTAGGTTCGATGCGCATGATCGCGTCTTGGATGGGCTAGCGCATACCGTGCAGGATGTGTGGGCGCTCCTGGGAGTGATGAATCGACGTCACTCAGAGCGCTTCGACGCCATCGAGCAGCAGCTGATGCGCCAGCGCGAAGAGTTTGCTCAGCTGAAGGGTCAGATGACGACGAGCATCGGAGCCCTCAAGGAGTCCATCGAAGCGCGTGATTTTCGTCTCGACGAGCATGGCCGCCGGCTGACCGAGCTCGAAACGCCACGGCCCTGAGACGCAGAGTCCGCCTTCCGGGTGGCGCCGACCCAAGGAGACGGCATGGCCGCGTGTTGAGCGCTGCATGATGCCGATCTCGCGCGTCTGGAGCTGTCTCGTCTTGTGTGCTTGCCTGCTTCCGAGCGAAGCGGCGCTCGGCCAAGGGAAATCGAAGAAGAGCTGCGGCCCGGGGCGGCGGCCCGGCATCAACGGCTGCGTCGATGCGACGCCTCGCGCTCGGCTCAAGCCGGCACCCGCCCAGGCGGCGAGCGATCCGAAGCCGCCCGCGCCCGATCCAGGCATGCGGCCTCCGCCCGACGAACGCACGCCCGCCCAGGCGGCTGAAAGGTTGCTCCTGATGCAGGAGCTTCAGCAGCTCGAAGCGCTGCTCAAAGCGACGCCCAAGAACGCCCCGGAACGCGCCACGTTCCTCAAGCGCCTGGCCGAAACCTATGCCGAGCTCGCCAAGCGCGCCGAGTACGACCGGGAAGTCGCACGTATCCACGCCGAGCGCGTCCAGCAGGAGGAAAAGCTCGAGCGCAAGACCAACCGCAGGCCGCGCTTGCCGACGCGCATGTAGCGAGCCGGAGCCTCGAGTCGCGCAGGACTTCAATAACCACTGCAACCGGAATAGTTGGCCCAAGCCAACGGCTCCCGGTACGTCCCAAGCCAATGCGAGGCTTGCGCAGATGGATTGGAGTCGGCGCCGCGCTGGGCGTGATTGTGGCGCTGGTGCCGGTGGTGCGCGGGAACATCGCGATCGAGGCGCCGCTGCGTAAGCTTTCGAGCGCCGTGGGAGTGACGCCGAAGAGCAAGGAGCCACCCAAGCTCGAGGGCCTGGATCTGTTGCGGATGGATTTGCGGCCCCAGCGCGTACTGGCGCCGCTCAAGGACGGCCAGACCGCGGAGCTCACTCTCGATCCGGCAATCCAGCGTGTGGCGCGCGCTCAGATGCAGAAGTACCGGCTGCCCGAGGGTGGCGTGGTCGTGATGGACGTCAAAACCGGCAAGCTCTTGGCATACGCGAGCTACGTGAACGAGGGCGAGGCCTTCGACGTCAACGTCCGCGCCGGCGCGCCGGCAGCCAGCGTGTTCAAGGTCATCACCGGCTCGGCTCTCGTCGAAAAGGGTGGCCTGAATTCGGAGAGCGAGCAGTGCTACCACGGCGGCAAGAGCCGCATCTTGCCCGATGAGCTGGTGGACGACGCGCGCCGTGACAAGTGGTGCGCGACGCTCGCGATCGCGATGGGTCGCAGCCTCAACGTAGTCTTTGGCCGGCTTGCCCAAAAGCACCTAACGCCCGAAGACGTGGCGCAGATGGGCGGGGCGTTCGGCTTCGGCGCGTCCGTCCCGTTCGCTGTTCCGAACGAGCCGCCCAAGATCGAGATCCCGCAAGAGCCGATCGAGTTCGCGCGCGCCTCGGCAGGTTTTTGGCATACGACCATGTCGCCGCTGCTCGGCGCTTCCATCGCGCAAACGGTCGCCAACGGCGGCGTGACGCTCGAGCCGCGCATCGTGCAGGCCGTGGCGCGCGGCGGTGAAGAGCTGTGGCGCGAGGAGCGCGAGCCGCGCGTCTTGCGGCGCGCCATCAAGGCCGAAACCGCGGCGCAGGTGTCGCGCATGATGCGCGAGACGGTTTCGAACGGTTCCGCCTTCAAGGGCTTTCACGACGCCAAGGGCAAGCCTTACCTTCCGGGTGTGAACGTGGCCGGCAAGACGGGTACGCTCACGGATTACAAGCTCAACCGCTTCTACACGTGGTTCGTGGGCTTCGCGCCCGCCGAGGCCCCGGAGGTCGCGATCTCTACATTGGTGGTGAACACCCCGAGCTGGCAGATCAAGGCGCCCCAGCTGGCCTGCGAGGTGCTGCGCACCTACTTCGACAAGAAGGGCGTGAGCGAAGAAGCCCGCGTCGCGACCGCCCCTACGCCTTGAAATCGCTCTATGATCGCGCGACCAGGGAGCGCTGGGACCGCTCTCAACGGCAATTTTTCGGGCGCTTCGCGCGTGAGCCATGACCTGTGCCAGGCTGGCTGGCACCGGCGCGTAGGACACCGATGTCACGATCCAAACGGCGGGCGCGAAGCCGATGGCCTGAATGCGTTGGGCTTTGATGCGTCCAAGGCCGACTTGTGAGGATCGCCCGCTGGCGTCGCCTGGTGGCGCGCGGCTTGCACTCAGGGCAGACCGTGAAGCACCGGGTCAGGCTCTTCTACGGGATTGCGGCAGTGCTCGGGGCAGCGGTTGCCTGCGGAGCAGCTGACCGCGAGGCTAGCGACAACGCGCCCAGTCCCGGGGGCAGTAGCGGCGGGACGGGCAACATCATCGGCCCCGGCGGTGGCGATCCGAGCACGCAGCCGAACGACCCCGACCCCGAGGTCGAGGTGGATCGCGCGTTTCGTGTGCCGGTGGTCAGTGGTCGCTGGGTCTGGACCGCGAATCCAACGTCGGGCCGGGTGGCGCTGATTGACGCCACCAACTTCGAGGTCAAGACCACGGAGGCAGGCGCTGGGCCGACTTACCTCGCGGCTCTGCCTGCGCTCCAGTCGGGAGGCTCCCGCGCGCTCGTCATCAACACGCTGAGCGAAGACGCGACGCTGCTCAGCGCCAACGACAGCGGTGAAATCGAAGCCACGCTCACGCTGCCCGTTCACCACGACGCCAACGCCTGGGCGATCTCGCCGGACGGGCGCTTTGCGGTCGCTTGGACCGACGCGAGCACGGCTATCAGGCCAGATCCGAGCGAGGGATTTCAAGACATCACGGTGCTGGACCTGGAGGCCGAGCCAGCGACGTCGAAGCGCCTGAGCGTCGGCTATCGGCCGGCACGCGTGTTCATGGATGACGACAGCCGCCACGCTTACGTGGCGACCGACGCGGGCATCGACGTCGTCGACCTGCTTTCGGACGAAGGCGCGATCGTCGAGCGCGAGCTGGAGCTGAGCGAAAATCCGGCCAGCGACACGGCCAAGCGCGACGTGAACATGACCCCCGACGGTAAGCTCGCTTTCGTGAGCCGCGAGGGGAAGGACTTCATCACGGTGGTGGACGTCGAGCTTGGCGCGTTCAAGGACATCGCGTTGCCCGGTGTGGTCACCGACTTGGATCTGAGCGCGGATGCCTCGATGGCCGTGGTCATCATCCGTGAGCCGACACTTGCCGCGGATCCGTCTGCGGCGGGCGCTGGGATAGGTGGGCAGGTGGGGCCATCAGCAGTGGCGGGAAGCGAGGGAGGAGGCGCCGTCGTCGAGAATGGTGGGGAGGGAGGGCTCGACGACGGCGCCGGCGGCTTGGGTGGGGAGCCGGGGGTGGCGTCCGGCGGCGGGGGGGCCGCCGTGGGCGGCGCGGGACCGGGGCCGGTGCTCGAGCAGCGCTCGATGGCGGTACTGCTCCAAGTGGCGAGCATCTTCGAGGCGCCGGATGTCTTCGAGCGCGTCGACATCGACGAGCTCTTCGGCAGCGTGGAGCTCGGACCCCAGGGCGCGACCGCGCTGCTCTACTCGAACGGCGTGCCGAGCACGCACCTGACCTTGCTCGGCCTCGAGCTGGGTGACGACTTCAAACAGCATCGCACGGTGGATCTGAAGCTGCCGGTGTTTTCGGCCGTGTCAGCGCCGGACGGCGCGCACGCGGTCGTGCTGCTCAAGCCGCCCGCCGGCAGCGCGATGCCGGGCGCGTTCGCGGTCGTGCCGATCGCCAAGGATTTGCCGCCGAAGATTCAGGGCACGCTGGCCGCGACGGTACCGGCCGATCCGGCCGCGCAGGCGCCCGCCATGGTTGCGATCGATGACACGCGCGCCGTGGTCACGGTCAGCAACGCCGCCGAGAGAGCTCAGGTCAGCTACCTGGTGCGTATGCCGGAGCTCACGGTGGACGCGGTGCCGCTCGCCAGCCGACCGCTCGAGGGCGCGAGCGGCATCGTGCGCGAAGCCAACCAGGCTTTCGTGGCCCAGCACCATCCCGAGGGTCGCATCACTTTCATCGATCTGGACTCCGGTGAGCAGCACACGCTCACCGGTTTCGAGCTTTCCACCGAGGTGGGACAATGAGGAGCCGAACCATGAGGCGCAGCGCAGCCGTGGTGCTGCTTGGCCTGGTTTGTTTGCGCTGCAGCGGTATGGAGGCAGGCGCCTCGCTGCAAGATGCTGACAACGAGGGCCCCACCAGAATCGGCGGGACACCCGACAGCGGTCAGGCCCCGGGCTCGAGCGCCGGCACCACCTCGGCCGGCGGCGCGGGCAACATCGGCGGTGGCGCTGGTAGCGGCGGCATGCCGCCCATCGTGGTGCCGCCCGAAGCGGAGATCGAGGAGTCTTTTCTGGCTCCGGTGGTGACGGGCAAGTACGTGTTCAGCGCCAATCCGCGCAGCGGTCGCGTCGCGGTGATCGACGCCGAGACCTACGCGGTGCGCCTGTTCAACGCCGGCTTCGGCCCCAAATACTTGGCGGCGATTCCCGGTGAGCGCGGTGCGATCGTGATCAACGAGCTGTCGCACGACACCACGCTGTTCCGGCTGGCGCAGGATGAAGTGACGGTCGACGAGGACGCGCTCGAGGTGCACGACGGTGCCAACGCCTGGGCGGTGAGCGCCGACGGTCGCTTCGCCATCGCCTGGACGCGCAGCGAGGAAGACGCAAAGCTCGACCCGACGGCTGCTTCACAGGACATCACGGTGCTGGATCTGGAGCAGCGCCGCTCCAAGCGCCTTTCGGTCGGTTTTCACCCGACGCAGGTCGTGATCGACGACGCCAGTCGCAATGCCTACGTGGTCAACGACGACGGCATCAGCGTCGTCACGCTGGGCGACGATCCGCTGGTCTCGCTCCTGGCGCACGTATCGGAGGATCCGCTGGAGGAGCCTGCGGCGCGCGACGTGAGCATCCTGCCAGACGGCTCGTTCGCGGTGGTGCGGGTCGAGGGCAGCAGCCAGCTGCGCATCGTGAACCTGGCCGAGGAGAACGAGCTTCAGCTTTACGACCTGGGGACACCGATCAGCGATGTGGATCTGAGCAATGACGGCACGCTGGCGCTGGCCGCAGTCCCCGGTTACCGGGAGGTGGTGCTGGTGCCGGTGCCGCCGACCGCTGCGGCGGATCAATTCGAGCGCATCACGATCGACGGCGAAATTCCGTCCAGCGTCACGCTGTCCGATCAGTCGGAGCTGGCGCTGCTCTACCAGAACGGCGACGACAACAGCCACCTCACCATCTTGGATCTGCGTGAGGGCATGCAGCGCGCCTACCGCACCGTCGACGTGAAGGGACCGGTCAGTGCCGCCTTCGCGGCCCCCGGCGCCGAGTCGGCGATCGTGCTGCAGAGACCGATGCTAGGTAGCACGAA
The DNA here is from genome assembly GCA_035281385.1 of Polyangiaceae bacterium. Classification (GTDB taxonomy): domain Bacteria; phylum Myxococcota_A; class Polyangia; order Polyangiales; family Polyangiaceae; genus PMG-095. The sequence continues at coordinate 26,075 of DATEDZ010000256.1, forward strand.
GCCCGGCCTATTCAGCAGTGTTCCGACGCTACAGCAGCGTTCGGCAAAGATCGTGGGCACGGAGGCCGTGCCCAGCGCACTGGCCTTCGATGACGCAGGCAGGTTCGCGCTGGTGACGGTCGGTAGCGAGAAGTCGAAGGTGTACGGCGTCTACCGCGTGCGTCTCGACACGATGCAGGAGGACCTCGTGGAGCTGGCCAGTCCACCCTCGGTCGGCGCAACCGGCATCGTCGAGCAAGTCGGACGTGGCTTCGTAGCGCAGCAGCATCCCGAAGGTCGTATCACTTTCATCGATCTGGAAAGCGCGAGCGCTCACACCATCACCGGCTTCGAGCTTCAAGCACGGATTCTTCAATAGGTGAGGAGAGGATGAACAAAATGATTAGCTGGGGCCCCAGCCCGACAAGGCATGTGAGTCTTGGAAGAAAAGATCACGATCGGCGAGAGCAGGAGCCACCCACGAGACCAAAAACCGGCGAGGCCGGCGAACGTTTGAGGTCAGGTCGCAAGGGTCGCATGGCCTACCTGAAAACCTGCTCGGACCCGACAGCTCAGCAAAACTTGACTCATCTGTCACGGAAGACGGTTCTCAAGGACCCTAGGTCGGCTCGGATCGTCGGCGCTTGCGCGCTGCTGGCCAGCATCGGCTGCGGAGGCCGGCCCGACGCGTGGGACGCGAGGTTCACGGCCGGCGTGGACCCGCAGGGCAACCAACAGGTGGCGGGGCTCGAGGGGTCGGTGGCGGTGCTGGACCCAGGGCTGAATCAGGTGATGATGCTCACCTCGCCCGAGCGCCACCAGCTCGTGGTTCAGCGACTGCCGGTGGGCCGGGACGTGGTGCGGTTCGTGAGCTCGCCCAGCCGCGATCGCCTGTTCGTGCTGTCGCGCGGCGTGCAGCCCAGGTTGCGCAGCGACGACGAGGCGCCCCAGCTTTTGGTCTTCGATGGCGGTGTCGCTCCCGAGCAGATCGGACAGTACACGCTGCAAGATCCCTACGAGCAGCTGGAAATCGATCCTGCCGGCGAGTGGTTGATCATCCACGGTAGCGAGGGCCTGGTCTCGAATCCCAACGAGCTGATCCTGGTGCAGCAAGGCAGAAATAGTCAGCTGAGCAAGACGCTGGACAGCTACGGCGGGAAGCCGGTGCGCTTCACCTTCACGGGCGAGCTTTCGGTGCCGGGCGAAAGTGCGCGGCGCTTGCTGGTGGTGCAGCGCGAAAAGGACCTCGCCATCATCGATCTGGCCGATCCGGACGCGCCCGAGATCACCGTCGGCTTACCGGAAAAGGCCAGCGGCGGCTTTGCGTCGCCGCAGGCAGTCGCTTACCACGACGCGGTCGGCGGCATCCCGGCCATGCTGGCGGTGCAACTGGCCGGTGACTCGAACGTCTACTTGCTCACTATTGGCCCCAGTAATAGCCCCGAGCACGCGCTATCGCTGGATGCCAATCTGGTCGACGTCGGCGGGGTACCGAGCACCATCGACTTCGTGCAGACCCAAAAGGACGGCGGTTTGCGGCTGGCGGCGCTGGTGCCCAGCAAGAGTGCAGCCGTGTTGATCGAGCCCGGCTCGAGCATGACTCTGGAAGTCAAGCTGCCACAACCTTTCGACAAGATCCGACGCATCACCGACGACGTCAGCGAGAGCTCTGGCCAGGATATTGCGCTGCTCTACGGCCAGACCAACACGATTGCGTTCTGGCAGCTCGGTACCACGACCGGCACACCCTATCGCAGCGTGGACGCCTACGACATCAGCATCAAAGTCGACAGCGTGCTCGACATTCCTGGCGGCGTCTTTCCGGATCGCAAGATTCTGGCCGGAGCCAGCACCTCGGCGTCGCAGCAGTTCTACGTGCTCGACCTGTCGGAGCGGAAGAGCTTCCCGCTCGACGTGCTCAAGAATCTGACCCTCAACCTGTCGCCTGATGGCGAGCGGCTCTGGGCCTACGACAGCGGCGCCATGGGCTTCGCGCAGCTCACTTTCGACCCACTGCAGCCGACCTCGCTTTATACGGAAAAGCCCATCCATTTCGTGCACGACTTCGCGACATCCAAGGCTGATGCGCGCAGCGCCATCGCTCTTCACATCCTGTCGAACGGCGATGGAAACACGCTGGACGCCACGCTGTTCGATGGGCTCGAGCCGAGCTCGTCGGACACCAGGTTCTTCGATGCTCTGGAGCTGGAGGGGATCAAGTGACGCTTCGAACCAATCGCCTTGGCCTTGGCGTCGCGCTGCTAGTCGCGGCGCTTCCAGTTCTCCACGCTCGCGCCGCCAGCGCGCAGGATCGCCCGGAACCCGATCCCAACTCGCTCGGCACTCACCAAAAGAACATCCGCCTCGAAGCTGGAACGCGCGTGCAGCTCATCGGCAACGAGGGACTGGATGCCTTCTCGGAGAACGACGTCGTGCCGCAGCTGGCGCTCAGCGCCTCGTGGGGCTTCTTCGCCGCCGACGCGCTGTCGCTCGCGGCAGTCGGCGGCTTCGACTATGGCGGTACGTCATCGCGCGCTCGCAACAACGCCACGTCGCTCGACCTGAGTCGCTTCACGCTCGGCCCCGAGGCGCGCTACCACCTGTTTCGGACCCTAGCGCTCAGCGCCAAGGTCGCTCCCACGCTGACGCGTGAGGCCGCCGAGGTCTCCACCGGCATCGACTCCGACCTGCGCAGCGTCGCCTGGAAGCTTGGGGTGGACGCCACCGCAGGCGCTGCGCTGGAGCTGTACGGCTACCGCAGCGGTACCTCGCGCAAGCCGCGCCTGTGGGTAACTGCAGAAGGTGGTTACGGGTGGACGACGGCCCATGACATGATTTTGAGGCCGACCGAAGCCAGCGAGGCGCCTCAGCGGCTCATGCCGCTCGAGCTCGAAGACCTCTCCGTCTCCGGACCTTTGTTCAGGATGACGATTGCCCTCAGCTTTAGGTAAAAAGCACTTACATCAGCCGACATTTCGCGCACTTGCGAGTGGCCGTTCAGGAGGGTACGGGCCAATTGCCCGGTGGACTGCCCCATGGACCTTGCTAGAGTAACCCCTGTGCAAGTCGTGCTCCGGAAGCTCGGTCGCGGATCGCGAGCTGTAGCCGGTCGCCTGGTTCGGGCCCCGCGCAAGGGCTCGGTCGTGGTGATCGAGTTTTCCGACGGGATGCACGAGTACGTGACCACGCCGGTCAAGCGCGTGCTGCGCGTAGCCACCCGCGATGTCTTCTACATCGAGACCGTGAACAGCCGCTATCGGCTAGAAGTGCGCGACCGCGAGCGCGCTCTCGAAGACGCATCCAGCGGCTAATCCTCTAGCGCTTCGCAGCCAAGCGCAGTACTAGGCCCGGCCATGGGTAAGTTCGACAGCCGTGCTTCCGTCAAGATGACTCGCCGCCGCCGCCAGGCGAAGAAGAAGGCGCGCCTCGCGCGCAAGGCCGAGGTGACCCGCGCCTCGCGCAAGACGACCGCCAAGCCCAGCCGCAAGAAGTCGGCTGCTGCCAGCGCCGGCTGACGGGACCCCGTTCTGCGTCGCGAGTTTCACTTCGTACACGAAGTGGAATTCTCGACTTGCCGAGCTACTCGGCGCCGGTTGAATCGGTCGCGGCGGCGCCGTCTTCGCGGATGGTGCGCGTCGCGAAATGCTTGTCGGTGGGTGGTGGCGCGGTGGTTTCGGGGAGCGGCTCCCCCAGCAAGCCGATGTCGCCTGCGGCGCGGCGCTCGCGGACGAGGTGCCAGCCCGCGTCGTCCTTCCAGTGCTGTTCGATGCGCGTGGCGCGCATCGTGCCCTCGTTGTTGCGGATCCAGGCGTAGTCCACCAGCACCACGGCGCGGTCGGGCTCGGGCAGTGTGAGGCTTGCCATCTCGACGTCCACGATGCGCAGGGTCTGACCCCAGGCCGCGTGGCGCTTCAAAAAGTCCGGCCGCTGTGCCTTCTGGGTGCGGGCGACGGCCACATCGAGCTGGCCGAAACGCGCGGCCAGGTTCAGCTCCATGGCCGCGTCGGTCACGCGCTCGGCCGGGCTCGGCGGGGTCATGCAGCCGGTCAGCGCGGCCGCGGCTAGCGAGATCCTCACCAGCTGACCGAACAGGCGGAGCTTCAGCATCGACCCTGGCTATCAAATCGAGCAGGGCCAGGGAAAGTAACCGGCGCCCGTAGCGTAGGCCTGCTAATCTTTGGACCTGAAAAGGGGTTACGGCATGCGAGGTTGGCTTTGCGAGGTTTTCGCTTGGACGATGGCTCTGACGCTGGGCGGTATGGCCTGCGGCCCCAAAACCAGCAATCGAGGCGGGGGAGGCGAAGCCGGGTTGATTCAAGCTGGCACCAACAGCGGTGAGGCGGGTGACGATTCGAACCCGGGCGGCGACGGGGGCACCACGGCAGCGGGCGGCAGCGGTCCGGTCGCGGGCAGTACAGGCAGGGCCGGCGGCGCACCCCTTCCGGATGACGACTTTCCGCCAGCAACCGCGCTGCACAAGCTCGACCTGCTCTTGATGGTCGACAACTCGTACAACACGCTCCAAAAGCAGCGATTGCTGATGGACGCGGTGGGCTGGCTCCTGGCGCCTCCCGGCGGGACCACGCTACCGGCCGACGACGTGCATGTGGGCATCATCACCTCGAGCCTGGGTTCGCACGGCGCGTTGGACGCCAAAGACGTGTGCACCAGTCCCGAGGACAACGACCGCGCCCACCTACTGGCGACGATGCGCCCGGGCGTTCCGAGCTACAAGGACAGCGGCTTTCTGGCCTGGGGTCCGGACACAGGCGACAGCGCCAGCCTGGAAGAGCTGGTCGCCGTCCTCGAACCCATGCTGTCGACCGCTGGCGACACGGGCTGCGGCTACGAAGCGTCGCTCGAAGCGTGGTACCGCTTCTTGGCGGATCCCGAGCCGCCCGCCGAGGTGCTCGTGCCACAGGGCGCGACGACCGCGGTGCTGCAAGGCGTCGACCAGGCCATCCTCGAGCAGCGCGCCGCATTCTTGCGCCCCGATTCGGTCGTGGCGATCGTCGTGATGTCGGACGAAAACGATTGTTCGATTGTCGACCAGGGCTACGGCTGGTTGATCTCGCGCACCTCGCCGATGTTTCGCAGCACCTCGGTCTGCCACACCAATCCCAACGATCCGTGCTGCCAGTCATGCGGCGAGCAAGCCGCCAACGCCGGCTGCAACCCACCCGCCGCAGATGCCGAGTGCCAGACCGCAAGCGGTGCCTTCCTGGACGGGAACGCCGATGAGGACGATCTCAATCTGCGCTGCTGGAACCAGAAGGGGCGTTTCGGCTTCGAGCTACTGCACCCCATCTCGCGCTACACCGAAGCGCTCACGCGCCAGTACCAGCGCGACCGCAAGGGCAGCCCCGTAGAAAATCCGTTGTTCGTCGGCGGTCAGCGCCACCCGTCCCAGGTCATCTACACGGGCATCGTGGGCGTCCCCTGGCAAGACTTGGCGGACGCAGCGAGCCTTGCCGGCGCCGGCTTGACCTACCTCAGCGCCGCGGAGCTGACGCAGCAGAAGCGCTGGGAGATGATGATCGGCGATCCCGATGCCTCGCCGCCGGTGCGGCCGACCGATCCGTTCATGATCGAGACGCCGACGGATCGCGCGATGCTTTCGAGCGTCTCCGCGCACCCGCTCGTGCCGAGCGCCAGGCTCGTCCCGTCGGACTCGACCGATCCGCAGGCCAACGTCATCAACGGCCACGAGAGCGCGAACCTGGGCAATCACGTGCTCCAGACCGCTTGCATCTTTCCGCTTCAAACGCCGAAGACGTGCGACCAGACCGCCCTCGACTCCAACCAGGGCTGTCAGTGCTTCGACGCGGATCTGACCTTCAACCGCGCGCAGTGCCAGCCGCCCGGTGGTGGCGCGCCCACCACCACGCAGTATTACGACGACGCGTTCCCCGGCATACGCCACCTGCAGTTGCTCCACTCTCTCGGTGACAGCGCGATCGCAGCGTCCGCTTGCCCCAAGGTGTTCGACGCAGCTTCGCCGGACTACGGCTACCGGCCCGCCATGAACGCGCTGGCGCAGCGGCTCGAGCTTGCCTTCGCGCCGTAGCGCCTCAAAAGGCCGCGGACACGACGCTATAGGTTTGGATTCCGCTCGGGGCCTCTGCGTCGAGCCCCTTGGCGATGCCGAGCCGCACGTTGCCGGACACGTAGTAGCCGAACAGCAGCTCGAACCACAGCTCGGCGCCCACGCCTTCGTGGAAGTCCTTCAGCGGATCGTCGAGGTCGAGTTGGTTGTAAGCGGCGCCCCAATCGAGGAAGGCGGCGCCCGCCACCGTGCGCAAGAAGCCCGGCAGCGTGCTGAGGCCGCGATCCGCGTACCAGAGCGGCAGACGGTATTCGAGGTTCACGAGATTGTAGTCGTTGCCGATGAATTGTCCGGGCTCGTAGCCGCGCAGCCGGATACCGCTCTGGCGCAAGTTCATGGTGAAGGAATCGTAGAGCGGGATGTCCGAGTAGCCGCCGATCGAGAACAGGCCGCGCCGTGGGTAGGTCCCGCCGCCGGTGCCTCCAGACAGCGCGACTGCCAGCACGTGATGCTTCAGGCCCGGGACCGACAGGTAACCCGTGAGCGTGGCGCTGAAGGAGGCGAGCGACGTCTCGCTGCCGAGCACGCGATCCGCAAGGTCGGTTCCGACACTGAGCTGGAAGCCGCGCTCTTGGCTGATGGCGTAAGTGGACGCCTCGGATTGCGAGTAGTGGTAGCCGAGGTGCAAGAGCCCGAGCAGCCCGCGGTGCGGCTCGCTCGGTAGCGGGGCGTAAGGATCGGGCAGACCCAGCGGCAGCCGCTGCGAGAACTCGGCCACGGTGTAGCTGAGGGAAAAGTATTGAGACTCGTAGCTGCCGGGTGCGCCGAACGAAAGCCCGGTGGTCACACCCGTCAAGTGCTCCACGATGGGCGGCTGGCGGTCGCTGTAGCGGTAGTCGCTGCGCGGCGTGCTGCTGCGAAAGCCGGATAGCTGGAAGTAAAAGGGTAGTCCGTAATAGGCGTAGTCGAGCGAGAACTGAGCCTCTCCGCGCTCGAAATCGGTGGGTATCCCGATGGCTGCGCTGACGCCGTGCAGCCCGACGATGTCCCGCCCGCTGGAGCTGAAGGTGAGCTGGTTGCCGAAGGAGCCGGGACCATATTCGACGTAGTACCGGCGCGGGCGCAGGCTCGGGAGCGCGGTATACCTGCTCACGGGATACCTGACCGGCGCGACGCTGGGGACGGGCTTGCCGCGCGCGACGCGATACGGCTCGGGCTCCAGCCAGCGCTGGCGCTGGTTGTCGAGCACGAACAGGTCCCAACCGGCGCTGGTGTAGCCCGTGTAAACGAGCGTCTTCTCGTCGGCGGACAGCGTGGGGTGGTAGGCGCCGTTGATGACGTTGGTGACCTGCCACAGCTTGGCGCTTTCGAGCTCGTAGACATAGACGTTGGCGACGCCCGTGCGATCCGACACGAAGTAGAGTCGCTTGCCGTCCGGCGAGAACACGGGCTGCTGGTCGATGGCGCGATCGTGAAAAAGCTCCTGGAATTTGCCGGTCGCGACGTCCACGATACGGATGTCGCGATAGCCGCCCGCGGTCCAGGCGCTGTAGGCCAGTTTGCGGCCGTCGGGCGAGAAGCGCGGCGTGTAGGCTTGTTCGAAGCGGGCGCTCGGCACGAGCCGCCGCACGTCCACCAGTTGCTGCGCGGCGTCGAGCTCCGCGATACGCAGGGTGCTGGTGCTGCGGTCGTTGGTGACGAAGGCCACGCGGCGGCCATCGCGGCTGACGTCGGGGTGGCGTGCGCGTGCGCCTCGAGTCAGGCGGCTGCGCGTGTGGTCTTGTTCGCGTGACGACGTGCCGGGCAGCTGGCGAAACAAATCCAGAAAAGCGTAACGATGCTCCGAGGTCGCGCTGTCATCGAACAGGAACGAGCAGTCGGGGAGAAAGCTCAGCTGTTGGCCGCCAGCGCGCGCGCGCAATTTTCCTTGGGGGTCACTGCCATCGAGCGAGACCTCGTAGAACCCGCCCTGACCGTGGCCGTCATCGCGCTGGTAGATCACGCTGGGTCTGCCCAAGGTCCCGCAATTGCTGGTGAACACCGCTGGGCCCGCGCCGTTACCATGTCGCGTGAGCCGGTTGCCTTCGCGCAAGCCGCGCGCGCGGATGCGCTGCGCCTGGCGCGTGTAGCGCTCTTTCAGGCTCGCATGCCAGCCCTGGTAAAGCTCTTCGTAAGTTCGGCCGGTAACGCGCCGCACCGAACGATTGACGGCCCACGGAAAGACTTGTGCGCCGTAGTCGTCGGCGACGGCGGCGAACACGTTAGGGCCGTAGGTCTGGCTGATGAACGACACGAAGCTGGAGCCGTACAGGTACCAGACCGTGGCGCCCGGCCAGCGCCGCGGAATGCCGGACATCTGGTCGAGCCGCGCAAAGTTGTCTTCCAGCACGTCGGCGCGCAGGTACATGTCGAACTGAGTCGAACGCAGCCGACCACCCGTGGTGTGGTCGGTCTCCATGGTCGTAGCCAAGCCCTCCAGTATCCAGCGCGGCTGTGACTGATTCGGGATCGCGGTTTTGCCCAGGATCTTGTTGAGCAGTGCGGGCAGGCCGGAAACGTTGTCGACGTGCAGCACGTGCGTGAGCTCGTGGGTGACGAGCTGGGTCAGCCAGTCGTCGTAATCGCCCAGCGCCGACATGTCGTCGGGTGCAGTGGCGAACAGCTGGACGGTGCTATAGGGCACCGCGCCCGCGGAGCCGTTGGCGAGCTCCGCGTCGTCGGTGAAGATCACCTCGATCACCTCGGTCGGGTAGTAATCGAGGTTTGGCGCCAGGATCGCGTAGGAGCGCTCGGCGATGCCGGCCAGGCGCTGCGCCAGCGGTTCGAGACCGCCGTGGAAGTTGATGCGAAAGTGCGGGGTCTGGAGCGTGTACCATTCGAGCCGCGGATCGCCGGCCCGCGCCTCGGATGTAGCGAAGCCGAGGGAAAGCCCAGCAAGCAGTGCGGCGAGATACTTCTTCAAGCTGGCGTCGCGTCGGTAACCCCGCCGACGCCGGGGCCCTCACAGATCGTCGTGGAACAGCGGCTCGCGATTGCGCACGTAGCGGTACACGAGCTGCCTGCCCTCCGGCGAGATCTGCGTGAACTGCGCGCCGAATCCGGGCGGTGCATCCGAGCCCGAGAGCGGGGCCTCGCGTGTCCAGCGCACCACCCCGAGCGCTTCGAACTCGTAGCCGCCCGGCATGGACACCTTGACCACCACACTACGGCCAATTTCCGGGATCTGGTAGGTGGCCACGAAGATGCCGCCCGAATCGATCACGTCGTTACCGCTGAGGCCCTTGTAGAAGTTCGTGGTGCTGTGCGCGCCGAGCTCCGCCTCGATGCGCAGTGGAGCGCCGGACCCGGCTGTAGCCGCCTGCGCCGCGGCGGGATGGCCCGGGAACGCCGGTGCGGCAGCGGGCTGCTGATAGGCGGGCGGCTGCTGGTACGCCTGCGGCGCCGCTTGCGACTGCTGCGGGTAAGGGGGCGGCTGCTGCTGGTAGGCATGCGGCTGCTGGTACGCCTGCTGCGGTTGCTGGCCCCAACCTTGCGCCGACGGCTGCGTGTACGGAGCACCTTGACCGGGGCTGAGCGCCACGGTGCCGGCGAAGGCAGCGGGAGCATGCTGAGCGGGCGCCGCAGCGGGCGGAGTGGCGAGCTGGTGGATCAGGCTCAGCGAGCTCGCGATGGCTTCGAGCGCCTGGTCGATCGCCGCATAGCCAGGGGGCTGCTGTTGCAACATCGCGAGGGCATGGCGCGCGGCGTTGAGCGCGACAGGTCCTGCCTCTCCGCGCGCAGCACCGCTGCTTGCTTCAACGCGATGCAGTGCGCTCATCGCATTCGCAATGGGCTCAGCTACCACCATCACTTGTGGCGGTACTTGCGGGCTCTGCAGCGCTGCCAGGCCGCGAGCCAGATTCTCGCGGGCGGCCCGAGCCAGACTCACGGGATCAGACATGAATCCTCCAAAGATGCGACCCGGGAGTCTATCATCGGAAGCCCCGATTCCAAGGTTTTACGGCTTGGGGCGCTGCGAGAGCTTCGCGACCACACCGGCGGCGTCTGGGGCGCTTGCCTCCCCCTCGGGAAAATACGCCCCCACGACGCGCACGGCACCGTCGCCGGTCCGCAGTAAGAGGGCGTCCGAAATATGGGCCTCGCCTGGCAGGAGAGCCTTTAGATAGGGGTCTATCTCGTGGTGGCTCGGGCTTCGGCCCCAACCGGCGGCTTCGGCTCGGGTGACGAACAACCGAACCCCTTCCACCTCCAGGGCGAGCCCCGGCGTGGGGGATAGGGCTCGGATCCGCCTCAGAATCCGCTCGGTCGTCCAGCCGAAGTCCACGCGCAGGGCGTCGCCGGTTGGCTCCGGCGCCCAGCTCGCCTGCGCCTCGTCCTGAGTGGTCTGCGCGAGACGCTCACCGCGGGCGAAGCGTAGGGCGGTTTCGCGCAGCAGCTCGAGGCTCGGACGATCCAGGGCACGCGCGAGCTGCCAGGCATCGCGGTCCCCGATGCGCAGGCGGCGCGCCGCGAAGACCGGCCCGGTGTCGTATTCGGCCGATAGGCGATGCGCGGTGACGCCCGTGATGTCGTCGCCCGAGTCGATGGCCCAGTAGAAGGGATTCGGCCCGCGATGCCGGGGCAAGAGCGACGGGTGCACCCCGATCGCGCCAAGCGGCGGCGCTTCGAGCGAGGCTACCGGCAGCTTTCGCGTCCAAAACCAGGAAACGAGCAGGTCCGGCGACTCGCGATTCAGGGCTCGCTGCACTCGCGATTCGAGGTCGTCGTCCGCGTCGAGCGTATCGATGAGCGCGCTAGGTTCAGGCTGTCCCGGCCGAGCTCGTCCAGCGCGAAGGCGAAAGCGACCGGGCGCCTCGACCGGCGAGAGCACCACCGGACCGAGCTGGTGGCCATCGCGCGCCAGCAATAAAGCGCCCAGCGGCAGTCCGAAGTAAGCGATCTTCAAGAGACTTTCGCTGCGCCACGGCTGGCGCCACGCCTCGCTTGAGGGCTTGCAGAAAAGTTTCCCACTTTGCCCCTCACTGATTACCTCGGGGCAGCATGGAATCGGCCGCCAAAAGTCGTCCGTACCGCCCGGCCCTGCGCGAGGGTGGGCGATTCGACCCGCTGGCGGCCGGGCGCCCGATCCTGACGTTCGAGGACGTCCACAAGAGTTACCGCGTCGATGCGCCGGTCCTGAAGGGGCTGAGCCTGAGCATCGCTCGCGGTGAGTTCGTGTTCGTGACCGGGCCTTCGGGCGCAGGCAAGAGCACGCTGCTGCGGCTGCTGTATGCGGCCGAGACCGTGGATTCGGGGCGCATTCTGTTCTTGGGCCGTGACGTGGGACGGCTCACCGGCTCGTCGATTCCGTTTCTGCGTCGCAACATCGGCATCGTGTTCCAGGACTTCAAGCTAGTGAAGAACTGGAGCGTGCTCGAGAACGTGGCGCTGCCGCTCGAGGTGCTCGGACTGCCGGAGCGACTGGCGCGCTCGCGCGTGGGCGAGGCGCTCGAACGTGTGGGGCTTTCGGGTCGCGGCTCGGAGGCGGCCGGTACGCTTTCCGGCGGCGAGCAGCAACGCGTTGCGATTGCGCGCGCCATCGTCGGCGAGCCGGCGCTCCTGCTCGCTGATGAGCCGACCGGGAATCTGGATCCGCAGCTGGCCGTGGACATCCTGGGCTTGCTCGAAGACATCAACGACACCGGCGTGACCGTGCTGTTCGCGACGCACGATCGCACGCTGCTCGATATCCGCCCGCGGCGCGTGGTGGTGCTCGACGACGGTAAGGCCACCGACGTGCCGTGCGGCCTCGACGAGCTGGCCACGCCGCCGGGCGACGGCAACCGGAGGGTGGCCTGATGGCCCAGAGCCCCATTTCGCGCGCATTTCGCGGCGCCAAGAACGACTGGCGATTGCATGCGCTCAGCATGTTTTCCGTGGCAGTGGCGTTCGTGTGTCTGGCGGCCGCGCTGCTGCTCGTCGTGAACGTCGGGCAGGTGCGGTCGCGCTGGGCCGAAAGCGGGCGGGCGTCGGTTTTCCTGCGTAGGAACGCCACGGCCGAGCAGATCGGGGCCATCGAGAAGGCGCTCAAGGCCAGCGCCGGCGTGACGTCGGTGCGCGTGATCTCGAGCGAGGAGGCGCGGCGCGAGCTGCTCGGGCTGACCAACGATCCGGTGCTCGATGCGCTGCCAAACGAGGCCTTCCCGGCGTCGCTCGAGGTGGCGATCGAAAGTCACGTCGCCAGCGAGCGGCTGGCCAAGCTGGCGTCGCAGCTGGGCGCGCTGCCGGCCGTGGAAAGCGTCGAAACCTATGACGCCTGGAGCGAGCGCCTCGCCTCGCTGCTGACAGGTGGCGTGAGCGCTTCGCTGCTGCTGGCCGGCGTGGTGCTGGCGGCAGTGATCAGCGTGGTCTCGTCGACGATTCGTCTGAGCCTGCAGCGGCGCCGCATCGAGGTGGAAGTCATGAAGCTGGTGGGCGCCACCGACTCCTACGTGCGCCGCCCGTTCGTGGTGGAGGGCGCGGCGCAAGGCGGGCTCGGTGCGCTCATGGCGATCCTGCTCTTGGGAGTGCTGTTCGCCATCGTGCAGAGCCATTTCGACGGCAACCTTTCGGCGCTGCTCGGAGCCAAACCCGTGTTCTTGCCCTGGACGGTGGTGCTCGGTCTGGTGGCCTCAGGCGCCGTGCTGGGCGCGATCGCCGCCTACGGCAGTCTCCGGAAGCTGCTGATCGTATGAAGCTCGCGCTCTACACGCCGCTGTCGATCCTATCGATCGCCGTTTCGGCTTCCGCGCTGACGCTGGATGAGCCGACACCGACACCTGCGGCCCAGGTTGCGATGGCTGCGGACACGGCCAGCGCGCCGAGCGTGCTCGGCGGCGACGCCGAGCGCCAGCTCGCCGAGCTCGACCGCCAAGAGGCCGCTGCCAGGCAGGAGCTCGAAACGCTGGCCAAGGACAGCGAAGTTCTGCGCGCCCGCACCCTGGCGCGCGGCCGCGCCTACGCGCGCCTGGCGGGCGCTGGCTTGCTGCCGGTGGGCGGCGGTTTCGCCTCGTTCGTCGAGCATGCGGCGCGCCTCGAGCGCCTGCACCGGGCCCTTTCGCGCGATCTCGAACGGGAACGCAGCGCGCTCGGCCGTCGCAACGCCCTGGCCAAGGAGCTCGCCACGCTCGCCGCGCGCCGTGGCCCGCTCATGGCGCAGCAGCGCGTGCTTTCGGAGGCTCAGACCGCGCTGCTCGCCGCACGCGACCGGCAGCAGGCTTTCGAGAGCGCCTTCATGGGCGGCGCCTTCGACGACCACACCGCAGTCTACGGTGCGTCACCCAGTAGTCTTGCGCCTCCGACGTCCGGGTTTGCGAGCCTGAAAGGCAGCTTGCCGTTTCCGCTTTCGGGGCGCAGCGAGATCCGCTCGGCGCGCCGCGCCGGCTCCGGCCCTGGGCTCGAGATGCGGGCACCTGCAGGTTCGCCCGTGCGCGCGGTTTTTCCGGGTCGCGTCGCGTTCGCCGATACTTATGCCGACTACGGCCGCACCGTGATCGTGGATCATGGCGGCGGCTACTACACGCTCAGCGCCAGCCTCGGGGAGATCGAGGTCAAGGTGGGGCAAGACGTGAAAGGTGGGGCGCGTATCGCCACACTAAACGGCGGCGCGGGGCCGGCGGGGCCGGCGGGGTTGGGGCCCCGCCAAACCAACCAGGCTGGGCCCCGCCAAACCAACCAGGCTGAGCCCCGCGATCCACGAGACAGCCGAACTGGCTCGCGGCTCTACTTCGAGGTAAGGATAGGACAGGAGACGGCCGACCCGGCGGAGTGGTTTGGGATTTGAGCCGACGCACTACTTGAGTCGAAAGCGAAGTCTGCTGGCGGGTCGTTGGGGAGCGGCTCTAGCTTGCGCGATGCTCATCTCCAGCTTGGCAAGGCTTTCGCAGGCACAGTCGTCCGGCAGTTTTCCGGAGCCTGCGGCGCCCGCCCCGGCTGCGCCGCCCCCG
>DATEDZ010000257.1:0-46502 GCA_035281385.1 Polyangiaceae bacterium
ATTCGCGCCGCCCGCCACCCACGTTTCTGACTCAGAATCCCATCACCAGCGGCGCGAATTCCGAGGTCCACAAAACTTGACCCATTCTTCCACCTCGTCCTTTCTCAAGGACTCTAGCTGGGGCAGGGGCCCCAGCCCGACGAGACATCTGAGTCTTGGAAGAAAAGATCACGATCGGCGAGAGCAGGAGCCGAGGGATCCGCAGAAGCAGTCCAATGCGCTGCTTCCAGGACGTACGGGCTGAGGCTGTTGCCGGCTGCCTCGTGTTTTCGAGGTATTGCGATTCGATCCTGGGGCAGGTGTTGCGAGCCGGTCGGGAGCGACACGATGAACGTCGAACCTTCGCCTTCGGTGCTCTGCACGGCAACCGAGCCGCCATGCAGCTTCACCAGCTCGTGCACTAGGGCCAAGCCGATTCCAGTACCCTCGAAGCTTCGCCCCCGCGCGCCCTCCACGCGATGAAATCGTTCGAAAATGCGGCTCAACTCGGGTTCCGGAATACCGGTGCCGGTATCACTGATCCTGAGCTCGACGCGGTCCTCTTGCCAGCGAAGGACGACTCCAATTTGTCCCTCGAACGTGAACTTGAACGCGTTCGAAATGAGGTTCAGTACGACTTTCTCCCAGTGCGAGCGGTCAACGTAGATGGGCTCGGGGAGGGGCGCGCAGTCGACGATCAACCGCAGCCCGGCATCTTCCAGGAGCGACTGGAACGAGCCTGCAAGCCCGGCCGTAAGGACCGCCAAATCCACCGGTTCGAACGACACTTGGAAGCGCCCCGCCTCCGCGCGCGTAAACTCGAGCAGACTGTTAACCAAGCGCAGCAACCTCAGCGAGCTGCGATGCACGGCCTCCAAGTCCGAGCCAAGTAGGGCGTGTTCCGGTTCGGACAACGCCTTCTCGACTGGCCCGAGGATCAACGTCAGCGGCGTGCGGAACTCGTGCGAGACGTTGCTGAAGAAGGCAATCTTGGAGCGGTCGATTTCCGCGAGCGCCTCAGCCCGACGTCGCTCCTCTTCGTAGGCGCGGGCGTTAGCTGCGACGCTTGTCACCTGGTCAGCAGCCGCTCGCAGCAGCAGTCGATAGCGCTCATCGAGCGCGCGGTGAGGGCTCATCCCCGCGACCATCACGGCCCGCGGCGGCGACCCCTCGGTCCGATGCAACGGTAAGACGCACGCTCGTTGAGGCCGCGCGCCCCAGGACCCAGCCGGCAAGGCGCCGAAGCGCTCGGTGATATCGTCGACCAGCAACTCCTGACCGCTTCGGAGCGATTCGGCCAGCGGCCAAGTCCCGTCAGCGTCGAGATTCACCTCCCCCGGTCGGGCCGGCCCAGCGTAAGCCTTCATGCCACCGCTGGCGATCAGCTTCAGAGTGCCGGCTTTCTCGTCGGGCACGTAGATGAGCACGAATGGGACATCCAGCTCGTAAGACGACAGCACCTCTGCCGACGCAGTAGGCGTCGTGCTCGGAAGTCACATCCGCGGCGCGTGCAGCGAGATCGTGAAGCAAGCGTACTTGTCGTTCGCTCTGCACTTTTGCCGTGGTCTCCTGCACGGTATTGAGCAGCCCCCCAATCTGCCCGTCGTCGCCCGGGACAGGGCTGTAGGAAAAGGTGAAGTAGGTCTCCTCCGCCATGTCGCCGCTCTTGATGAAAAGCTGCAGGTCCTCCGTCCATGTTGCCGGGCCACCCCGTTGCACGCCTTCTGCCATGGGCCCGGCCAGGTCCCAGACCTCTGCCCACACCTCAGCGGCCGGCGCCGCTAGAGAGGCGGGATGCTTGTCTCGCAGAATGGGTCGATACGCGTCATTGTAGAGATGTAGCAGCTCTGGGCCCCACCAGAGCAGCATGGGAAACCGGCTGCCCAGCACCACGCCCAGCACCACGCCCAGCATGGTCTTCAGACTCTGCGGCCAGGCATCGACCGGGCCAAGCTTGGTCTTCGACCAATCAGTCGCGCGCATCAGGGCGGCCATCTCCCCCGTTCCTTCGAACAGGTCTCGACGTGCCGGCATGCTTGTGCCCTCGGCAAGGTCGTGAACGGTCACCGCGTCATCCATTCCTGCGCCTCCCGCGGCGCTAGGTGTTTGGATGTCAGTATAGGCGGCGGGCGGGACGGGGCACCCTACTTACTGGCTCATTAGTAGCTTTAGCCCCTAGCTGGCAAGACCGGCTGCAGGGACAGAACTGTGGAGTTTCCCGGATTTTCGCCCAGATCGTTGGTGCGACCAATGCCGACACCTGGGAGCAGCTCCTCCATTGGCGGCACGGGAAGATCGACCGAACGGACGCTCCGTTCAAGTCCTCTCCGCGGCACTGGAAAAACCGTTTGACCGCACATCGGGCGGTGTTCTTTGTGGGTTTAGGCCACTGAGCGGCGAGGTCGTGATCGCGCCCTCGTGCGCAAATCGTTGCGAGGGGCTAGCTTGTTCGAGGCAATGTCCTGATAATCGAGGGTCCCTGGCCCCACCGAGGGAACGGAGGCTCTCGTTGATGAATATTCGTCGAACGGCTGCAGGTATCGCCCTCTTGAGCTTGTTGTCGAGCGCCGTAACGGCGGCTTGCAGCAGTGAAGAAGAGGGGGCTAGCGTCGTCGGAACGGGAGGCGCCGACGGCACTGCGGCGACCGGCACCGGGGCCGACGCGGGCAGCATCGCGGGGCCCTCGATCGGCGGCATTCCCGGGCTGGGCGCCAGCGCTAGCGGCGGAGCCGGCAACCCCGCCCCCGTTTGCTTGGAGATGGGTGAGAGCTGCACCTCGAGCAATGACTGTTGTAGCGGGCGCTGCGACCTGATGGAGGGCGTCTGTGCGCAGAAGCGGAGCAGCTGCCAGGAGGCCGATCAACCCTGCGAGAATGGACCGGACTGCTGCAACTACTCGTGTGTGGATGGCGCGTGCTCGACAGCACAATGCACCGCGGATGGGGAGGCGTGTGAAAGCGATGGTCAGTGCTGCAGCAGCAGCTGCGATGGTGAAACCTGCGTAGCGCTCGGGAACGGCTGCAGCACGTCCGGCAATCCGTGCACCGACAGCGCCGAGTGCTGCTCGCACTTCTGTTCGGACGACGGTCTATGCGCTGACCCCTCCTACTGCACCCAATCGGGCGACATCTGTTCGACCGATGCCGAGTGCTGCGGTGGGCTGTGCCAAAAAGAGGCGGACAACGCAGTCGGTTTGTGCGCGATCGCACCGGCGAGCGGCGCGGGCGGCTGCTTGAGCGCGGGCGAGGTTTGCTCGGACGGCGCACAGTACGATGGCGGCGACCTACCAATCTGTGGTGGGGAGTGCTGCAGCCGCGCCTGCTTCCCCTACGGTCCGACCGGTGTGCTGATCTGCCAGCCGCCGAGCGGCTGTCATCCGACCGGGGAAACGTGCCGCGAGGACCTGGACTGCTGCGGCTCGGCGACGCGCCCCGACGGCGACAGCGCCGGTATCACCTGCAGCAAGACCGACGACAACGTGATCGGGCGCTGCGATGGGGGCAATGCCTGCACTCCAGCGGGTGGTATCTGCCGCCTGCAGACCGTCCAGTGCAGCGCCAACGCCAACTGCTGCGCCGGCAACGTGCTGCAAAACAACACCTGCAAGCAGGACAACCTGGGTATCCCGCGCTGCCTGGCCGCGGAGATCGACTGCACCGACCCCTCGGGCTTCGTCGGCCAGTCCTGCGCCACCAGCGCCGACTGCTGCAACCTGCCCTGCGTTCCCAATCCCGCGGGCGATCCGCCGTTCGTGTGCGGTGGCGATGAGTGCGTTCCGATCGACGGCGCCTGCACGAACAACGCGGACTGCTGCTCCGGTTCCCCTTGCTTCATCCCTCCCGGGTCCACCTCCGGCACCTGTGGCGATCCACCGCCCGGCGGCGAAGGCGGCGCTGGCGGCGGCGGGCCCGGCCAAACCTGCTCTGACTATGGCCAAACCTGCGCCACCAACGACGACTGCTGCGGCGTGGTGCCGTGCTCCGGCGGCCGCTGTCTGGTCGTGAAGTAGCGCCCGCCGGCGAGCTAGCGCTGGCCCCAACGAGCCAGCAGGGTCGGCACCACGAGCATGTTCAAGACGGTCGAGGTCGCGAGGCCCGTTAGGATGACCAGCGCCATCGGCGCTTGAATCTCGCTGCCAGGGCGGCCCAGGGCCATTGCGAGCGGGAGCAGGCCGAGCGCGGCCGTGACGGCCGTCATCAGGATGGGCGCGAGGCGTTCGCGCGCGGCGGATGCGGCCGCCTCCGCTGCGGCGCGGCCCTGCAGTTGTAGGTCGCGCATGCGAGTCGCCAGCAAGATGCCGTTGCGGGTGGCGATACCGAAGAGCGTGATGAAGCCGATCGTCGTCGCCACCGAGAGCACACCGCCGGCCAGATACACGCCGCCGACTCCCCCCACGAGCGCGAGCGGCAAATTCAGGAGCACGATGAATGTCTGCCTCAAGCTGCCGAGCGTCGTCGCGACGATCAGCCCAATACCCAGGATGGCCAGAATTCCGAGCACCAAGAGCCGCAGGGCAGCTGCCTCTTCGCGCTCGAACTGCCCGGAGTACTCGAGGCGCACCCCGGCAGGCAGCTCGACCCTGTCGATGGTCGCGCGGGCGTCCTGGTACGCGCCGCGGAGGTCACGACCCGACACGTTGGCCGTCACGACGATGCGGCGCTGCACGTTTTCGCGCAGCACGTAGTTGGGACCGGTGTCGCTGCGCACCTCGGCGAGAGCCGAAACGGGGACGAGCGCTCCGGAGGGCGAGGGCACCAGCACACGCCGCACCGCATCGGCACTGCTCAAGACGTCCGGCGCGTACTTCACGATCACATCGGTCGCGTAGGCACCTTCGTAGATCTGCGTCGCGGTGGTGCCCCAGAGCGCAGCGCCGATCGCTTCCGCCGCGGTGCCCGTGGAAAAGCCGTAGCTGGCAGCGAGCTGGGCGTCGGGCTGGACCACGAGCTGTGGGATCTCGACGACTTGTTCGACGTTGAGATCGACCAACCCCGGCACGCCCTGAATTGCCGCCTTTACCCGTTCCGCAGAGCGCCGTAGAT
This sequence comes from Polyangiaceae bacterium, assembly GCA_035281385.1. GTDB lineage: Bacteria > Myxococcota_A > Polyangia > Polyangiales > Polyangiaceae > PMG-095. The sequence continues at coordinate 5,022 of DATEDZ010000257.1, forward strand.
CGCCCAGGTTCTCCCCGAACACCTTGATGGCTAGTGCAGCGCGTTGTCCCGAAATCATGTGCTCGATGCGGTGCGAGATGGGTTGGCCGATTTCGAACGCGGCGCCTGGCACGACTTTCAGCCGCTCCCGAACGTCGCTGAGCAGCTGCTGCCGGGCGCGCTGGTCGTCGCGACGCAGCCGCACCTCGAGCTCGCTGGTCTCCACGCCCAGCACGTGCTCGTCGCGCTCGGCGCGACCCGTGCGGCGGCCCACCGCGATCACGGCCGGATCGCGCAGCAACGCGCGTTCCGCCATGCGGGCCAGCGAGTCGCTTTCGGAGAGCGGCGTACCAGGCGCCAGCACCATGTTGATGGTGAGGCTGCCCTCGTTGAACTCCGGAAGGAAGGAGCGACCGACTCCGCCAAGGGATGCGACCCCGGCCCCGATCAGCATCAATGTTGCGGTCGCAATCCTCGTGGGGTGACGCAAGGAGGCGCTCAAGATGGGCTCGTAGCGTGCGAGCAGCCAGCGCGTCGCGGGAGACTCGCGAGCACCGCTGCGCTCGATGGCCTTGGGCAACAGCACCAGGCACAGCGCGGGTGTCACCGTGACCGCCACGACGAGCGAGGCGAAAATCGCCACCAAATAAGCGATGGCCAGGGGCCGCAGCAGCCGACCCTCGAGCCCGTCCAGCAAGAGCAGCGGCACGAAAACCAGCATGATGATGTAGGTCGCGCTCACGATCGACGAGCGGATCTCGAGGGATGCTTGGAGCACCGTGTCGAGCACGGAGGATCGCTGCTCGATCGGCAGCAGCAGGCGTTCACGCAGGTGCCGGACGACGTTCTCGACATCGACGATGGCGTCGTCGACCAGCTCGCCGATCGCGATGGCGAGCCCTCCCAGCGTCATGGTGTCGATGGTCAGACCCAGGGCGTCGAGCACCAACACCGCGGTCCCCAGCGACAGCGGAATGGCCACGGCGCTGATCAAGGTCGGGCGCACGCTCCACATGAACGCGAACAGCACCAGCACGACCAGCACGGCCCCATCGCGCAGCACGGTGATCAGATTCTCGAGCGCCCGATCGATGAAGTCCTGCTGCCGAAAGACGTCGGGACGCACCTCCACGCCGAGCGACTTCAAGTCGCGCGTGATGCCGACCAACGCTTCATCCATGCGGGTCGTGGTCGAGGCGGTGTCGGCGTCGGGCTGCTTGACCACGCTCAGAATCACCGCAGAAGTCCCGCCGTAACTCGCGGCCCCGCGCGCCAGCGCCGCGCCGACCTCTACTTCGGCCACGTCCCGCACCCGAACTGGGACGCCCTCGTGCATGGCGATGACGACGGCCTGCAGATCCTCGAGCTTTTGAGCACGACCCAGAACGCGCACCACCGATTCCTGGCCCGCCTCCACGACGAAGCCGCCCGGCGCGTTCTGACTACCGCGACGCACGGCCTCGCTCACTTCGGCGAGCGTCAGCTGCAGCGCGCCCAGGCGCTGCGGGTCGACGATGATTTGAAACTGCTTCTGCGCGCCGCCGATCGGAATCACCTGCGCGATGCCCTGAACACCGAGCAAACGACGCCGCACCTCGTTGTCCGCGAGGCGCCGTAGCTCGAGAGCGCTCACCCGTTTGCTGGTGAGTGCGATGAATGCGATCTCCCCCATCACGGAGGAAGCTGGCGCCAGCGCGGGCGGGCTGGTCTCGGGCGGCAGCCCGCCCGCGACGCCCTGCAGCCGCTCCGTGACTCGCTGTCGCGCCAGCGTTGCCTCGGTGTCCCAGTCGAACTCGACCCACACCAGCGAGATGCCGGGTGAAGACGCCGATCGCACACGCCGAACCCCGGCCACGCCGTTGACCGAGGTCTCGATGGGCAGGGTGACGAGCTTCTCGACCTCTTCAGCGGCTAGTCCTCCGGCTTCGGTGACGACGGTCACGCGCGGCGCCGTCAGGTCCGGGAAAACGTCGACCGGCATCCTGCTACCGCGGTACGCGCTGAACAGCAGCAGCAGGCTGGCGGCGAGCAGCACGAGCCAGCGCCGCGCCAGCGAGAAGCGGAGCAGCCGCGCGATCATCAGTGAATGTGCCCGTGTGGCTGGCGGGACCCCTTGCTGCCGGCGAGCCGTACCAGATTGGCGCCTTGCGTGACGATGCGCTGCCCCTGGTCCAGGCCGTGCTCGACCGCGACCAGACCTGCTGCGGCGGGTCCGAGGCGCACCGTGCGCTGGGCGAAGTGCTCAGCGTCGACCTGCACGTAAACGACCGAGCGACCCTCGTCGCTTACGACCGCAGACTTGGGCACGATCACTCCGCGGAACGCTTCACCCGCGGGCAGGCTCAGTCGCACCAGACCACCCACGCGCAACCGGGCATCGGGCAGCTTGAGTGAGTAGATGATATCGACGGTGCGCGAGCTCTCATCGACCACGCGACCGACGCTGATCAGCGACGCCGAGGCCTTGTCTCCGCTCACGGCAATCGGTAGCCAGGCGTCGACACCGGTCGGCTGATACGCGGCGTCCTGCTCCGGCCGCAAGCGCGCGATGTCCTGCTCCGGAACTCGCCCCCGCAGCCAGAGCTCCGAGGGATCCACGATGCGAAACAGCACCTCTCGGGGCGCAACCGTGGCGCCGGGCTTGCCGCGGACCTCCACTACGCTGCCCGCGATCGGCGAAACCAGACGCCACGCTCCAGCGCCGGTTCCGGCGGTTGCGCCCGCGAACAAGGCCTTCGCGCGCTTCGCCGACTGGACCGCTTCCGCCGCCACCGTCGACTCACGCCGCGCTTCCTCCAGCTCACGCTCCGAAATCGCCTGGTCCTTGATCAATCTTTCGGCGCGCTGCAGCGCGGAGCCAGCGGCTGCAGCTCGGGCTTCCGCCTCCATCACGGCTAGGCTCGCCCGCGCCGCTTCTTCCGGGGCAGCGGGCGCCGGCGCGAGCGTCGCCAGCAGCTGCCCCTTCGTCACGGCGTCCCCCGGTCTCGCCAGCCCCGCCGCGGGCATCACCAGGCGACCCACGATCGGCGCGCTCACCTCGGCCGAGCCCGAGGGTGGCGTCGTGACGGTGCCCGCCACCTCGACCGCCGGCACGACAGTCCCCGCTTTGACGGGTTCGGTCGCGAAGGGCACGCCCCACTGCTGCTCTTTCAGAAACTCGATCTCGCCTGCGTCGTGCTGCTCGGGGGCCGTCGCCTTCTTGGGTGGCGTTGCCAGGACCTCGATCTCGACACCTTCCACCACGCCCGCGTGAGGGCCCTGGATGCTGAGCCGACCTCGGTAGGTGCCGGCAGCGGGCGGGGTGAGCTCGAGCTCGTAGATGCCGGGCCGGGTGGGCTTGGCGGCGACACCGCGCAATTCCGCAGGCCCGTTCAGCTCGAACGAAACTTCACCCTGCTCGAGCGGCTTGAAACCATTCAAGACCGTGACGTGAGCCAGAACCTTCAGCGCTCGACCGGCTACTGCGCGGGGGTGCTCGGCGAAGAGCTCGTGGCGGTCGCCCCAAAGGGTGATCCCGACGGTTTCTTCCTCATGACCGTGGCCCTCGGCATGGTGATCATGACCTGCGGGGTGGTCCTCGGCATGCTGATGCCCCCGCTTGGCGTCGTGATCATGGCCCGCGTCGCCCCTCTTGCAAGCCATCGACAAGAACAGCAGGCAAAGCGCCCAAAGCTTGCCGCGGATCATTCGAACTCCCCACGTGCTGCGCGCAACCGCACGCTGGCGCGCCGACCGCGGAGCTCGGCATCGATGCTGCGCAGCTCCAGCTCCCGCGCCATGTCATGAGCATCCAAGAGCTCGCTCAGCGGCCTCGTCCCCTCGCGATAGCTGCTCTCGGCGGCGCGCAGCACTTGCTCGAAGCGCTCCCGGGCAACTCCCCGCAGCCGCTGCTGCTCGATCAGAGCACCCTGGAGCTCCTGCTGCGCGGTGAGCTGCTCCGAGGCCGCCGCGTGCTCGAGCGCGCTGGCTTCGGCGGCCGCCAGCCCTTCGCGAGCCCGAGCTTCCGCGCTCACGTCCTGACCTCTCGACCAGAGCGGTAGCTCGACCGCGATGCCCGCGACATAGCCGTAACGGGTTTCTTCAGCTGCTCCGACGCGGAATCCAGCCGTGACCTCCAGGGTCGGGAGCCAGGCACTGCGTGCGGCATCACCCGCTTTGCGCGCCTCGGAGATCGCAGACCGCGCATCCCGCAGCGAACGTGGCTCCTGATTTCGAGCCGTGGCGGGCGGGGCTACGCTCGCGGGAGTCGCTCGCAAGACCAACGTCCGCTCATCCATGCCCACCAGGAAGGCGAGCTGAGCACGCAGCGCCGCCTGCTCGCTGCTTACTCGGTCGAGATCGCTACGCGCGAGCTCCAGAGCCACCTGGAGACGATAGGTGTCGTATCCAGACACGTTACCTGCGCTCTGGCGCGCGGCCAGAACGCGGGTCGCCTCCTCGAGTCGCGTCACGGCCGCACGCACGACCTTTACCCGCTGCTCCGCCGCGATGGCGGCATAAAAGACGTCCAGCGCGCGCACGGTGAGGGCCGTGCGGGTACGAGCTTCGCCGGCGCGCGTCGAAGCCGTCTCGGCGCGGCCGAGAGCCCGAGCCGCACCACGACGCCCCGAGACGTCGACCGGAAGCGTCAGGCTCACCACGTCCTCGCGCTCGTATCCCGGGAAGTCCTCGCGCTGCCAGGCCACGCTGGGGTTCGGGTAAAGGCCGGCCGTGGTTTGCCTGGCAGTAGCCAGCGCGACATTCTGCCGAGCCGCCGCGACTTCGGGGTGCGAGAGAACGCGCCGTTCCACGTCCCGTTCGCTGATCGTCTCGGCCCCTGCGTGAGCGCCAAAAAACAAGAGGATCGTGGCCAGCGCAAGACTCCGAGCCATCATCGGATTTTCGAGCAGCAGTTTGGACGAGGAAGCAGTCACGGCAGCCTCGTCAACTACCGAGCAGGCCCAGCGTCATTTCGAGACCATGATGAACGGGCTCGGCCGCTATGGTTAGCGCCAGCAAGGCCAGTGCCGAGACCAGCAGCAGGCTGCGCACGGACGGCATGTCGAGCGTCGCACGGGCATCCAGCAGCCGGGTGACGCGTTGTTCGATGTGACTGCAGCCAAAACCGGTCATCGCCGAGGGCAAGGGCAGCGTCGCGCGGGTCAGCTGCAGGAGGGCGCTGGCGACGCGCTCGCGACTGCCAACCCGGAGCGCGGCTTCCTCATCGGCCGACATCTCGTGTGCCAAGTCGAGCGAACGCTCGAGCAGGTGCGAAAGAACGGGCAGGTGAAAGCACAGGGCTGCTTTGGCCAGGGTACGCAACAACGCGTGGCGAAAGAGCAGATGTGCACGCTCGTGCCCGAGCACGACGTCGAGGTGCTCGGCGTGCTCGGTGAGCAGGCCCTCCGTCACGAACAGCTGCGGGCGTACGGCCCCAATCAAGAAAGCCTGAGGCTCGGAGAACGGCAAGACGCGATAGTCGGCTTCAACACGGGCAACCCGTCCCAGCCCTTGGCTCAACCTGCGGCCAACCTGCGCATCGAGCGGCATCCGGACCATCGCAAAGCCGATACTCACGAGCAAGCAGGCCCCCAGCAGCAGAGGCACACCCGTCGGGAAGACTCCAGGGTGATGCTCGCTGCACAGATGTTGGTGCGCGTGGGGATCCGGGTCACCAAAGCAGTGGTCCACGGCGGGGGAAGGTACGAGCGAAGCCGCCAGGGCGGAGATGCTCACGACCAGAGGCAAAACGGCGAGCGCGAACAGCAGCCGCGACTCGGCACGAGGAGCCAGCGCAAGGACGCCGCGCCTGACCGCCAGCACCGCGGGCAGCGTGACGAGCGAGCACGTGTAGGCGAGCGTCGCGACCGCGCACACGCACAACGCCAAGAACGACACGCTCATCGCCCACCTCGCTTTTCGGCGATCAGCGCCTCGAGCCGCGACAGCACCGAAGCATCGACATCCGCGACCAGGTCGATGAACGCAGTCAGCACTCCTCGGTTTGCCAACGCCTTGACACCGCCTGCTGCTTCGAGGACGCGCCGCGCCGCGAGCTCCTCACGGCTCAGGCAAGCGCTGTAGCGATAGGCATGGGACACCTTGCGCCGCGACACCAACCCCTTGCGATGCAGCCGCTCGAGCGCCGAACCCACCGTATTCAGCGTGATGCCTCGCTTCTTCCCCACGGCCAGGTGAAGGCCCGCGACGTCCCCCTCCCCGCGATCCCAAAGGTACTCGAGCGCTTGCTGCTCCAGCTGACCCAACGCCGGCAAAACGGGCTGACGCACGCAGTGAGTTTACTCCGCAGGACTCCGAGCGTCAATCGGAGTTCTGGGTCGACGCTGGACGGGCCAGCCCTTCTCCGCTAGAGCAAGCTCGGTGAGCCAGGCAGCAGGGCAGCGGCAGGTGCGAGATCGCGCGGCGACACGGCTGGTGCTGCGCCTCTGGGCCGGGCTCCTCGCGCTCTTGCTGTGCGGCAGCTCGCTCAGCGAAACGGCGCATTTCCTGCTGGTTCAGCACGCTGTTTGTGCCGAGCACGGCGAGCTGATCGAGCTCCACGACCGCAGCGCAGCGGCAGAGGCGCTCCATGATGCGGCGCCGGAGCACGGCACGCAGGCCAGCGCCCCTGACTTGGAGGGGGAGCACGAGCACTGTCAGCTGCTCGGGCGGAGGCAGCAGGAGCTGACGCTGCCAGAGGTCGCGGGTGTTGCAGTCGTTCCGCGAGCACCCGAAAGCGGCCGAGCGCTGCTCGATGCACCGACTGCCGCGCGCGCGCCGGTCAGCGCGCTTTCGCTCGCGCCCAAAACGTCGCCGCCCTCGCTGGCCGCCTTCGGTTGAGTCACCGCTCTTCCCCTGCGGCCGTGCGCCAGCCTCGCGCTGATTAGGCAGCCAGGTCGGCGCGCGACCCCTCCTTTCGAGGGCTCGTGTCATGCGTCGTTCCCTTCGACGCCGCGCACAGGGCGTGCTGCTCATGGCAGCGAAGCTGTGCGTCGCCAGCCTGGCGCTGGCGCAAACCATTACCCTTCCCAAACCCAAACAGATTCCTGCTGCCATTCTGGCGCCCGCGGCAGATCAGACCCAAGTCGCGGCCCTGATCACGGTCACTACCGACGGAAATGTCGAGAATCCCGCGCTCGTCGAGCCGGCTAGTCCGGAGCTCGAGGCGGCGGTGCTCGAGGCCGTTGCGAGCTGGACCTTCGAGCCGGCAACCCGCAACGGCGTCGCGGTCGCAGCGCGGATCCGGGTGCTGGTACCCGTGGAAAGAAAGGCGAAAGCTGCCGAGCCACCGCCTAAATCAAAGCCCAGCCTGCCCCCCGCGCTGGCGCAGCCGCACCCGCACCCCGAGCACCGCACGACGCCGGCAAGGCCCCATGAAATCACGGTGCTCGGGCGCCCCGCGCCGCCGAGCGCGGGCGCGTCCGACGTGCGCATCCACCTCGACGAGCTGGCGCGGGTGCCGCGGCGCGGCGCCACCGAGCTGCTTCAGCTCGCGCCCGGCATCTATCTGGCCCGGGAGGGCGGTGAAGGCCACGCCGAGCGCATCTACGTGCGCGGCTTCGACGCGCGCGAGGGCCAGGACATCGAGCTGAGCGTCGGCGGAGTTCCCATCAACGAGAGCGGCAACTTCCATGGTAACGGCTTTGCCGACACCGGCTTTCTGATCCCCGAGCTGATCACGGGACTGCGCGTGCTCGAGGGACCCTTCGATCCGCGCCAGGGCAACTACGCGGTCGCGGGCAGCGCGGACTACGAGACCGGTCTCGAGCGACCGGGCCTGACCGCCAAGTACACGCTCGGCATGTACCAGAGCCACCGCGCGCTCTTGCTCTTCTCGCCCGCCGAGTCTCCGGCCACCTATGCGGGTGCCGACATCTATCAAAGCGACGGCTTCGGTCAGAACCGTGACATCAAGCGCGCGCGCGTCCTGGGTCAGTATCAGGGACTGCTCTCCAGGGGCGGCAGCTTTCGTGTGAGCGCGGCGGCGTACGGCGTCGAGTACCACAGCGCCGGCGTGCTGCGCGAAGACGACCTGGCGAGTGGGCGCGTCGGCTTCTTCGACACTTACGACGCGCGGCAGGGCGGTAGCGGCTCGCGCTATCACGTTTCAGCCGACCTCGATCAGAAGCACGGCAACGTGATGCTGGGCCAGCAGCTGTTCGTGATTCGACGCGGCCTGCGGCTGCGCGAAAACCACACCGGGTTCTTGCTGGACGGCCAGGAAGCGATCCAATCGCCCCACGGCCAGCGCGGCGACTTACTGGATTTGCGCGTGGACGAGACCAGCTATGGAGCACGCGGCTTCGCCCGCACCTCGCTGCGTGCGCTGGGCCAACGACAGGACCTGGAGCTCGGTTACTTCGCGCGAGGCGACGATGTCGAAAACCACCGGCAACGCATCGACAGCGCAGGCGTGCCCTACCAGACCGACGTGGACCAATCAGCGACGCTCGGCGATCTGGGACTTTACGCCGAGCTGACCGCGCGCCCAGTGCGCGGACTGACGCTCAAGGCCGGCGCGCGCGGCGATTTGTTCTTGTTCGACGTGCTCGATCGCTGCGCGGTGCAGAGCGTGTCGCGACCGTCGCCGAGCGACCCTCCGGGCGATGCCAGCTGCCTGGATCAGCAGCGCTTCGGGGTGCATCGCGAGCCGAGCCAGCGCTCCTCGACCGCGAGCAGCAAGCTGATGCCGCGCGCCACGCTCACACTCGGCCCTTTCCAGCATTTTACCTACTCGATCAGCTACGGCAGCGGCGTCCGCTCGATCGACCCGTCGTATGTCAGCCAGGACGTGGCCACGCCTTTCGCGAGTATCCAGGCCGCCGATGCGGGAGTGGCGTACACGCGCGATTTCGAGCGTCTCGGCGTCGCCGCGCGCTCGGTGTTCTTCCATACCCACGTGGACCGCGACATGATCTTCAGCGAGACCGAGGGTCGCGCGGTGCTGGCCAATGGGACCAGTCGCACCGGCTGGAACGGCCTGGTGCGACTGCGCGGGCGCTTCTTCGACCAGAACGCCAATGTCTCGCTGGTCAAATCCACGTTCGACGACACGGGCTTGCTCGTACCGTACGCGCCGGATCTGGTGGTGCGCTCCGACAGCGCGCTGTTTGCCGATCTGCCGCTGCGAATTGGCGGCAGCCGCTTGCACGCCAGCCTGACCTTGGGCCTGAGCTACATCGGCCATCGCGCGCTGCCGTATGGCCAGCGCAGCGACACCATCTTCACGCTCGATTCGGGAGCGGGCCTGGCCTGGAAGGCGTTCGAGCTCGAGCTTCAGGCTACCAATCTGCTCGACGCGCGCTACCGCGCCGCCGAGCTCAACTACGTTTCCGATTTTCGTTCGCAACCGCTGCCGACGCTGGTGCCGGCACGCCACTTCGCAGCAGGCGCGCCGCGCGAGGTGTTTCTATCACTGTCCATCAACGTCGGAGGAGAAGCGCGATGACGATGCCACGATGCCTGATCTTGCTCTGGGCCTCGTGCAGCAGCGCTTGCGTGGGCACTACTGGGGGCGAAATCCTGGAAATCTCGGCGTCCGCGGCGGGTCCAAGCGACGCCACCGGCACCAGCCTGACCTTCGGAAATAGCCTGGGTTACTCGGTGGAGCTGAGCGAAGCGCGTCTCTTCGTGGGCGGTGTGTACCTGAATCGCTCGCGGCCGACTTCGGTCGCGTCCGACACCAGCTGCACGCTGCCGGGCATCTACGTGGCCGAGGTCCTGGCAGGTCGGGAGATCGACTTACTCTCGCCTGAACCGCAAGCTTTCCCCAGCACCGGTTTCGCCACGACCGAGCGCGCTCTCACCGGCGAGGTCTGGCTGGCCCAAGGCGACGTGAATCAGACTTCGAGTAGCACGGTGGTCTTGCGCGTAGCGGGCGCGGCTCACAACGACGGCCGCAGCTATCCCTTCGAGGGCAAGCTCAGCATCGGGCAGAACCGCGTAGTGCCAGCTACCGATCCGGCGCTTCCGGGCCAGCACCCGATCTGCAAACAGCGCATCGTCTCACCGATTCCGCTCGATCTGCTGCCTGCGCTCGGTCGCTCGTTGCTGCTGACCATCGACCCGCGTGAGATGTTCGGCAACGTCGACTTCGAAACGCTGGATCCGAACGCTGGCGTCTACCGCTTTGCGGACGAAACCGGCGTCAATCAGGCCAGCGACAACCTTTACGCCGGATTGCGGCGCAGCAGTGGTGTCTACGCATTCGAGTGGCAGGAGGAACCATGACCAAAGTCAAGCTGTCGATAGTAAGCCTCGTGAGCGCCCTGGCAGGAGCGCTTCTCTGCGGCTGCTCGCCCGAATCCGGCAACGGGCAGCGAAACGGCGGCGAGCTCCAAGTCGCGATTTCGGGCGAAGACATCGCGATCGAGGGGATCTCTTTCCCAACCGGCAGCGAGGTGACGATCGTCGACGGCTGGGCCATCGAGCTTTCGCACGTGCTCGTGACCATCGGCAACGTAACGCTCTCGGAGGATCCTGATCTGGCTCCCTCCGACCAGTCCCGAACCGGCCGGATCGTGGCGACGGAGGCCGGTCCATGGGCCATCGACCTTCACATGGAGGGGACCTTGCCCGCTGCCGGGGGAGAAGGGCGCGCCACGCTGCTGACACTACTCGAGCAGCAAGACTCGGGCGCCGCCTTCGTGGCCGACGAACGTTACGCTTTCGGCTATGACATCGTCGCAGCGACGGACGAAGCGAACGTCGTGAACTTCGCAGGCGACGAGGACGCGCTCGCCGCCTACACCGAGATGATCGGGCTGGGAGCCAGCGTCATGTACGTCGGCGTCGCTCATTTCGAAGGCGAAAGCTGTGACGTCAGCGACGAGAGCTACGATTTCATGCAGCTGCCGAGCGAAGTGCCATTTCGTCTGGCGTTTCAGACCCCGACCAGCTTCGTCAATTGCCAGAACCAGGACAATCAGGGCGACCCGCTGCCGGACGAGGAGTACCAGCGCGGCATTGCCATCCCACAAAACACCGCCGCGCTGGCTCAGATCACGCTGCACCTCGAGCACTTCCTGTTCAGCGCTACCGAGCACGAGCCCAGCCTGCGCTTCGATCAGCTCGCCGCGCAGCTCGTCGGAAGACCTGAAGGCTCTAGCCTCACGCTGGACGATCTGACGGGCCTCGATCCGAGCGCGCTGACCGATGCTCTGGACGCGCCGCTGCCATTTCGTAATTGCGACGGCAGCCCGCTACCGCAGGGCAAGCAACTGCGCTTCGATGCGGGCTCGGTGCCAATCGACCCCGGCGCACGGCCCAGCGCCGCGCTGCGCGACTACCGCGACTTCATCCAGTACGTCCAGAGCACCCAGGGCCACCTCAACGGCGGTGAGGGCCTGTGCTTCGTACAGCGCCACTATCCCTCACCGCCCTAACCCGTACACGTTCCACAGGACAGACGGTTTCTCAAGCTCGCGCGCGCGCTTCGAGGATGGAGGCCAACACCGCCAGGACCTCACCCATCTCGAATGGCTTACGCACCCAGGCGCTGACCTCGCTGACCAGCTCCTCCGGGACGCCGCTGGCGACGCCGCTGATCAGGATCACCGGGATGCCCGGATGACACTCGCGCAGCAGCTGAAACGCGCCGGCCGGATCCGCTGCCAGCGGCGAGAGATCCACCAGGGCAGCATCCAGCTGTGCGCCCTGCGCCACCACCGCGTCGAACTGCTGACGATTGGCGACGACCTTCGCTTCGGCGCCGCGCGCTTGCAGCGCCAGCTCCACCAGTGAGCGCACCGCCTCGTCGTCCTCCACCACCAGCACGCGCGCGCCCTCGACAGTGGGACGCTTGACGCGTTTGGGCGCTGTGCCAGTCCGTAGCTCCGCGATCGGCCAGCGCAGATCGAAGCAGGCACCGGGGCCGGTGCGCGCCACGCTGAGAGAACCGCCTTTGGTCCGACACAACGCCGCGGAGTGACGAAGCCCCACGCCGGCACCACCCTTGCGGGTCGACACCGGCGCGCTGAGCAAGGTCGCGACGCGCTCCGGATCGATACCGGGACCCTGGTCGCTGACCGAGAAAATGACCGAGCCTCCCTCCTCCCGCACGCCGAGCGACACCGTGGAGCCCTCGGGGGAGAAGTCGATGGCGTTGAGTAGCAGGTTGGTGAGGATCTGCAGCAGCGAGCCGACGCTGCCGAGCAGCGCTGAGCCGGAGTCGAGTAGCTGCAGATCGAGCTTGACGCGGCGCTGATCGGCCTGGGGCCTCACGCCGGTCAGGGCGCTCTCGGCGACGCTGCGGCCGCTGGCCTGGGCGGTCGAGTCCGGAGCTTCAGCCCCGATTGCCGAACGCGAAATGCCGTGACCGAGCCGGGCGTGGGTGCGTGCCACATCGACGGCATCGCGAGCCGGCCCGGATTCCAGGCGTGAATAGGCCACGTCCAACCAGCCCAGAACGACCGTAAGGGCGTTCGAGACCTCGTGGAGGGCGCCCGCTAGGTCCGCTTCCTGATCGGGAGGCGGAGGGGGCAGGCTTCTGGGTGCGCTCGAAAGAGGCACGAACACACCTTATTATGCCTGATAAAATGTCGCCACTCCATTCCAGGTCTTGGGCCTTTGCCAGTTCGTATCGGATCAGGTGAGACTAGAAAGGCGGGGCGGGTCGCATCGTCGCTTGGGGCGTTCATTTGGGTTCAGCGATGCTGGACGGGAGCAAGAGACGAAATTTCCCATCCGCGTCGGTCCGCGTTTCAGCAACCTGGATCACCCACGCCGCGCTACCCCGGTCGCGCGTGTACAGCCCATTGTCGTCCAGATAAGCGTAAGCCCGGAGGAGAGCGAGCGGCACCGGGCTAGGCATTTCGAGACTACCAACTTGAGCGATGCCGGTCGCGACGGAGGTAGGGGGCGACGGCACACGGCCGAGGTCCCGCTCGGACCCCTCGACCTTTACCCCAGGGCGTACGAACCACGCGTAGTCAAGCTCTTCCGGAATCCGCACCAAGACGTCGAATGTGCCGGGATCCACCTGGACCTTGAAACGCCCGCTACTATCCACCAGCGCCGAGCTGGCGCGAGGCGCGAACGAGGCGGTGCCAAAAGCTTCCGGGAAAAGCGACACCGAAGCAGACTCGGTCGGCGACTCGGAAGGTGACTCGGGCTGCAGGCTGGCCTGAACCTGGATCTGCGAGCCCAGGAATGCCGACTGCCCAGTGATCACCGGGATGGGAGGGAGCTGGAGCAGCTTGCCCGCCTGAAACTTGGGATCGGCCGGGATCTCCCAATTGTCCACGATGGCCGAGAGCCCGTCTTCAGGAGACTCCATAGCGTCAGGCATCGGGGGGACGGCATGGACTCGATATTTGCCAGGCGGCATGAACACCCGGAAGACGCCATCGTCGCCGACCTGTGCCGTGGTCTGATAGGACGCGAGGACGCCGGCACCGATGCCGAAGATTTCGGTCGAGACCAAGGTGACAGAACCCGACGAAGGGTTGCCATTGCTCTCGCGGGCCATCTGCCCCTCGACTTCCACGGCGGACGGTAGCTGGGTGAAGTCGTTGAGGTAGGCGCTCGAGGCGTTGAACAAGCCGAGCGCGGCCCGTTCCATCAGAATAGTGGGTGCGACCGTGTCAGGCCCTGGCCGGAGCCGCACCAGATCCGTGACGGCCTCGACCTCGGCCTCGATGTTGGGGTCGGGGGTAGCGATCACGGGCGTCGAGTAGACCAGAGGCACCAGGTACTCGATGTTCGCAGTCTTAGCGCCCGGATCCGGGTTTTCCAGCACGAACTCGGTTGAAATCGAGAGCCCAGCGAGCGGCTCGACGATGTCCGCTACCCAGCCATCGAGGCTCGGGCCAAACCGCGGCCAGTTGATGTGCAGGCAGACGGCGTTCGGCAGCTCTGCACCGGGGTTGCACACGTTCTCGAGCGTGACAGCCCGGCTGACCGTGACCGGGGTTTCGAGCGTGACGTCTTTTTCGATGAGCTGGTTGCGACGGAGCTGCGGGGGCACCACGCAGCCCGTCTGCCTGCGCGGTGGGACCACGTACACATCGTACGCGCCCGTCGGCACTTGCAAGTCGTACTCGTAGGTGAAGCTGGTGTCCGAGCCTGTGGTGCTGCTAAGGTAGAGCTGCTGCGGCAGCCCCAGCAGCCGCTCGCGGGGAAACAGCGTGACCGACAGCGGCAAGCTTCCATCGGCGCCAAGCGGGACCGAACGGTCACCGTCCGTCGGCAGAGTGGGCTCACAATCGCTCAGCCCTGGATCGACGCGCAGATTGCCGCGGACCCGGGCTGGTCGCGGAATGGTGAAGGTCATGTCCCCACCCGCGGTCGGGACGTCCTGGTAGTGGGTGACCAGGCTGAGGTGCGGCAGCGCGCTGTCGGTCGGAGGCGTCACTTCGAGTAGCAGCGCTTCGAGCTTGCCGCTCGGATCTTGGCAGACTCCGTCGCGACAACTGCTGCCGGTTCTGCAGTCGTCATCGTTGTCGCAGGAATTCTTGGGACGCGGATCGTCGGCGGCGCCCACCGCCGAGACGGTGCAGCCAGAGAGCACGAGCAGTAGCGCCACCAGCTCGCCGAGCCGTTTCATTGACCCCCGGTGGAAGCATTCGGGCAGCCTACCAACGTCGCGCCATCGGTTTCGGGGTTGAGGTTGGCCATCCAGTGGGCCTCGGCCAGGTCGGTGGGATCCTCGACCTCCGGGCCGTCACCGAAGTTGGATTCATGACTGACAAGCACCGTGAAACGGTGACAGCCGGGAGCGTCGGCAAGCTCGACCTCGTACTGCAAGAGAAGCGTGCGGCTCATGTCGTCGAGCGTGGAAGCAGGCACCTTGGTCGACGTGACGAAATCGTCCTCCTTGGGGCTACCCATGTCCAGCTGCAGCACGGCCTGCAAGCGGTCTCCGGCATCCTCCGAGACCACCGGGATCGAAAATTCGATGACATCGCCGGTCTCGCGTACGATGACCTGGTCGGGGGAAGGGAAGGCCCTGACCAAGTCCAATCGCGGCGGGGTCTTGGCAGGCTGCGTGTAAGGGGGCGGATCCTCGATCAAACAGCCTGATGACATGCTGGCTGTTACAGCCATTAGCGACAGCCGTGCCAAGGCCGAAAACAAGCCACGCGGGACGAATCCGAACCAGCCCCGGTATGACAACCGAGTCGCGAAGCGTGGTACGGACGAAAGTGAAAGCATGTCTCAACCTGAGCGTGTGCCGGAGCGGGCAAACTGCCAGCGAGTGTGAGCGTACTCGGCGCCGAGCGCCAGCGAGTACAAGTTGCGCGCGGTCGGGTTGTCGCGCACGAAGGTCCTGACGTTTTGCTGCGGTGAGTCGAACAGGTATTCCTCCTCCATGGCAACCTGACGCAGCGAGGAAGCCAGGTCACCCGCGGCGAAGAAACCCGCTCTCCGCACCGCCAGCTTCGCGGCGGCGAGCGCCGCGTCGTAGTCGAGCGCGTCGGGATCATTACACAGCTCGCGCAGGCGGCGTTGCAGGCGCGCCGGGATGCTCTCCCACAGTACCTCGGCCAGGTTGAGCACGGCGCCCATGTTGCCCGCGTTGGCGCGCGGGGGTCCGAACGCGAACGACAGGCCACGAAGCACCGCGCGGCCCTGCGACTCTGGCGAACCGAACAACAATGCATATTGGGGTGTCGCGGCAGCCAACATCGCGCCCAGGTGAAAGCGTAGCTCCGCGCTGTCCTGGCGCACGTCACCCGATAGAACCACGGCGGGAGGCGATAGCAAGGCCAGGCTCACCGTCACTGGACCGGCGCTGCGA
Source organism: Polyangiaceae bacterium (assembly GCA_035281385.1). Lineage (GTDB taxonomy): Bacteria > Myxococcota_A > Polyangia > Polyangiales > Polyangiaceae > PMG-095. The sequence continues at coordinate 20,719 of DATEDZ010000257.1, forward strand.
CGCTGAAAGAGCGGCGTGCGCAGCAGGCCCAACGAGCGCGCCAGCGCGGAGTAGCAACGCGCCAGCGGCATCGGCGCGCCCGCCGGCACGCGCTCGAGGCCGGTGACGCCGTAGGTGCTCGGATCGCGCCGAAACACGTGCTCGGCCCCTTCCCAAACCAACGACAGCGCTTCGAGAGCGCGGCTCGCCTGCTCGCGGAATAGCAGCGCGCGCACGGCTTCCGGTTGCTCAGGCTGATCCGAGAGCGGCGGGGGCTCGATGCCCTGCCCCGACGTGATGACCGAAAGCGTGTGCTCGACGGACCGTGCGTACACCGGATCTCGATCACGCAGCGCCGCGTCGTGCAAACGCGACACCGCCTCGACGTCACCCGGCTGCAGCAGCGCCAGCCGCCGCGCCACGCTGACCAGGTCATGCGCCCGGTTCGGGCGGTGCTCCAATTGCCGAACCAGCTCGAGCCCTGCCTCGATCGATCCGCGTCGCAGCGCGTCGTAGAGCGCCTGTTCGCCGGTCGCTTCCTGTCCGACGAACGTCGCCGAAAGGTCGAGGGCGGCTTGGATCTCGGGGCGTGAGTCGAACGCGGGGCGCGGGTCGGGCAACCGCACTTCCGGGATCGTTGGTTCCGATGGGCGCACCTGCTGCAGCTTCGGTTCCGAGGAATGCCGGTGCGCGGCCGCATCGACGGACGCAATGGCGGCAGCCACCGGCAGGTGTTCCTCCTCGCCCTCGGGCGAAAGCGAGTAGCGCCCCGAGATGCTGGGGCGCATCGAGCGGACGCTGCGCGGCGCGGGACCGGGACGCGGGCTGGGAGGCGGGACGGAGGGCACCGCCAGGTTGGCCTCGTCGATGGCGACGTGGCGCGGCGAGCGCGGCACCACCGAGTCGGCCGGTATCGCGGGCGCAGGTCCTGGAGGCGCCGAGATGATGCGCTGCGTCTCGGGTGAGGGTTCGGACACCCCCCCCAGATACTCCTCGCCCATGAACGCCGGAGGGTGCTGCGAGTAGCGCCCCTTCTCGCTTGCGACGGCGTTGGTCACGGTTGGTGACGGCTCGGCGAAGCGCGGCTCGGCGCTGGGCGGTTTGGAGGAGATGTGCCTCGTGGTGGGCAAGGAACGGGCTCGGGCGCGCCGGGTGGACAGCTCGGCGCTGAGAGCCAGCGCCGCTGGGCGCGTCTCCGGATCACCGAGCGCGGCGTCCAGGTAGCCGAGCGCGCGATCCACCTCGTTCAGACCCATGGCAGCGCGCGCCGCGCCCAGCGCCACCTGGCTTTTGGGGCGCAGGTTGCGCAGATCCGAAGCCAGCGCGCGTTCGAACAGCGGCAAGGCTTGCGCCGGCTCCGCTGCCTCCAGCCTTTCGGCGATGCCGAGCGAGACGAGCGGAGTATCACCGAGCTCGCTGCGCAGCCTGACCAGCTCGCGCAGACCCGCATCGCCGCCCACGGCCCGCTCGAGCGCCTCGGCCGTCAGAAACGCGCGCAGGTCCGCTTGCTCGACGCTCAGCTCGCCGCGGATCGAGCGCAGCTCAGCCGAGGCCAGGCGAGCCTCATCGATGGTGCCGGGCCCTTTGCGCATCAAATACTCGAGGTAACGCGCGACGAGCTGCGGCTCCGCCGCGTTCGGCGCCAGGCGCGCGGCGCGCAGCGCCTGCGTGAGCGCCGCCGCGGAATCGCCGATGGCAAGTGACGTGCGCGCGGCCTCGACCAGCAGCGCGGCGCGCTCCTCCGCAGGGCGCGTCGTGACCGTGGCCAGCTCATCGAGCGCTTCGGCCAGCCCGGCTGAGTTCTGCTGGCGCCGTTCGACTTCGACACCAAGCTCCAGCAAACGCTCGGAGCGAGTCCAGGTGCCCATGCCTTCGAGCACGCGTCGCGCGGCCTCCACGTCGCCACCAGCCAGATAGGCCTCGCAAGCGCGTCGCGACAGGTCCGCAGCTTCGTCGCGCGCTGCCGCCACGGCTCCGGCTCGCATCCATAGTGCCGCCGCGCGTAGGGGCGCGCCAAGGCGCTCCTGCAAATCTGCCAGCACGCGCAGCACGCTCAGGTTGTCGCCGGTGGTGGTGACCAACGCCTCGAGCTCCGCGCAGGCCTCGTCCGGACGACCCAGGCGCTGCTCCAGCACCGCCGCGCGCCGCAGGCGAATGCGCCGCACTTCGTCGACCATGCTGGCGAGCGAGGCGCGACGGCCGAGCAGCTTCACCAGTGTCTCGTAATCGCCCATACGCTCGGCCTGACGCTCGAGCGCCGCGATGGCGTCGACGTCGTTCGGATCCAGGCCCAGCACGTTGGCCCAACGCTGAAGCGCCCCACCCTCGTCGCCCTGCTCCTCGAGCAGCAGCGCCAGCTCGCGCAGCGACAGCAGGCGTTGCTTCTCGTCGCTAGCGCGCTCGGCCCACTGCCCCAGCGCTTCGACCTCGGTTTGCTTGTCGCGCGCTTGGCGAGCCAGCGCTACCAGGTCCGACCACAACCCTTCGGCCTCTGGCGTCTCGGCCAGGGCCCGGCGCATGACCTCGATCGCACGCTCGGGCTCACCACGCGCGCCGATCAGGGCGGCCAGCTCGGCGGCCACACGCGACTGCTTGACCGGCGGTAGCCCCAAGCGCTCCATGCCCGTCGCCAAATGCTTCTCGAGCTCATCGTGACGGCCCTGCGCGCGGAGCAGCGTCGCCAGTCGTTCGAAGACTTCCGCTTGCTGTGCGTCGGGCAGATCATCGACGGCGGCGGCCTTGCGCAGGATCTCCTCGGCTTCCGTGGGCTCGCTGGCAGAAGCCGCCAGATCGAGCAGCGCCTGACCGCGCTCGCGCGGAGGCACGGCTTCCAGCACGGCCTCGAGCAACTGAGGATCGCCGAGCGCTCGCGCGCGTTGCTCGGCGCGCCGCACCAGCTCCACTTGCTCGGGATCCTTGCACGCCGCGCGCACCAAAAGCAGCGTCTCCGAGCGCTCGTCTCCGAGCGCTCGCGCAATGTGCGCGCCGAGCTCCAGCAGCGCCACGCCGGCGCCGCTCCACTTCTGTCCGGATAGCTCGACCAGGCGCGCCACCTTAGCGGGGGCATCGGCCGAGCGCGCCAGCGCCTCGGCGTCGCCAAACAGCGCGGCGTACTCCTCGAGATCACCATCGCTGCCGTAGGCGTGACCGAGCGCGCTGAGTGCCAGGTCCGGCGCCGCGAACGTCTCGAGCGCAGCTTTGGCTGCGGTAATGCCCATGCGCGCGCCTTCCGGGCCGTCAGCCTTGCTCAGCAGGCTCTCGGTGGCCCGCGAAAACCGTAGCAGCAGCGTCTCACTCTCCTCGGGCACCGTCGCCAGCAGCGCCGCGCAAGCATCCGCCAGCGAGCGCAGCAGGTCGCAGTCACCGCGCACCGAAAGCGCCCGCAGCAGCACGTCGATGCGCTGGCGCTGGCCCTCCTCGCTCGGCCCCGCAAACAGCGCAGCGCGGCGTAGCCAGGCCGTACGCAGCTCGGGGGAGGCGTGCGCAAGCGCCACGCGCTCGATCGCCCGCACCACGTCACCGGAGCTGTCCGAACCTTCGGCGAGCCGCGCCATGGTTACGTAGGCCACGCCCTCGCTCGGCACCGCTTCGAAGGCCGCGATGGCGTGTTTGAGCGCGCGCGCGCCTTCACGCCGCCGCTCGAACTGGCGCGCCGCGCGGTACTGCACGGCGCGCTGGCCGTAGCGGCCCAGCGTGGCATCCGCCAGCCGATCATAGATGCCCTCGAGCGCGTCGAGCTCCTCCTCACCAGCGGTACGTTCCGCCAGCGCCAGCACGTCGGCGCGCGCCGGATCGAGCTCGAGGGCCCGGGCGGAGGTTTCGAAGGCGTCCTGCATGCGTCCGGCCGAGAGCGCCACGCCGGCCGCCACCGCCAAAAGCCTCGCTGCCTGGCGCTCGTCGCTGCGTGAAACCGACAGCGCCTTGAGGCGGCGGAACGCGGCATCGTGACCGACGAACGCGGTCACGTCGGCTGCGAACAGCTCGGGGCCGCGTTCGGCATCGAGCGCCATGGCACGCTCCCACGCCCGCAGCGCGCCCTCGGTATCCGAGCCCAGGTCGAAGAGTGCAGCGCCTAGCTCTCGAAAAGCCTGGGCGGTGCCGAGCTGGTCCGCCTCCGGATGAGCACCGAGCACTTCTGCGCGAGCCTCGAGCAGCGCCAGGTCGCCATCGGAGCTGCGGGTGGGCAGCGCCACGTCCAGCTCCGCGAGCACGTCACGCGCCGGCGCGCCCTCCTTCACCGCACGCAGCAGCGCGCGCGCCGCGCCGTCGGCGTCTCCGGCAGCGCGGCGACGCCGCGACAAGTCGAGCAGCACGTCGGGGCGCTGCGCGCCCGGCGACCCTGCCGAAAGCCAACGTTCGACGACCGCGATGCCGAGGCCACGCTCGCCGGTCGTGTCGGCCACGGCCAGCACCGCCTCGCGCAGGCGCGTAGGGTGCGGGCCGAGCACGTCGAGCGCGCGACGCGCCAGGGCGCCGGCTCGCATCGGCTCGAGCGGCGCGAGCTCCCGCAGCGCGGCAGCGATGTCGGCTTCGAGCTCGGCCAGCGGCTGGTGCTGCGACAGCAGCCAGGCCAGCGTGTCGGCCAAACGCGGCCCGTCACCGGCCGCGCAAACGCGCGTGAGCCTGGCGCGCGCCGCGTCCAGATCACCGGGCCGTAGCGCGATACGACGCTGCGTCCAGGCCAGCGCCAGGATCGGCTCACCGAGGCGCTCGTAAACGTTGGCGAGCTCCGCGCAACTGGCGGCGCGCGGCACGACCACGCCCATGGCACGCTCCAGAGCGTCCGCGCCAGCACGGTCGCCGCTCGACAGGCCAATTCGGGCCCGTACCGCCACGGGCCTGGCCAACGATGGATCGGCATGCGTCGCCTGCTCGGCCGCGACACGCGCGCGCTCCACCTCACCGGACTGCAGAAACGCTTCGGCGGCCAAGCTGCTCAGCACCGCGCGTAAGGACGGCGACAGGCCAGAAGCCACCCTGAGCAAGGCACGCGCGCGCAGCGCGTCGACCCCGCGCTGTGCGGCTAGCAGCAGCGCCATGCAGGCCACGCTCGGCAGCGCACCGGCGTCGTCCAATAGCGGCGAAAGCTCGCGCAGCGCGCCGTCCAGGTCACCACGCCGGCGCCGCGTGCCGCACAGCGCGAGACGCAGCCGGGCCCGCTCCAGATCCGAATCGGTGCGGTCCGCGCAGGCGGCCAGGTGACCTTCGAGCTCCTCACTGCGCCCCAGACGCCGCAGCACTCGTTCGAAGGCGATCTGATAGCCGCGCTCCTCCGGCACCATCTGAACCAGCTCGCGCAGCACCGCCAGGTAGTCAGTCGCCAGCGCGGGTCGCCCTTGCAAGATCGCGGCCAGGCGCGCCAGGACCTCCAGCCGTTCCTCGCCCTGTGCGCTCACGAGCCGCGCGCGCAGTTGCCCGATCGCTTCGTCCTCACGCTCGACCTGCGGCGCCAACCTCAGCGCAGCGTCGCGCAGCTCCTCGTTCTGCTCCGCGCCGGCCAGGCGCTCGAGCGCCCACGAGGCCAGGCCGGCATCCGGCACGCGCTCCTCGGCGAGTAGCCACAGCTCGCGCAGGCAGGCCGCCCGTTGTTCGGGATAACCGTAGCCGCGCGCTTCACCAACGCGGATCAGGGCCTCGATCAGCCCCGAGTAATCGCGCGTGGATTGCGCGTGCGCCTTGAGAGCTTCCTTGGCCTCGAGCGCGCCCGGGTCGATGACCATCGCATCGATCCAACAATCGACGGCTCTATCCGCGCGCGCCAGCGACGTGGCGTACAGCCGCCCCAGAGCCAGGCGAGCCCGCGCACGTTCTCGCCCGGCCAGCAGGTCACAGCCCAGCTCCAGCCGCGCGGCAAATAGCTCGTGCATCCCGACGCGCTCCAGCAATTCGTCGAAGCCGACGCTGGTATCGCTGCTGTGCTCGCCGCGGCGCTCGATGGCCGAGAGCACGCTCTTCAAGTCGAGCTCGGCGTCCAGACGGGCATCGAAGGCCGCACCCATCGCCCGCGGCAGATCGCCGTCGCGCAGCGCGTCCCGCATGCGACGCAGGTGAATCGTGCGCGCCTGCTCGGGCAGCGCGCGCGCTTGCTCACGCCGCACCTCGTCGGCCGCACCCACGCGACCGCGGTCGGACAGCGCCTGCGCCAGACGCTCGACAGCTGGCCCCAAATGCGGCGCCATCTCGAAGGCTCGCATCAGATTTTCGAAGGCGGCGGGGCGCTCACCCAGCGCCTCGCGCCGATCCGCGGCGTCGACGTAGGCCTGCGCGGACTCCTCCGCAGAAACCTGGCCGCTGCTCCAGGCCGCCACCGCCGCGAGTTGCTCGGCAGCCACGGGATCTGTGGGCTCTTCGCGCGCAGCCGTTTGGAATGCTTCGCGCGCCCCGCGCGCGTCGCCGCCGCGCGCCAAGAGCGTTCCGATGCGCATCGAGAGCGCGGCGATATCGACGCCCGACTGCTCTAGCAAGGGCCGCAAGGTGGCTGCAGCCAGCAGCGGCTCACCGAGCCCGCCGAACCAACTGGAAAGCTCCTCGCGTAGCAACGAGTCCTCGCCCAGCAAGAGCGCGCGCCGTGCAAAGCGCGTCGCCGCATCGAGCTCGGTGCCGCGAGCCGAGAGCGCGCGTGACAACGCCGACGCCGCCATGCGCTCCTCCGTCTCGCTACCGGAACGACTCGCGGCGTTGAGCTTGGCGAGCAGCGAGGCTAGCTCCGCGCGGGGTCCCGCGCGCCGAGCGATGGCGGTGTCGATCTCGTAACGCTCGAGCGCCAGTGATGCCGCCGAGCGCGGACCCTCGTTGCCCCATTCCGGAGGAGGCAAGGTTCGGCGAGCCACATCACTGATCGCATGCCCGCTGGTAGCCCCGACGGCTGCCCTGGCCGCGCTCGAGCCCCCGCTTTCGAGCGAGGGGTCTTTCGAGTCGATGGTGCTCATGAGCGGTGGCAGCTCTCGTTCTTGGTGCCGGGGCGGCAAGATCACTTTATCGACGCCCGGGCCCCGACCAAACCAAACCGCAGAAGACTATAGGCCAGCCAGAACGAGGTGCGCGCCTGCTCGATGGCGGTTTGATGGCGGGCAGGCCGGGTTTTGGCCCCTGCCGGGGGCTTGTCGGCGGGCCGGAGGCCGGTCTAGCCTTCGGGCGGCGCCCGTCGAAGGGCCGCCGGAGGCTCAAGAGGCTCATGTTCAATCGTACACGCCACCCCCTGCTGCCACGCTTCGTCGCAGCCGTTACCGCCAGCGCTTTCCTGAGTGCCAGCATTGCCCCCGCTTTCGCGCAGACCCCGGCCGCTCCGGCCCCGGCCAAGGACAAGGCGGCGCCCGCCAAGCCCGCGGAGCCAAAGCCAGCGGAAGCGAAGCCTGCTGACGCCAAGGCGCCGGGTGCAGCACCCGCGGCAAAGCCCGACGCCAAGCCGGCGGATCCCAAGGCAGCCGCGACCCCGGCCAAGCCCGCCGACAAGCCCAAGCCCCCCGACAAGAAGACCAAGGATGCCGCACGCAAGGCATACACCGACGGCGAGAAGGCGTTCGCAGCAGGCGACTTCGCCGGAGCGTTCACCGGCTTCTCCAAAGCCAACGAGCTGATCCCGTCAGCACAAGCGCAATATTGGGTCGCCAAATCGCTCGACGGCCAGGGCAAGGTGGAGGAAGCGGTCACGGCCTACGAGAAGCTGCTTGCCGATCCCGAGATCAGCAAGCTCCCCGAGGACAAGCAGGCCGACGCCAAGGCGCGCCTGGCGGATCTGAAGGCGAAGCTGGTTGGTGAAGTCAGCGTGCTCACCACACCGATGGGCGCCACCGTGTCCATCGACGGCACGCCGCAACCGGGTGAGACGCCCATCATGCTGAAGCTCGCTCCCGGGCCCCACAAGCTCACGCTGATCGCGCCGGGCTACGAGGCCAAAGAGGTCGACGTCGAGGTGAAGGGCGGCGAGAAGAGCGAGCAGAAGATCGAGCTCGTGGCCAAGCCTACCCCGCCCCCGCCCCCGCCCCCGGAGCCTGTGGTCGAGGCGGCCCCGCCTCCCCCGCCGCCGCCTCCGCCGCCCCCGCGCAGCAAGGTGCCGGCCTACATCACGCTCGGCATTGCTGGCGCTGGCGCCATCGTCGGCACCATCTTCGGCATCAAGGCGCTCGGCGCCAAGAACGACTTCGACAAGAGCCCGACCGGCAGTGCCGCCGACGACACCGAGCGCAACGCTCTGATCGCTGACATGGCGTTCGGCGTGGCCATCACGCTCGGCGTCACCGGCGTCGTCCTGCTTACCAGTGACGATTCGACCCCCGCAGCCGCCAAGGGCTACGACAAGCTCCCCAAGAAAGCCAAGCTCGTCGTCGCCCCCTACGCCTCCCCCGAAGGCGGCGGCGCCGCCGCGCAGTACAGTTTCTAGGTCATCTCCGCCCCTTGCCCGGGCGCCCCTGCGTACCTCGTGCCCCGAAGCGGGGTAGGCGCCCAGCCTCGCCGGTTTTTCACGTGAGCCTTCGCCACTCAGCTCGATCGTGATCTGCTCGTGCCAAGGTCGGGCAGCCTCGTTCCAACTCGCGCGCAAGCGCGCTCGTGTGCATCTGGCTGGTCGCTCAAAGTCTTTACGTCGTTACGCGAGCGCGCTTGCGCGCGAGCTGGAACCACCTCAACCGACCCTGGCACGATCAGATCACGATCGAAATGGAGAGGCTGTTTGAAAAACTCGGCGAGGCCGAGCGCCCGCTGTGGTTCGGTCAGCGAGGATCGCGGGACGGTTCAGTCAAGGAACGGAGGAGAACAAGCTGCGATCACGCAAATCTTTGCGTGATCGCGTCGACGACTTTGTCGAAGCTGGGCGGTAGCAGGACTGGAGGGTTTTTGAAGCGGCCGGTGACGCCGGGTACGGAGCCTTCGTGGTACTTCACCTTGAACTCGGTGAACTTCAGGCCGTTGGCGGTGGAGACGCAGCAGACGCGTTCGCCCTTCTTGATCACACCGCGCCCAATCAGCTTCTCGAGCACCGCCAGCCCGACCGCGGTGTGAGGGCAAGTGTACATGCCGGTTCGATCCGCGCGCGCCGCCGCCTCACACAGCTCCTCCTCGCTGGCCTGTTCCACGATGCCGTTCAGCTCCTCCAGCGCCAGAATGGCGCGGGGCGCGCTGACCGGGTTGCCAATCTGAATCGCAGTCGCCTGCGTCGGCTTGGCCTGAATCGGCGTGACCGTGCGCTTGCCCTCGCTCCAGGCGCGATACAGCGGATTGGCGTTTTCCGCCTGCGCCACGACCAGCCGCGGGTAGCTCGAAATCACTCCCAGCTCGCGCATCAGCTTGAAACCGGCGTGCAGCGCCGAAGCGTTGCCCAGGTTGCCGCTCGGCAGGATGATCCAATCGGGCACCTGCCAGTCGAACTGCTGCACGATCTCGACCGCGACCGTCTTCTGCCCCTCGAGGCGCAGCGGGTTCATGGAGTTGGCCAGGTAGACCAGCCCTTCGGCAGCCAGTCGCTGCACGATCTCCATGCAACCATCGAAGTCGGCATCGAGACCCAGCACCAGAGCGCCGTGCGCCAGCGGCTGCACCAGCTGCGCCGTGGAGATCTTGTTGTGCGGGAGCAGCACCACCACCGGCAACCCCGCAGCGGCCCCATAGGCCGCCAGCGCCGCGCTGGTGTCGCCGGTCGAGGCGCAAGCGATGGCCTTGACCTTCAGGCCCTCCTGAACGGCCATGCGCACCACGCTCACCAGCACGGTCATGCCCAGATCCTTGAAGGAGCCGCTGTGGCTGTTACCGCACAGCTTAACCCACAGGTCCGAGATCCCGAGCTCTTTGCCGTAGCGCTCGGCCCAGAACAGGTTGGTGCCGCCCTCGTACATCGAGACGATCATGTCGTCAGGGACCTGCGGCATCACCCACTCGCGCTTGCCCCAGACGCCCGAGCCATGGGGCCAGACGTTCTGCTTGTAGCGATCATCGAACAGCTTCATCCACGCCGCGCCGCTGCGATCTTTGAGCGCCTGTGTGTCGTGCACGACCTGCAGCAGGCCCTGGCATTTGGGGCAGCGATAGATCGGCCTGGTCACGGGCCACGAGCCTTCACAACCGGCGAAGCAACGAAACTCGGAGGAGTACGGCACGTCGGCTTTATAGCACCGGACCACCCCAATGCGGATTGTCCGCAATGCCCGCCGGTGTTAGCCCTGCCCCCGAGCGATGCCGGCGATTTCAGCGAAAGGCCCAGAGCCAGCGAGCTTTGTGCTGGTGCTCGAGCCGGCTGGCGAGATAGCAGTGAGGATCGGCGGACTATCGCTCGCGCTGCGGCTCGCGCTGGACGCTCAGGCGGCGGGCGCGAGCGCGATCGTGGCGCCGCAGGCGGCGGCCGAGCTCAGATCCGCTCTCGACGATGCTCGCCTGCGTTTGCCGATCCTAACCGAATCGCCACCCGGCACCGCGCGGCTGCGCGCGCCGGCCAGCCTGCTGGTGCACCGCGCGACGCTGCGTGAGCTGGCGCAGGGCTTGCCGAACGGCGCCGAGCTTTCGGTACGCGAAGCGCGCGCTGCGCCCGCAGTCGCCTACGCTTTTGCGCCCATCGACGTGACTTCGAAGGAGGCGGCAAGAGGGGCCGAGCGTGCCCTTTTTCGATCGCTGCGCAAAGCGCAGGACGGCTGGACCTCGACCTACCTCAATCGCTACATTTCGCTGTTCATCTCGCGCTTCCTGGTCAAGACGCCGCTTCGGCCCAACCAGGTCTCGGTGGCGATCCTGGGCGTGGGGTTGGCCGGCGCCATCGTGGCGGCGCAGGGCAGCTACTGGGCGCTACTCGCAGGGGCTTTGCTGTTTCAAGCCCAAAGCGTGCTCGACGGCTGCGACGGGGAGATGAGCCGCGTGACGCATCGGGGCTCGCGGCTCGGCGAGTGGTTGGACACGATCGGCGACGATCTCACCAACTACGGCTTCTTCGGCGGCGCCGGTCTCGGTTTGTATCGCATGAGCGGCGAGCCGCTGTACCTCGTGGCGGGCGGGATCACGGTGCTGTGTGGTCTGCTCACGAGCGGCATCGAGTACCGTTACCTGATCAAGATCGGCTCGGGAGATCTGCTCAAGTACCCGCTTTCCCAGGCCAGCAGCGGCGGCGGCAAGCTGGCGTTCATTGCGCCGCTCTTCAAGCGCGACACGTTCGTGCTCTTGACGCTGCTCGCTGCGGCCTGCGGCGCGCTCGGGCCCATGCTGTGCGTGTTCTCACTGGCGGCGATCGGGATTCTGTTTTCGGTCTTCAAAACGGAGCGGCGCCTGGTGCGCGAGGCGCGCAAAGTCGCAGGTTAGCTCGTGAAGCGCGCCCGCCTCCGGCAAATCGCTGTGCTCGCGCTGGCGCTGGCGACGGCGTGCTGGTGCCCTCCGGCGCTCGCCACCCTGCCCGCCGAAGGTGAGCCGATCCAGACCAACGACTACGGCATCGACCTCTATCAGGGGCCGGTGCTGTCGGCGAACCGCGTCATCGGTCTGGCTGGCGCGTTCGTGGCCATCGCCGACGGCGTGGAAGGCAGCGCCATCAACCCCGCCGCCACCGCAGCCCGCACCGCCTACTCGTACGGTCATTTCGACTACGACCTGGGCGTCGGCCTGACCTTTCCATCAGCGCTGGACAATACCGACTTTTGGAACTCCGGCCGGCGCACGCGTCTGCCGAAGGACGACTCGCTCGGTTTCCTGTTCTTCAACCTGGCTCTGGATCTGCAGTTTGGCCGTTGGGGCTTCGGCCTGGCCAGCGAGCTCCAGCAGTACTCGCTGCGGCGCGCGAATAATCCTGCGGTCAGCGTGCAGCGCGATCGCACCGCGGCGCAGATCGCCATCGGTCACCTGCAGATCGCGCACGCCTTCGCGGACGGACAGTTTCTGGTCGGCGTCGGCATGCGCACGACGGGTCTGTCGATCACGAACGAGAGCGCGACCGGGCTCGCCGATCAGGACCTGTTCTCGACGGTCGGTACCGGTTTCGAGACCGGCTTCATTTGGCGGCCCAATGGCTGGCAGATCCGCATCGGCGGCGCGTTCCACGACGGCTTCACGACGCGCGCGTCACCCGAGAGCAAAACCTTCGTGCTCTACGAGGACGATCCGATCAATCGCCTGTACCTGCCCGCGCGCGTCTCCCTGCCCTGGGACGTCAACATCGGCTTTGCCGCCCAGCTCGGCCCCAGGCCGTTGAATCCGCACTGGATCGATCCTTCGAACGTGCTCACGCCGATGCGGCGCTACCTGGATTGGCGCGCCCACGAGCGCAGGCGGCGGTTGCGCCGAGCCGAAGCTTCGACAGCCCTGTTCGAGACGCAGCGCGAGCGCGGCAAACGCCTCCACAAACTGCGCGATGAGCTGGAGGCGGAGGAGCAGCTGGACGACCGTGAGCGCGAGCGCGTCGAAAAGGACCTTTATCGCAAGCTGCGGAAGCGCTACCTCGAGCAAGAGCGTTTCTTCGTGCTGGTCACCACATCCCTCATGATCTCCGGCGCCGTCGACAACTCCGTGGGCATCGAATCGATGATCGATCGGCGCGTGCAGAGGTCTGGCACCAAACCTAGCATCTCGCCGCACCTCGGCGTTGAGACCGAAATCCTGCCGCACTGGACCAAGGTGCGCGGCGGCACCTACCTCGAGCCATCGCGCTTCGAGAGCAACACCAAAGGCGCACGCTTGCACGCCACCTTCGGCTTCGACCAGAAGGTGTTTCCCTGGGAAGTGTTCGGCGCCTTTCCGGAGGGCACCGAGTGGCGCGTGAGCGGATCGATCGATGCGAGCCGCAGCTACTTGGGTTGGGGTGTCACGATCGGGGTGTGGCGATGAGGCACGCGGGCTGGCTGCTGACACTGCTCGTCGCCGGCGCTGCCGGCTGCGCGAGAAAGCAAGAAGCGCCCCGCCGCACCGAGCCGTGGCTAGCCAGTGCCAGCGCCAGCAGCAGCCCCGCGCCGCGCGGCATCCTCGAGCTCCATTTCAGCCCCGAGAGCCAGATTCGTTTCAGCTTGCCGGCGCGCAAAGCCAAGCTCGTAGGCCAGGTGCCTCTGGCCGAGGGCAAGCTCCGGCTGGATCCGAAGAACCTCCAGGCCTCACAGGCCAGCATCAGCGCCGACTTGACCCGCATCGCGATCTCCGACGATTCGCTGCCCACTGGCGGTGACGCTCCGCCGGGTTCGCCGAGCGCGCTCGCGCTCAACTGGCTCGAGCTGGGTCCAGACGTCCCGGCGCAGCAGCGCACACAATTCAGCCTCGCGCGCTTCGAGCTCGTCTCGCTCGAGAACCTGTCGAAGGCGTCGCTCGACCTCGATGCCTCGGCGCGCAAGACGCCCGTTCGGGCTACCGCGGTCGGGACGCTGCTGGTACACGGCTACCGAGCGCCGGTACGAGCTGAAGTGGTGCTAGAGCTTCTGCCGCCTAGCGCGGCCCAGCCGGCGCGCCTTTCGATCCGCAGCACGACCCCGCTCGTACTGCCACTGGCCCCGCATGACATCGTCGCCCGCGGCGCCTCGGGAATGCTCGACCCGCTTCAGACGGCCCGAGCCGCGGACGTGGTCGGCAAGAACGCGCGCATCGAGCTACAGCTCGTGGCGGAGGCCAGCAAGTAATAGGAATTGCTAGAGTTTTCAGTTTCTCGCGCGGCTTTGAAACCCCGTACCCGGGCGGCCGTACCGCTACTGCCGGCGGGCGGGCCCCGCGCGAGTAAACTTCGAACCCCTTTCATCGACCCATCCAAGGAGCCGTTCACGATGCCGCAAACCCTGACCTACACCTCGATCCTCGCCACGCTCGCCACGCTGGGAGCCGTCGCCTGCGGTGGTTCCGCGCCGCCTGCCGAGAGCCCGGTCGAGGCCAAAGAGGTGCCGGCCGCCACCGAGTCCGCGCCCGAGGCGGCAGCCGCCGACTCGAGCACGCCCGACGCCACGCCTGCCACACCCGCCGCTGACGCTGCGCCAGCTGCAGCGGCGCCCGCCACGCCGGCACCCAGCGCCGACGCTGCGAAGCCGGCTGAGGCCGCCAAGCCGGCCGAAGAGGCCGCCAAGCCAGCCGCTGCTCCCAAGCCCGCCGCAAAGAAGAAAGCCGCTGGCGCCAAGGCTGGTTGCGGCGCCGGTACCTGCGGCTGAGCCGCAACCCGGGGCGGACATGAGCATGCCCGAGCCGCCACAGGCAGCGCCTAGCGTGCGCGACGGAGTGGGGCTCGGGCTGCGCTGGGATTTTCTGGAAGAGGTCGTCGAAGGCGCGCCGCTGCCGATCGATTTCTTCGAGGTCTCACCCGAAAACTACATGCGCCGGGGCGGCTACTACCCGGAGCAGCTGGAGCGCCTGCAAGAGCGCTATCCGCTGATCACACATGGGCTCACGCTCTCGATCGGCGCGGTCGCCGAGCCCGACCCGAGCTACCTCGGTGAGCTGCGCGCCGAGGTGCAGCGCACCCACTCACCACTGCACAGCGACCACCTGTGCTTCTCGTCGGTCGGCCCGCGCAGCCTGCACGAGCTTTTGCCGCTGCAGCATTCGAAAGAAAACATCGCGCGCGTGGCGTCGCGCGCGCGGCGTATGAGCGACGTGCTGGGCGTGCCGTTCGCGCTCGAGAACATCACTTACTACGTGCATCCCGGCAGACCGGAGCTATCCGAGCTCGAGTTCATCGAGCAAGTGCTGGAGCAGAGCGGTGCCGGTCTGCTTTTGGACGTCAATAACGTTTACGTCAATTCGCTCAACCATGGCTTCGATGCACGCGACTTCATCGCCGCGCTCGAGCTCGGGCGTGTGGTGGAGATTCACGTAGCCGGCCACACCAAGAAGCCTTCGGGGTTGATCCTGGACACGCACGGCGCAACTGTTGCCGATCCGGTGCTGGACCTGCTGGCCTTCACGCTACAGCGCACGGGACCCTGCCCGGTGCTGCTCGAACGCGACAATGACATCCCGCCACTCGCGGAGCTGGTCCGCGAGATCCGGGGCTTGCGCGCGGTCTACGACGCCAGCATCCGCCACTATCGGGAGCGCCATGCAGCAAGCGCTTGAAAACGTCTTTGCGGAGCTGCTGCTGGGTCCGCCCCCAACGCGCGCCCAGCTCGGGCAGCTGTCAGCAAAGCATGGCGTCCCAGAGCTGGACGCGACGTCCCTTTCCGAAAGCTTCGAGCGGTTGCTGCTCTACCGAGAGCTGGTGCACGGCAACCTGCGTGAAGCCATGCAGCTTTCCATGCCTCGCAGCATGGCGCGCCTGGGCGCGCTGTTCGACGAATACTTCGACCGCTTCTTGAGCGAGCGCGCACCGCGCACCCACTACCTGCGCGACGTCACGCCGGAGCTGCTCGAATTCTGCGCGCCGCTCTGGCAAGCTGACGCGCGCGTCCCTAGCTACCTTCCGGATCTGGCACGCCACGAAGCGCTGCACATCGAGGTGTCGGCCCTGCCCAGCTTGCCGCGCGGTCACGTCGCCGCGCCCCTGGCGCTCGAGCAGGGTGTAGAGCTCGGCGCGGCGCTGCGACTGATGCACTACCGCCACGCGGTCCACGAGCTGCCCGCCGACGAGAGTGATCGCAGCGAGCCCGCTGCGCGCGACGTCACGCTGCTCGTCTACCGTAGCCCCGAGCACGACGTGCGCTACCTGGAACTGACACCGCTCGCGGCCGGCATCGTCGAGCGTCTGCTGGCAGGCGACACGCTGGAGCGGGCCGTGCGCGAGGCGGCTCGGGCCGAAAGGGCGGAGCTTACCGAAGCAGTGCTGTCCGGTGCGGCAGCGCTACTCGCCGATCTCGCGGAGCGCGGCGTGGTGTGGGGTCCCGGAAACGCCCGAGGCGGAGCGGATTTATGAAACCCAGTTGCCCTGAAGCCTCGTATTCTATGAGGCTTCGAGCCCCCAAGGTGCCATGACCGTCAAAGACCCGCTGCACATCGCCGGCCAGACCATCGCGGAGAAGTACCGCATCGAGAAGCTCGTCGGCGAGGGCGGCTTCGCGGTGGTGTACCGCGCCATCCACACCATTTGGAACAAGCCGGTCGCGATCAAGTTCTTCAACGGCCTGTCGAGCGCGCCGGTCGACCAGCGTGAGCAGTTCAAGGACGCCTTCATTCAGGAGGGCGCGCTACTCACCGAGCTGAGCAGCCAGACGGCCGGTATCGTGCAGGCGCGCGACGTCGGCACCTACACCTCGCCGGACGGTCAGTGGATGCCGTACATGGTGCTGGAGTGGCTGGAGGGCAAACCGCTCGACGAGCTGCTGGATACGGAGCGCGCCGCAGGCGCGCCGGTGTGGGGCATCGCCGAGGTGGTGAGCGTGCTCGGGCAAGCCGCCAGCGCGCTCGATGTCGCGCACGGCAAGGGCATCGCGCACCGTGACATCAAACCCGCCAATCTGTTCGTGCTGGGTGTTGAAGAAGCGCGCGCCGGCAAGGCGACCGTCAAAGTCCTGGACTTCGGCGTGGCCAAGATGATGTCCGACAACACGCAGCTCAAAGCCGCGCTGGCCAAGACTGGCATGAGCGTGACCTCGTTCACCCCGCAGTACGGCGCTCCGGAGCAGTTCAATCGCAGCTACGGCGCCACCGGGCCCTGGACGGACGTCTACGCGCTGGCGCTGGTCGCGGTGGAAATGCTGGTCGGCCGCGTGGCGCTCGATGGTGAAGATTTGATTCAGCTCGCGTTCGCATCCGGCAATCCGGAAAAGCGTCCCACGCCGCGCGCGCTCGGTGCGAGCGTCACCGACACGGTCGAAAGCGTCTTTCAAAAGGCGCTGGCCGTAAAACCTGCCGATCGCTACGCCCGCGCGCGTGAGTTCTGGAAGGAGCTCGAAGGCGCGCTGGCCGGTTCGTTCTCGGACACCGTGCTGCACCCTGGCATCGTCACCGGCCAGATCCCGGCCGCGTCCGGCGGTTTCACGCAGCCCACGCCGGTCGGCGCCATGCCACGTAGTCCCGAGAGCACCACCAGCTCGCCGGCCACGCTCTCCACGCAAACCCCGACCGGTAAGAGCAGCACGGGCGCGATCATCGGTGGTGTCGCCGCGGTTGCGGTTCTGGGCATCGGCGCTTTCTTGTTGCTCGGCAAAGGCAACAGCGGGTCTGCCAGCGCCGAGCCTACGTCGACCAAGCCCGAGCCCAGCGCGGCCGTGACCGCAGCACTGCCACCGCCCAGCGCCTCCGCCGCACCAGCTGCCGCCTGCCCCGAGAGCATGGTGCTGATCCCAGCCGGGCAATTCTTCATGGGCTCCGACGTCAAAGACGCTCTGCCCAACCAGAAGCCGAGCCACAACGTAACGCTCGCCGGCTTCTGCATGGATCTCTACGAGGTCACGGCCAAGCAGTACCGAGCATGCTCGGACAACGGTAAGTGCCGACGCGCCACGACCGAAGTGGACTGGCCCAACATCACGCCCAACGACAAAAAGGTCTACTCGCCGCTCTGTACCATCGCGGATCTGGCCAAGGCCGATCACCCGATCAACTGCCTGAATTGGGAGATGGCCAATACCTACTGCAAGAACAACGACAAGCGTCTGCCGACCGAGGCTGAGTGGGAATACGCTACCCGTGGCCCGGACGGACGAGTCTACCCCTGGGGTGATGAAGCCCCAACCGAGATGCATCTCAACGCGTGCGGTACCGAATGCCTGGCCTGGGCCAAGCAGAACAAGGTCTCGCAGCAGTTTCCGGGCGCTCTCTACCAGGCCGACGACGGCTTTGCGACCACCGCGCCCGTCGGCAAATTCCCCGCGGGACGCTCGCGTTTCGGTCCTTACGACGTGGTCGGCAATGTCTGGGAGTGGGTGGCGGATTGGGAAGGCGCCTATTGGGCCGCTGACCAGAAGAATCCCAGCGGGCCGGACAGCGGCGAAAAGCGCGTGATCCGCGGTGGCGGCTGGAATGGCAGCTTCCCCGAATGGCTGCGCCCGTCCTTCCGTTTTGCCCAGGCTCCCAGCGCGCAAAGCCACGGCGTCGGTTTCCGCTGCGCAAAAACGCTCTGACCAGCTAGCACGAGTCAGCTAGACGGGGGAGCAAGCATCTCGCTACTCTTTCAGCCAAACGCGCCCGCTTCACCATCCTCTGCACGCCGAGATCGAGGCCAAGCTCAACGCTGGCTCGTTCGAGGAGGCCCAACGCTTGCTGGCTCAGCTCGGCGTCGGGAAGGAGCACGTGCACGCCACGACTTACTTCGCGACCCGCATCCTGTATCAGCGTGGCAAGCTCGATCTGCCGGGCGTGATGGCGCGCCTGCGGGAGCTGCTGCGCGCTCGCCCCGACTTCCCCGAAGCATCGGCCATGCTGCTGGCCGCCGAGCGCGGCACGCTGCGGCCCGATCCCCAGCGCTTCAACCAGGCCACGGTCCCGCCGCCGCCCGCGGCGAGTCCGTCCCGATCCCCGGAGCGAGACACCGATTCGGACGAGGACGATGATGACGAAAGCGATCGCCGGACCGAGCCCGGACCCATGCCCTCGAGCGCGCCCCAGGTCGAAGCGCGCCTGCCGACACCCCAGGCGCCGGGCATCCCGCGCGCGCCGCTGGTGCCGCGCTTCACACCGCGTGAGAACGTGCCGCCTAGCTACGCGCCTCCGCCGGGCCTCGATCTCGATCTGACGCCGCCGGGCCTCGATCTGGACCTGCTCGCACCGGGCTCGAGCCCGACCAACGACACCGTCTCAGCGCCGCCGCCCAGCAGCGCCAGCAACCCTCGCAGCGAAAACACGCCACAGGTTGCGATCGATCTGGGCCCATTCGACGGGCGACAGCCCGCCCTGGGCGAGCGCAATACGGCACCGTCTCCCGGCGCGCCCGGCGCGGCGCCCGAGCCCCCGAGCGTGTTCTTAATCGCGACTTGGCTGGCCGAGCGCGACTTCGAGCGCGCTTTTGCAGCGGTCGACCAGCTCGGCGCCGAGAGCACTCCCGAGCTGTCGCTGCTCGAGGTAAGGGCCCTGATCGGCCTGGGCAGAAAAGCAGGGGCGCGCCGCTCGTTGGATCGGCTGTGCCGGGCGCCGCTCATCGATCCGGACTTGCGCTCGGCGGTGGCTCGTTTGCTCATCGAGCTCGGCGACGTGGATCGCGCGGAGGTCCAGGCTCGGCGTGCGCACGACGAGGATCCCGCCTCGGAGCTGTCGCGCTTGACGCTGGCCTGGGCTCTGGCAAGACGCGACGCCTGGCTGCTGTCGCCGACCTCAGCCGCGGAGCTGAGCGAGCTGCTCAGCCAGCTTTCACCCGAGAACGGCGCCCTACCGGCGCTCGGCTTCGCGCTGCGCGCGCTGATGCTACTTGGGACGTCGCCCGAGGCGGCTGGTCAAGCCGCCGATGCGGCGCTCGAGCTCGACGCTACGTCGCACGATGGCCTGGCGGTCGCGGCCCTGATCGCCCAAAAGCAAAATCGCATCGCGGACGCGCGTCGCCACTATCAGCGACTGCTCGACGCCGATTCGCACGCCGCCGACGAGCTCGCCTCGACGCTCGGCAAGCTAGGCTTGGCGGTCGGGCGCACGGCCGCGCAACCCTCGCGCACCACCACCGCCCCTCCGCCCGCCCCTCATTCGGTGCGATCCGCTGCTTCGGTTGCGCCAGCTCTTGGCACTTCCCCCTGGGACGACAAGGAGCGCCGGTTGGCCACCGGTGACGGCAAGGCCGCGATGTTCGACTTCGAGCAAGGGCTGGTGCGCAAGCTCGAAGCCTTGTCGGGGCGCGGCGCCACTAAGGAGCTTTCGCAAGCCGCCACCATCACCGCACGCTACCTGACCGAAGCGCCGGTGACGCGACACTTCGCACCCTATGACCTGTCGCTCTTCAGCATCGCTCGGCTCGATGCCGCGCTGGGCCTGCTCTACGGCTCCAGCGTCGGCCCGCGCACGGAGCTGCGCTCGCGCGCCTTGCTCGGCCTGGGCGCTTACACGGGCGAATGCCTGAGGCAGGCCTACGCCGGCGAATGGCTGGGTACGACCTCGGATCTGATGCGCCTGCACGTCGAGGGCCAGGGGCTGTTCTTCTCACCCTTCCGAGACATGGAGGCGCGCCTGCAGACCCGCCGGGCGCTGGAGCGCGGTGACACCCCGCTGCCACACCCGGGCGCCGAGCCGCTCGGACACCGCGTCTCGCTCGACGTCTCCCCACCCACGCCTTGGGATCCCGCAGGCTGGCCTCCCATCAGTCAGCTTCCCGAGCTCGGCGGCCACCTGCGCGAATCTCCGGTCGGCCTCTACTGCGCCACTGCGGAGCTGCCACTCGATCTGTCGTTCGCGTCGCTGCGCAGCATCGATCGCTACGTCACCCTGCTCGCCCCTCCCCTCGCGCCGCCCGATCCCGAAGCCAACTGGGTGCGGCGCGCCGCAGTGCTCGTCGGCTCTTACCTGGGCGAAGTGCTGCGCGCCACACGCGGCGGCACCTGGGAAAACCCGCGCGGCGAGCTGCGCGCCGAAGCCTACCGGCTCACGCTATCGAGCGGCACGAAAGCGCTGCCTGTCGTCGCGGCTTACGAACGACTTTCTGGGCGGCGCCTCGAACAACCGTCGGACTACGCGCGGCGAGTGACGACCTGAAATCACGTAGATACCCGCGAGCAGCCCTACTATTCCCGAGGCGAAATCGCCCAGCTCGAGGCTAGTTGCTTGGCGATCTCGCGCCCTGACTTTTCAAACCCCGCCTCCCTAGAACGCGCTTTGACCGGTCAAAGCCTTGCCAAGCACGAGCGTGTGGATTTCGTGGGTGCCTTCGTAGGTGAAGACGCTCTCGAGGTTGAGCATGTGGCGGATCACCGGGTACTCGAGCAAGATGCCGTTGGCGCCCAGCAGGTTGCGGCAGGTGCGGGCGACGTCGAGCGAGATAGCCACGTTGTTGCGCTTGCAAAGCGAGACCTGCTCGGGCGTGACGTTGCCGTTTTGCTCCTTCAGGCGTGAGTAGTGGTACGTCATCAGGTCGGCCTTGACGATCTCCTGGGCGCCGTCGACGAGCTTTTCTTGCACGAGCTGCTTGCTGGAGAGCGGCACGCCGAACTGCACGCGCTCGTTCGTGTAGTTGACGGCACATTCAAGGCACGCCTTGGCCGCCCCGACCGCGCCCCAGGCGATGCCGAAGCGAGCTTGGCCGAGGCAGCGCAGCGCCGCGCCGAGACCAGGTTTGGCTTCGAAGGCGTTTGCGGCGGGGATGCGGCAGTTGTCGAGCACGACCTCCCCGGTTTCGCTCGAGCGCAGGCTCATTTTGCCGTGGATGCGCGGGGTCTCGAAGCCCTTCATGCCGCGTTCGACGATGAAGCCGCGGATCGATTCGGGACCGCCGTCGTCCACTTTCGCCCATACCACGCACAGATCGCAGAAGGGCGAGTTGGTGATCCACATCTTGGTACCCGAGAGCACGAAGTCCCCGCCGTCACGGCGGGCGCGCGTCTTCATCGAGCCAGGATCGGAGCCACTGTCCGGCTCGGTTAAGCCGAAACAGCCGATGCTCTCGCCGCGGGCCATGCGCGGCAAGAACCGCTGTTTTTGCTCTTCAGTCCCGGCCGAGTAGATGGCGTACATCGCCAGCGACCCCTGCACGCTCACGAAGCTGCGTAGGCCACTGTCGCCGTACTCGAGCTCCTGAAGCAACAGCCCGTACGTCACCGCGCCCATGCCAGCGCAGCCGTAGCCCTGAAGGCTCGCACCGAGCAGGCCCATCGCGGCAAGCTCCGGAATCAGATCCTTGGGAAACTCTTCCTTCTCGTAGAGCTCGCCCGAGCGCGGCAAGTAACGCTCGCGGATGAAGCGCCGCACGGTGCCTTGCACCATCCGCTCCTCTTCGCTGAGCAGGGGCTCGAGGGCGGTCAGGGCATCGAGGGCAGCGAGCGACACTTTACACAAGCCTACCGCGAGCCTTTTCAAGTGTCGATAAACGCAAGGAATTTGGCCGCAGCACCCGCTCGACGCTATCGACAGAACATGCGAGGCCCTGATCTGGTCATCGTGCTCGCGTGCGCTGTCGGCGCCGCTTGCTCGGCGAGCGAGCTCCGGGCCCCTGCTCGCGCGACGCGCGGCACGCCGCCGCCCGCCTCCGGCGCCATCGCCCTGCACCCCCCGGCTCCCCCGTCGGGATCGGGATCGGGATCGGGATCGGGATCGGGATCGGGATCGGGATCGGGATCGGGATCGGGATCGGGATCGGATCCGGCCTCGGTTTCTTCGCCAACTAGCGAACCACTTCGCGAAGCAATCCTGGAGTACTCAGAACCGACCCTCACTTCAATCGCGCGCCAGACCTTTATCTTCTCACGCCCCTCCTTCAAGGCGCAGAAAGTCGGCTACCTCCGCGTGGGCGCGGTCATCAGTCGCTCCAAGACCGCCGTTGGCGACGAGGGCTGCCGCCGTGGCTGGTACCGCATCCAGCCCGAGGGCTACGTCTGCATCGAGAGCTCGGCGATGCTCGACAGCGAGGGTCAGAGTCCCTTCACGGAGTTGGCACGGATGCGGCCCGACCGCATGGCGCCGTTACCGTACACGTACGGCCGGTCGCGCTTTCCGACGCCGGCGTTTTACGCGCGCCTGCCGACCAAGCTCGAGAAAGAGCGCACCGAGCAGGACACGGTCTACCACCTGCGCGCCCGCACGGCAGAGATCTGGAAAGAGCTGCCGACCGACCCGACGCCCCAGGCCCTGCGCGACGGCAAGAGCGTGCCCATGCCCTGGGGCTTCTTTCGCGAGGGCAATCCGCTCACGACCGGCCGCGCCATGCCCGACAGCGGCTTTGCACTGCTGGGCGTCTACGAGCACGAGGGGCGCCGCTACGCGCTCAACACCGACTTTCAGCTCATCCCGCTGGACCGCATCAAGCCAGTCGAGGTCAGCTCCTTCCACGGCCTAAAACTCGACGACCAAGTCACGCTCCCGGTCGCGTTCGTGCGCTCGGGCAGCGCCAATCTTTACACCGGCGACCCCAAGAAAACCGGGCTCAGCATCGCTCGCAAGCTCGCGTACCGCGAAGCCGTGCCACTGACCGGCCGCGAGATCATCGTCAGCGGCGTCCACTACCTCGAGACCGCCGCGCACGACTACATCCGCGACGAGCGCCTCGTCCGCATCGACCGCTTCAAGAACAAGCCCGGCTGGGCTACCGGCGATCGCAGCTGGATCCACGTCTCGATCCTGCAACAGTCGCTGGTCATGTACCGCGGCGAGAAGCCGGTCTACGCCACGCTGGTCTCGACCGGCGTCGACGGCCTCGGCGATCCACTCGAAACACGCTCCACGATTCGCGGGCAATTTCTGATCCATACCAAGCACGTCAGCGTCACCATGGACAGCGAGACAGAGGGCGACGAGTTCGATTTACGCGACGTCCCCTACGTTCAGTACTTCCAAGACGGCTACGCCCTCCATGCCGCCTTTTGGCACGACTCCTTCGGCCAACCCTACAGCCACGGCTGCGTGAACCTATCGCCGCTCGACGCACGCGCGCTGTTTCACGTGACCGACCCCCCCGTGCCGCAGACGTGGCACGCCGCCATGACTCTGCGCGGAGGCACCCTCGTCCACATCACGCCGTGACTTTGACCGGTCAAAGCGACGACCGATGCTCGTTGGGCTGCCGAGCCCCAGCCTGAAGTGCAGGCTGGGATTGAAAAACACCAGCCTCCTGGAGCGCATCACTCGATGCTCAGCTCCTCGTTGAGTCGCCGCAAGAGATCATCGGCGCGGTACGGTTTCTCGAGCACTACCGTACCCTGGGGCAGGTTGTCGTACCGCTGCCGATAGGCGCTGCTCAACACGACCTTGATCTTCGGCCAACGCTCGGCAATCCGCGCCAGTGTCTCGGCTCCGCCGAGCCGGGGCATCACCACGTCGAGCAGGACCAGGTCGACGTCGTCGCGCGCTTCCAGAATCGCCAGAGCATCCTCGCCGTTGCTGGCTGCGAGCACCAGGTAACCGGCGCTCTCCAGGATGCTGGTCACCGCGCTTCGCACGAGCTCCTCGTCTTCCGCTACCAGGATCGTGCCGTGGCCTGCGCGGAACGGCGCGCCTGGCTCCTTGGCAAGAGTCTGCTGGGGAGGCTCGCAGATTGGCAAGTAGACGCTGAAGCGCGAGCCCTTGCCTTCTTCGGTTTGCACCTGCACCGCGCCGCCGTGCTGCGTGACGATGGCGTAGACAGTGGCAAGGCCGAGACCCGTACCCTTGCCTGGCTCCTTGGTGGTGAAGAACGGCTCGAAGATGCGGTCACGCACGGCAGGCGACATGCCAGTACCGGTATCGCCGACACTGATCACCGCGTAGCGCCGCGGCGCGGCAATCAGCGCGTGATCGGCGCTCTGCTTGCTCAGGTTGACCACCTCGGTCTCGAGGGTGAGACGCCCGCCGCTGAGCATGGCGTCGCGAGCATTCAGGCACAGGTTGAGCAGGACCTGCTCGACCTGCGCTGGGTCCGCATTGACGAACGTACCTGCGGGACCTGCCGCCAGGCTGACTTCGACGTTCGCAGGGATCAGGCGCCGCACGATCACCGAAAGGTTGGTAAGGATTGGACCGAGCTCGAGCGGCTCCATACGGCTCGGGCGGCGCCGGCCGAACGCGAGCAGTTGCTTGACCAGATCGGAAGCGCGCTCCGAGGCCCGCGCGATGTCCGCCAGGTGTCCGGCCAGGACATGCTGGGGTCCCAGTTGCGCGGATACCATTTCGGTGTTGACCAGGATGGCGAGTAGCAAGTTGTTGAAATCGTGGGCTAGGCCGCCGGCAAGCTGGCCCACCGCGTCCATCTTCTGCGACTGCCGGAGCTGCTGCTCGAGCGCGCGCTGCTCGGTCACGTCGCGCGCCACCGCGAAGATCATCTTCGTGATCGGATCACCCGTCGCGCACCAGGAAAGGGTTCGGTACTGGCCGTCCTTACGACGGTAGCGATTCTCGAAATCGATCACGTCGCGTCCCTCCATCAGCGTCTGCCCGGCCGTAGCCGAGCGCGCCACATCGTCGGGATGCAGGAAGTCAACCCAAGGGCGGCTCAGTAGCTCTTGTGTCGAGTACTGCAGCGTCTTACACCAGGCAGGATTGATACGCTTGAAGAAGCCGTCGAAGCCGGCAATGCAGAGCATGTCCAGCGAAACCGAAAATAGTAGCTCGCGCTGCGCGGCGGCATCACGGCGCTCGGTGACGTCACTCGAGATCACTACGAAGCCGACCACGTCCCCGTGCTGAATGATCGGCGCCACGCGCGATTCCCAAAAGCTCACCGAGCCGTTGACCGGGTTGGTGTAGACGTTCTGGTAGGAGCCCGGCTTCTGCGTGCGCCGCACGGTCTTGAAGCACTCACTCATGGCGGCGCGCTGTTCGGGCGGCACGTAGCCGTAGACCTCGGTCCCGATCACGCCTTCGACGGTCAGGCCACCTGCTGTCCAGTTGATGAACTGGATGCGCGCGTCGAGATCGAGCACGAAGATGGCGTCTGGGGCATGCGCGGTGAGCGAGCGCAGCACTGGCTCGTTGAGCGCATCGAGCCAGGCGCGCAAGTCGCGAGCCGTAGCAGTGACACCTGACACGTCGTCCTTCACCAAACGCTCCGCTGGGCGGTTCAGCAACGGCGCAACCACACGCCGAAACGCCAACGGATACCACCTGATCTACGAGCTACACAAGTGGCTCAGACCGGCGCTCAGTCTCGATCCGCTCGATCCGTTCTCGAGGCCCGCGCGAGCGCGGCGCCGGGAAGGGGCTCGGGAGCGGCAGCGGCAACGATTTCGGGCAAGCCAGAGGCGGGGGTCGCGCTTGCGCGGGGCCCGCTCAGACTCGGGTTCGAAGCCCGAATATTTCGGGTTCGGTTGGGCGTCAGCCCTGGGGTTCGGATGAACATCGAGCACGAGTATGAGTCGCGTCAGGTTGTAGCTCTGCTCGAGCTCGCTCTCGCGCACACCCAG
>DATEDZ010000258.1:0-4627 GCA_035281385.1 Polyangiaceae bacterium
CTCCGTAGCCAGGTCGCCCCGGACCGCTGCAACCAGGACGGCTACATCCTCGGCGGCTTGATCTCCGCGGTGATACTGACCGGCGTTGGTGTACCGCTGATTGTGATCGGCAATCGCAAGGAGCCGGCCTCGCCCAAAAAGCTCGCGAAGGTGTCGCCCTGGGTCGGGCGACAGAGCGCGGGCTTGTCGCTGCTTGGCGTTGTAGCTGTCCGGATTCTTTCATTGAGGAAGGCCTCCATCGACTTCGCGCCGGAAGTCAGGTCAATGTCCAGAATCTTCGGCTTGCTGATGAACTTGCCCCTGGGCTTTGCCGGCCTGGAGACCGCCGAGCCGTTCTCGCTTTCGGGCGACTCGTTGACCAGCTCCTCGACGTGCTCTTCAGCCGTAGCGTCGACGCTCTCGCCGTTGGAGTGTTCCTTGTTGGTGCCGTTGCTTCCTGCTGACAGCGCTTTTGGGCAGAAGTCTTCTGCCGAACTCGCGCAGTCACGGCGACGAAGGGAGAGATCGCGACAGCCAATTGCGCTCGTTGAGGTGCGCCCACGCAGCCCGAATCTGTTCAGGCTTCATAGTTGTCGCCTTTCGATCCGTCCAAGCGTGGACGGCCTGCACCGTTTCGTCGGCGGATGCAGCGGCATCGGCGTTGTGGGTGGCCACCCAATGCACGCTTGAGAGAAGCTCCATCCCGTAGGAGGTCTCGTATCCCTCGATGAGCGCTGCCACCTCGGCGAGACGCGCCTGGGACTCCCAACGGTCCGCCAAGAAAGCCTCCGCCTCGGCGGCAGCATCGCCGATCAATTCCAGTGGAGTTTCAGGCGTGTTCTTCCCATCTCCGAAGCCGCGAACGTAGTGCCCTTCGATGTGGTGAAGAACGTGACGCAGGTTGTCAGCGTACGGACCGTAAACATTGGGCCTGTACTCGAGCTTTAGCGGTTCGCCAGCGACCTGAAGGAAATACGCGAGCTTCTGCACCTCCAGGAGTGACAGTCGGTAGTCGTAACCAGGCACGAGATAGCGGTTCATCAGCGCCAGGACCGCGGCTCTGCCCTGTGTCATCTTCGGTTTGGCGGTTGCGTTGCGCATCTCTTCCGGTGCGGGGGCCCCATTGGGTTCGAACACGAGCACGTCCACATCGGTGAGCTCCGCGAGGGCTCGTTCGATCAGATGGCGCACGTCGTGCCAAGCGAGTCCACCCAACCCAGCACCAAGGGGAGGGATTGCAATTGATCGCACCTTTCGATCCCGGATGACGGCTACGAGATCGACCAGCCCGGCGTCGATGTATTCGAGCCTGGAAGGACTGCGCCAGTGTTTCTTCGTCGGGAAGTTGATGATGTACCTGGGCAGGACGATTCCGCCTGCCTCGAAGACAAACATCTTCCCGACCTCGATCTCGCCTGCCTTCGCGCTAGCCTCGTACGCCTTGGCGTTTGCTGGGAACGCCTTCTTGAATTGGAGTGCCAAGCCCTTTCCCATCACACCCGCCGTGTTCACGGTGTTGACGAGCGCGTCGACTTTCGCGTCCAACAGGTTGCCGGTGACGAACTTGATCATCCCTGGGCCCTCAATAGTACCAGTCTGACCGGACCGCCACCGGTGGGGTGCCGGCAGGAAGCAGGGCTCGCACTTTCGAAGCGATGGTGTGGGTTTTGACCCCGATGAGCTCCACCGCAGACCATGGAAAGCTCTCGTAGATCAGGAACTCGGCCTGACGCTTCTGCTTCGTGTCGTCGTCGCTGGCCCAGTACGTGAGCGGCATGACGGTCCAGTCCACTTCGCTGAGTTTGTCGAGCGAGCTGTAGTAGGTCGCGTAACCCAGATCCGCATGCAGGTCCGTGAACGCCCAGGCCTTGCCGAGCGCGATCGCGGTGCTCACGCTCGAAACGAGATGCACGATCTCGTCCTGACCGCCGGCGTAGTCCTCGTGCCCACGCGCCACGACGTAAAGCATCACTGACCTCGGGCAGAAGTTGAACGGAACGTAGTCCCCCAGGTTGCCGCCAGCGCCGGTTGTCACGGGTCGGTTCAACCGACGCTGCTTGATGTGCGAGTAGCCGATGTTGGTCGTAATGAGGTTCCGCTTGATGCGCTGGCTGTCGGACCAGAGGCGGCCGTGCCCGATCACGCTCGCGATGTTCTCCACGTGGGTGATGTGGAAGATCGAGGGATTCGCAGGGACGGCGCCGGGCATTCAACAGGCCCTCACCAGCATGACTTCCGGAGACCGCTATCCGGGACGACACCTGCACATATGAACAGGTTATCCTGACCACGTAAAGTCCTATTTTGCCACGACCAGGTCGTCGTGCCCATCGTCGTTCAGGTCTCCGACGGCCAGCGCGTAGGCGCCCGTGACCGGGTAGTTGACGGACGCTCCAAATTTGCCGGCGCCTAGATTGAGTCACACCTCGAGGTTGGACTTGTCTTCCGGCAGGGCATACCAGCCCACGGTGACCATGTCGGGCAAGCCGTCCGCGTCGACGTCTACCGCTTTCACGACTCGAGGAGATGCGGATGTCGAGTACGCGGTTGGAGACGCGAATGTGCCCTGCCCCGAATTGAGCAACAGACTCACATCGGACATGTAGTAATTGGCCACGGCAAGATCGACCGAGCAATCACCGTTCAGATCCAGGGCGCTGACGGCGGATGGGCCGGCTCCACCCGTGATCGAAGCCGCCGCTCCGAATTCGCCGTCCCCGCTGCCGAGCAGCACGCTCACGCTGTCACTGAGCTCGTTGGCGACCGCCAAGTCCATCGCACCGTCCCCGTCCAATCGTACGCGGCGTCAGAGTGGACGTCGAGAGCTCGAATCTCGCGTCCCGCTCCAGGATTCTGGAGCGAAATTAGCCGGTCGGCTCACGATAGCCGCCGGCTTTATCTTTATGCTCCCCAGGTTGGGGAGCGTGCTCCCCACTCGTCGGAGCCTCACCTTGGCTGGCCAATGTCGACCTTGCCCGGGGCTAACCAGCCCTTCGTGCGAGGTGTCGGACCTCGACCCGGACGAAGACAGCGCAGATTGGGCGTTCTCGATCGAGCCGCACCCGTCGTGGCAGAACTGCGAGCGGACGGTTTCTGGCTCGCGGACACTTTCGTCGAAGAATTTCTGCGCGGCCTTGGTGAGCGCGCGTAGCTATTTACACACGAGCAGGAGCGAAGGGCTACCGTCTACAGATCGACGCTTAGCCCAATGCCGACTGCGTGCGGCGTCGCCCACGCTGAGATGCGGACTTCGTCGGACTTGACCGGCTCCTTTTTCGCACCGATCGCGACCAGCGACCCGCCGACGCCGGTGAGCACCAAGGCACCGATCAGCCCGCCGTACATATCGGCGTTGTACTTGCTGCAATCGTGGGAGCCGCTCATGCTGCAGTCGGCCTTGTTAGCGTTGCCCGACAGCGCGATGAACGCGGCCGTCGGCGCGAAACCCAACATTAGTATCCCGGCGACCAGCATGCCGGGCGAATGAACCTTCGTCCGCGCCGCTTCGTGGGTCGGCGCAGCTGCGGCGGGCGACTTGGGCGCACGTGGCGCGGCGCTCGACGAGGCCGGGGGCGTCGCGGCGCTGCCAGCAGCTGACGCCGGGGGCGTCGCGGCTGTCGGCGCGGGAGGAGCGGTGACCGCGGTCACGGGAGTGGGCGGTGCCACGCACGCGCCGTTCTCGCACACGCGATCCCCCACGCAGTCGGTGTCCTTGCTGCACTGCGCGCGCGCCACACCCGCCAGCAAGAGGCCGCACAGCAGGACCGAAAGCCCCGTCAGACGCCGCATCAACATGGTATCAAACACCGATGAAACCCCTTCGGCGCAAACCGTCCCAGCAACGTTCGCGCGAGACTGTCGATGTGGTCTTCGAGGCCGCGATGCGTGAGCTTCAGCGCGGCGATCCGACGGCGGTCAACGTCAATCGCGTGGCCGAAACTGCGGGGGTGAGCATTGGCTCGATCTACCAATATTTTCCCAGCAAAGAGACGCTGCTTTCGTCCCTGATCGCACACTACATGCGTCGCCGATTCGAGGCCATCATGGCCATGATCCGGGCGATTCAGGACGAGGAACGTACGACGCAAACGGTCGTGCCTCTCGAAGAAATCATGCGACGCCTGGTTCATGGCACGATTCGTCTCAAACAAACCGGCCTCCCCCTCGAGTTCGCGCTCATTTCGTGGTTTGCCCGCGTTGGCAGTCTTGCCTCTCTGACCGAGCTCGATCGTGAGTATACCCAGGCGATAGCGGACGCCCTCCGTACGTTGCAAGAACCTCCCGCGCGAATCCGTTCGGTGGACCCGCTCCTCGCCGCACGAATCCTCATGCAGTCGATTCGCGCCATCCTGCTCACCGCGATTCTTCAGGAGCCCGGTCTCTTCGACGGTGAAGCGCTGTGCGCGGAGGTGACGGAGCTCGCGGTACGATACTTGAAGCATTAGTGCTCGAATCGCAGCGACAAACCCGCGCTCTGTCGCCCGACCCAAGGCGACACCTTCGCGAACTTTTTGGGCGAGGCCGGCTCCTTGCGATTGCCGATCACAATCAGCGGTACACCAACGCCGGTCAGTATCACCGCGGAGATCAAGCCGCCGAGGATGTAGCCGTCCTGGTTGCAGCGGTCCGGGGCGACCTGGCTACGGAG
>DATEDZ010000259.1:0-11011 GCA_035281385.1 Polyangiaceae bacterium
CGTGGCGTCGGCGCCGGACGAAGCGCGACGCCTGGCTCGGCGCTACGAGCACGTGCAGATCGCGCTGCTCGAGCTCGAGCGCAACGTGGGCCCGCAACTGACACTCGAGGCACTGGTGACTCGGATGCGGCGCGTTTGACGCGAACGCTCACCCAACTCCCAAAGCCGTTTGCCAGGCCACGGCGCGCGCGGCGATCGCGGTAGCGCCGTCGCCGTCGGCCAGCAGATCCGAGATCACCGCCGCCATCACGCCCGCTCGTCCGAGCGCATCGCCCACGCCCAGCTCCAGCCCGCCGATGGCGACCAGCGGCACATGCGCGGCGCGCGCTCTCTCGGCTCCTCGAAGCAGCGCCGGCATGCCCAGCGCCGGATCGGCCCCTTGCTTGGAGCGCGTGGCGAAAATTGGACCGAGCGCCACGTAGTCAGGCCGGAGCGCGAGCGCCTGCTCGAGCTGCTCGACGTTGTGAGTTGACACCCCGACCCGTAGCTTCCCCGGCAGACGACGCAGCTCTTCGATCGGCAGATCCTCCTGCCCGACATGCACGCCGTCGGCGCCCGCCAGCAGGGCCAGATCGGGCCGGTCATTGGCGAACAGCAAGGTGCCTGCGCGCTGACACACCGGCTTGAGCTTCTGCAAGAGCTCGAGCACCTCGCGGGGGCGCGCGTGCTTGGCGCGCAATTGCAAGAGGTGCGGCCGCGCGGTCAGCACGGCGTGGGCCAGCTCGAGTGGCGCGATGCGCCGGCTCTCGAGCGAGTCCAGATCGACAATCGGGTATAGGCCGCGCATCCGGGTCATGGTACCGGCCTCGTATGCGTGCTCACAGCGTCTTGGAGCTGACTCTGCTGGCGGCTCTGGCGGGCTGCGCGGGCAGCCAGGCCCCGGTCGGCTCGAGCGTCGGGGACAAGGACGAGGCGGCCGAGGTCACGCCGAGCGGCGCGCAGGAACAGGGCGCCGGTGGGGAAAGCGGCGCGGGAGCGGAGGCTGATCAGGCGCCATCGGGCGCGGGCGGGCCTCCGTCGGAGCCACCTCCCGATCCGGCCGTGGTCAAGGCGCTGGTCGCCAAGACTGGTGAGAGCATTCAGCAAGACAACCTGCTCCACGTCCGCCTGGAGGTCACGCCACGACCTGCCGGTGAGCGTTGGGTCGTGGCGGTCGTCAATCGCGGTACCGAGCCGGCCGCCGTGCTGTTCGATCTGCGGCGCCTCACGCTCGAGCTGGAGACTCCCGAGGATCCGAAGAAGCCGCGACCCAAGTGGCAAAAGAAGCCCAAACCCGCGCTGTGCAACTTGCCTGATGGCTTCGCCGGCGCGCTCGCGCCAGGTGAAGAGCCGTACCGGCTCGAGCCGGGCGAAGGTCTGGTGGGGACCTTCGATCCGCGCCTTTACTGCATCTCGAACGCCGGCGACTCGCTGCTGAAGCAGGGACAGACCATCACGCCCAAGCTGGGCTTTGTGCCCAAGCCGCCCCGCGTCGTCTACCGTCAGGGCAAGCGCACGGAGGCCGTGTCGCTGCAGTCGCCGCCGTTCGTGGCCGAGCCAGCGCCTGCTCTGGCAGCGGCGGGTGCGGCACCGGAGGATGCGGCGCGCATGGCCGAGCCTGAGCCCGCGCCCGCTGCCAAGGCCGCCGCGCCGACGCCGGTCAAGATCGATCCGGAGCACGACCCGCGCGTGAAGGAGCTTACGGCCAGTGCCTTCGAGCTGACCGCCGATCTGCTGGGCGGCGAGGGTGAGGAGGATCCCAGTTTGCCGCTCACGCTGCGTCTGCTGCGGGGCTCGGACGTAGCCACCGAGCGCACCGCTACCGCGGCGGTCGAAGTGCGAGCGAAGGGCAAAAAGACCAGCGTCTACTTCCGGCGCGAGCTGGTAAGCCTCACGGTACACGGGCCGGATGGCATTCGCGCCTGCGATCCGCAGCCCGACGATCGCGCCCCGGATCGCCAAGCGTACTCGACGCTCGCCCCCGGCCAAGCCGTGGGCGCCACGAGCATGCTGGCCGAGCTATGCCCGAACCTGACCTTCGGCAGGCCGGGGCTATACCTGCTGAGCGCTCGCTTCGACGCCACCCGCGATGGCGCGGAATTCGGCCTGCGAGCCTTCACTGGCAGGCTGGAGAGCCGCCGCCAGGCACTTTTGCGCATCCGAACGGGCGATTTGCCGGCCCTGCCGCCAGCCGAACCGCTGCGCGTCCGAGTTGGTGAGTAGAGTGGTAGGCTGAAGAGCGTGTCTCTGGACATCGGCGCGATCATCGATCGTCGGTACCTGTTGAAGCGTGAGATAGCGCGGGGCGGCGCAGGGGCCGTTTTCGAGGCCGAGCACGTCTATACCAAGCGCTCCGTAGCCCTGAAGCTGCTCGTGCCGGAGCAGCGTTCGGTTGCCGAGCATCGGGCTCGGCTCTTGCGAGAGGCGTTGGCGCTCTCGGCGGCGCGGCACCCGGGCGTGGTAGCGGCGCTCGATGCCGGCGAGACGGACGACGGTACGCCTTATCTGGTGCTCGAGCTGCTCGAGGGCAGGAGTCTGGAGGGCATCCTGGCGGTGCGCAGGCGCATCGCCGCCGCGGAGGTGGCCTGGGTCGGGGCCGCGCTGTGCGACGCGCTCGGCGCTGCGCACCGGCAGGGCATCATTCACCGCGACATCAAACCCAGTAACGTGTTCGTGGCACGTGACGAGCAGGGCCGCGAGGTCGTCAAGCTGTTCGACTTCGGCGTGGCGCGCATTCCGAACGACGAGGCTGAGCAGGGGATTGCCGCCCATCACAACAAGCTGACCCAGGTCGGCGCGCTGCTCGGGACGCCGGAGTACATGGCGCCCGAGCAGCTTCTGGCGCGCCCGGTCGATGCTCGAACCGATCTTTACGCGCTCGGCGTCACGCTCTACGAATGTCTGGCCGGCGTGGTGCCGTTCGAAGGCAATTTCGGCGAAGTGCTGCTCAAGGTGTCGACCCAGACGCTGCCGCCGCTGCGCCAGAAGGTCCCCGATGTCCCGGCGGACTTTGCTGCGGCCATCGAGCGAGCTCTCGCGAGCGAGCCGCACTTTCGCTACGCGGACGCCGAGAGCTTCGCCCAGGCGCTGCGCAAGGCGGTTCCGGTTGCTGCTGCATTCTCATTGCTCGGCATTCGTCAGGGGCCACCCCCCAATCCGGTGGCGCAGACCCCTGCGGCTGAAGCGCCTCCACCCATCTCGCGCGCAGGCGCTCCGCGCGCCGCACCCGTGCCGCCGCCGCTCCCCGCCACACGCCGGCGCTATCCGCGAGCACCCTACGTCACACCCGTGCGCATCGTTCACGGCCAGACGCTGCTCGATGGCCGCAGCGAGGACGTCTCGGTGGGTGGCTTGTTGGTGCTCGCCCCTCAGGCCTTCGAGCAAGCGGAGCTCGTCAAGGTGCGCTTCGCGCTGCCCATGACCGGCAAGGTCATCGAAATTGGCGCCACCGCTCGCTGGGTGAAAGCAGCAGCGCGAGCTACCGGCGCGGTCGGGCTTCAGTTCTCGGCCCTGCCTGCCGAAGCGCACGAGGTGATCGAGCGCTACGTCACCATGATGGGCGGCGAATAGGGGGCGCTAGACTCGAGTCGAAAGGATGAGCCCAAGCCCCTTGGCCAGCCTCCAACGGTCGCACGTCCGCATGTCTCCGCGGTCGCAACTATGCACTAGGGTGCACGCTCGATGCCGTCGCTGGATCACGAATCATTGCTGCTGCTGTTTCACAATCAGCCCGAGCTCGCTGCCCAGCTCCTTCGGGAAGCGCTTCACGTCGAGCTACCCGCGTACACCGAGGCGCGCGTGGCTTCATCAGACTTGAGCCAAATCATCCCCGCCGAATTTGGCGCCGATGCGGTGGTGCTGCTGATGGCCAGCAAGCCAGTCCTCGGTGTCATCATCGAGGTGCAGCTTTCGCCCAAAGCTCGCAAGCGATTCAGCTGGCCCTCGTACATGGCCGTCCTGCGAGCCCGCCACGAATGCCCAGTTGAGCTGCTCGTCCTGACGCCCGACGCTGCGGTCGCTCGTTGGGCTGCGGTTCCGATCGAGCTCGACCTGTCGGGGCAGTGCGTGATCCGACCCCGCGTGCTCGGGCCGCAGGCCATCCCGGTCGTGACCGATCCAGCCCAGGCGGCGCGAGAGCCCGAGCTCGCAGTCTTGTCCGCGCTGGCCCATGGTGGCGGCGAGACCGAGCTTGCCCTGGCCATCGCCACAGCGGCAGCATCCGGGCTGAATCACCTACCCGCCGACCAACAGCTGCTATACTTGCTCCTGATCCGCGCCTCGCTCGGCGACGCCGCCCGAAAGGCCTTCGAAATGTATCCAGAAGCTCAAAAACTCGTCGAGAAGTTTGCTCAAGAGCACGAAGCCAAAGGCAAGGCGGAAGGAAAAGCCGAGACCCTGCGGAAACTGTTGACGCTCAAGTTTGGTCCGCTCTCCGAGGCGGCGGCGCTCCACGTCGCTACCGCCAGCGAGGCCGAGCTCGACCGCTATCTCGAGCGAGTCCTGACGGCCCAGACAGTCGATACCGTCCTGGCAGGATAGGCCTCGGAGCCTCCCTCGGGCGTGGGCTCATCGAGGCGGTACCCAAGATCAAGAACGGATGAACCTCGTGATCTTGGGCTGGCACATCAATGGTCTCGCAGATTCTGCGTCGAACCAAAGATTCCGTGAGAGTAGTCCGGTGGATCGCAGGGCCCGGGAGACAATTGGCCGACACGTCGAGTCGGGCCCCCGCTGATCTGAGGATGCAATGTCTCGGAAGTAGATAGCGATCTAGACCAGGTGCCGGATTGCGAAGACGCCTGCTCCGGCGACCCCAACAACCAAATCTATTCGACCTGCAAGTAAGAGCCCGAACGCCGTGCCCAAACGAAACCGCCAACTCGCGTCGGCATTTTTCGTAGGTTTTCCTGAGCGGGACAAGGGATTTGACCCTCCACGTCCACCCCAAGGGCGCTCAGCGCCGGTGCGCCCGATACAGCGCGTAACTGCCGTCGCGATCCGAGCTGAAGTACAGATCGCAGAAATCAGCGGAGAAGCTGGGATCCACGTCGTTGCCGGGGCTGTTCACGTCGAAAATGGGTACGGCGGGGGCGGTGGGCTGTCCGGTCGTGGGCTGGAGCAAGGCGGTGTAGAGGTCCTTGCCCTGGTGGGTGATCGTGCAGGTACCGTCGACGCGTGTGTTGCTGAAAAGCAGCGTTTTGCCGTCGCTCGTGACCCAGGGCGTGAGGTCGGATTCGTCGGGAGGGCAGTCTTTGGCTCCGACCTCGAGCTTCACCGGCGCGCCGTTGGGTGTCGCGGAGAGTAGGCTGGTCATGAGGATCAGCCCCAGCATCGGATCGCGATCGCGATCGGTCATCCAGTACGCACGCGCCACGCCGTCGGCAGTCGGATTCGTGGCGATCGCGATGCTGTAGTCGCTATTGCCCTGACCATTGTAGGGACCAGGCGCAAGCCCCGCGGTCGTAAGCCCACCTTGCCAGACCCCGAAGAACATTCGGCGTTTCGTCGGCTCGACCAAACGGTCGAACGCGAAGTTGAAGGCCATCTGGGCAGCGGGCAAAGAGGTCACCTGCTCGGCCAGCAGCAGTGGCCCGCTGTCTTGCGGTTGGGACGCCATGACCAGATTGCCGGCGCTGGTCGACGCGTCGGTGGTGTAGCGCATCCCCAGACCTTCCACGCCGTACAGCAGATCCGTGCTCGTTTCACCCACGCGCGGAAAACGGGAGGCCCGATTGGCGCTCGAAAGCGTGTCCAGTCGTTCCGGCGGGTGGAAGCGCAGCCGGCTCAGCTCCGCGCACTCGAAGCAGTCGCTCGAGCCGTCCCGGCAGTAGTTGCCGGGTGGGCAGTCGCAACCGCTCGATACCACCCCGCCGCTGCCTGCGCTGCCGCCGGGAGTGGGAGCGCCGCCATCGGCCTCGTCGCCGGCGCTGCCCTTGCCGCCGCTACTGCTGCCGCCGGTCCTGCTGCCCGCGCTCGGCTGGCCGGCTCCGCTGCCGCCCGCGCCACCGGATTCACCCGACGCAAACTGCCGCCCGCCGCAGCTGACCAGGCACGCCAAACCGGCGGCCGTGGCAGCGATCGAACCTCGCTGTACCACCTTCCACGATCCGAGCATCTGCTCGGAAAGATAGTCGGCCGGGCCTCAGGGCGCCGCAGTTTTCTTTCGGCGTAGCTCCGCGAGCTCTTCCAGATTGGCTTTCGCCCGCGGATCCTCGGGATCCAGGCTCAGCGCACGCTTGAAGGCGGCTTCAGCCTGATCCAGCTCTCCGCGTTTGGCGCGCGCGGTTCCTAAATTCAGCCAGGCGCTGCCGAGCTTGGGGTCGAGCTGGGTGGCTTGCTCGGCGGTGCTGATGGCGCGTTCGTAGTCGCCGCTGGCCTGGTGCGCGTACGACAGATTGGCCAGATAACTGGCACGTTTGGGCTCGAGATCCACCGCACGCTTCAGCGCCGGCAGCGCGCGGTCCGTGCGATTTTGCGCCAGGTACGCCGTGCCCAGATCGCTCTGGAAGCGCGCGCTTTTGGGCGCAAGCGCGGCGGCTTTCTCGAAGGCGGCGATCGCATCGGCGGTGCGGCCCTGGATCAGGTAGGCCGCGCCGAGATTGCCCAGCCGATCAGGGTTATCGCGGTCCAGCGTTGCCGCGCGTTCGAAATAGGGCAGCGACTCCTTGCCCTTGCCGATCGCCATCAAGCCCACGCCGACCGCCGACTGCGCTTCGGGGTGGCGGGGCATGAGCGTTGCCGCAAGCTCGAGCGAGCTCGTCGCTTGCTCCGCCTTGCCTTGAATGAGCAGCAGGTGTCCGCGCTCGAGCAGCGCGGGGCCGAACTCCGGGTCCAGCTTGAGCGCCGCATCGAGCTGCTTGAGCAGCGGTGCGATGCGCGCATCGAGCGGTGCCGAAGCATAGTCGAGCGGCAGGTCCGCTTCAGCGACGCTCACCCGCACGAGTCCGACCTTGGGCGCGGGATCCTTGGGCGCGAGCTGCTCGGCCTTGCGGTAGTGCTGGCGTGCCTCCTTGTATTTCTCGATGTCGTACGCTTTGTCCCCTTGCTCCAGCGCCTGGTCGGCGGGCTCCCCGGTGCCGCGCGCGAGGCCGTCCGGCGGAAGTGGCTCGGTGGGCGGCGCGCTGGGTAGGGTCTTCGCTTGGGGCGAGGATGGGGACGGCTGGGCGCTGGTAGCGGGCGGGGCGGGCGCTACCGGCGGGGCGCTCGCCGCAGGCGCCATGCTCGGTGCCGGAGCGGGCGCCGGAGCGGGCGGGGGAGCCGCCGCGCAGGATGAGAGCCAGCCGCCAGTCAGGAGCGCGAGCGCCGCGGGACGAAGCGGCCTCGTCATGAGCTACGCCCGACGCGGCCGTGCACGACCGCGTAGGCGTGCGCCATGATGGTCTTGGTGGCCTCGAGCCAGCGCTGGCTCTCGCTCGGTGGCGTGAGCCGGACGATACCTGGCTGCTTTTCGAGTGGCACCTGATTGAGCAGCCTGGCTGCCTCACGCACCTGATCGGGGACGCTGGCGTCGTCCGCAACGGCCTGCAAGTGCGCCACGTAGGTGCGTCCCCAGGGCTGCCACACGATCGACAGCGCTCCATTGAGTGCCATGCCTGCGGCGCGCTTCAGACCTAACAGTCCTGCCGTGCGATCATGCGCTTTTAGCAGCGACTCGGCCCTTCCCAGCTCGGCGATCCCCTGTCGAATCCAAGCCTCGGGGCTGAGGCGTGTCAGCCATGTGGGCGCTTTGGATCCGGGGGTTACGTCAGGGCGCATCGTGCTTGACCGAATGATCCTTGCCGTCGAAGCGTAGTAGTACCTTCTTGCCGTCGGTCTGCGTGGCGAGATTGATCGGTCGCCGCCAGACGCGCACCAAACTGCTGAGCGTCTCTTTGGCATAGTCCGCGCGCAAATCCACGCCACGGTGATCGTGCATCAACAAGAGCTCGCCACGGTTGTCGAAGTTGCCGTCCTCGACATAGATGAACGGATTACCGAAGTTGGTGAGCTGTGCCAAGAGTTTGTCTTTGACGGCGCGGAACTCGCGCGACGCGATTTCGAAGCGGTCGTTACGATTCGACCAGTCGAACGTGAAAAGCTTGTGCTCGATCGCGAACTCCGGCGTCAAAAACTCGTCGATGAACGTGACGTCGTTGTACAGCGCCCTCACTTCGAAGATCTTTTCGCGCCCGAGCCCCAAGCGCAGATCC
Organism: Polyangiaceae bacterium; assembly: GCA_035281385.1. Lineage (GTDB taxonomy): Bacteria > Myxococcota_A > Polyangia > Polyangiales > Polyangiaceae > PMG-095. The sequence goes on from DATEDZ010000259.1 coordinate 8,169, forward strand.
CAGTTCCTCTTCACGTCGAGATCCGAGCAGTCCTCCCACTCGCGCCCGAACTGCCCCTTGTTCCAGCGCTCTTCCACGCTGCGGAACAGCTCGACGCCCAGCTTGTACGGATTGAGCCGTCCGCCCGACGTGGCCATGACGCCCGCATTGTTCTCCGCATAGTCGACGATCTCGCTCCAGTCACAGACGTCGCTGGTCATCATGCGCGAATGCCAGAAGCTGGCCCATCCTTCATTGAGTATCTTGGTCTGCATCTGTGGGACGAAGTAGTAGGCCTCGTCGCGGATGATGCTGAGGATGGCGCGCTCCCAGCGCTCGAGCGGCGCGTTTTCGATCAGGAACATCACCACGTCCTGCTCGCGCTGGCTCGGAAACTTGCCGCGACCCTTGTCGCGCTCCGCCTCGAGCTTCTTTTTCTGCTCCTCGATGTACTCGGAGGGGTTGATGAACTCCTCCATGTAATCCTTGGCGCGCAGACGTGGCACCACCACCTGTCCGGGCTCCTCATCCGGCTGGGAATCACGACGCCGGACTACGAAGCGGGACCAGGGATCGATCAGGTTCTCGAGCGACAGACAGGTGTCGATGAACTCCTCGACCTTCGGCACGCCATAGCGGTCCACGATGCGCCGCACCGCCGCGCCATGATTGGCCATCTTGTCGACCCACTTGCGGTTCGGCACGTAGCCATCACCCGACCTTTTCATCGGGTCGGTGACCGTCTCACCTGCGTCGAGGTCCGTGGCGCGAAACGAGAAGTTGTTCTTGAAGAAATCCACGTGGCCCATCACGTGGCACATCACCAGCTTCTGATCGGTGAGGCTGTTGCCCTCCAGCAAGTAGGCGTACGAAGGGTTGCTGTTGATGACCATCTCGTAAATCTTCGAGAGGCCGTACTCGTAGCTCTTGCTGAGCCGCTCGTACTCCATGCCGAAGCGCCAGTGTGGGTAGCGATTCGGGAAGCCGCCGTACGCGGCGATCTCGTTCATCATGTCGTAGCTGAGCATCTCGAACACGATCGGAAAAAATTCCAGACCGTAGCTCCGCGCAATCTTCTCGATCTTCTCCTGCTCGACCCTCAAGTATCTCGGCAGCGACGTATTCGTTGCGAACTGCGCCATCTACCCGCAATTGTTGCACACCTCCCCGGCTTCGAGTGTCCGGATTTGGGACCGCGGCGCTTCTCTAGCTCGCTCAGCCCGGAGCGGCACCCAACCTGAGCAAAAACGTCGATCACGTGCTGGCCGGCTTCCCGCAGCGCGCTGCCGGCGCTAGGCAATGGATGCATGAAAACACCGTTCGGAAGGCAACCTGGCGGGCTACGGCTGGAGCGCATGCAGAGCTCGCGGCGCTACCGCGATGGTGAGTTTCACAACGTTCACCCGCTGCTGCCTGGGCTGAAAGGCGGGGTCATGCCTTCGATTGGTGACTTCGTGTGCTCGAGCGGTCGCCGTGTCCCGGCTTCGCCGCTGCCCACGCGCGATCCGCGGCCCAGCTGGGCTCAGCCGCCGGAAACCGGGCTGCGCGTCACCTGGCTCGGTCACTCGACGCTTTTGGTGGAGCTCGACGGCGTGCGGGTGCTGACCGATCCGGTGTGGGGTGAGCGCGTGTCCCCCGTCGGCTTCGCCGGTCCGAAGCGCTTTCACCCGGTGCCAGTCAAGCTTGCCGAGCTGCCGGTGCTCGATGCGGTCATCGTCTCGCACGACCACTACGACCACCTCGACTACCCAACCATGCTGGAGTTGGCCAAGAGCGACGTGCCGTTCTTTACCAGCCTGGGTGTCGGAGCGCACCTCGAGTCGTGGGGTATCGCGCCCGAGCGCGTCACGGAGCTGGATTGGTGGGAGAGCGCGGCCATCGCCGGCGGTCGGGCGCAGGTCTGGGCCGCGCCGTCGCAGCATTTTTCTGGACGCGGCCCGGGCATGAAGAACACCACGGCTTGGTCGTCGTTCGTGGTGCGAGGCGAGCGGCATAGCTTCTTTTTCAGTGGCGATACGGGGCTCACCACTGAGTACGCCAGCATCAAAGAGCAGCTCGGCCCGTTCGATTTGGTCGCGCTGGAGGTCGGCGCCTTTCATCCTGCGTGGGGCGACATTCACCTCGGACCAGACAACGCGCTCAAGGCCTTCGAGCTATTGGGTGGTAAGCGCTTCTTGCCGGTGCATTGGGGCACCTTCAACCTGGCTATGCACGACTGGGACGAGCCGGCGGAGCAGCTGCTCGCGCTCCGCAAGAACGTGCCACTGCTCATGCCCGAGCTCGGCGCCGTGATCGAGCCGCGCCGCGCCGGAGCGCCCGACGCCTGGTGGCGCAAGGCCGGCAAGGCGCTGTCGGGCGCGCCCCCAAGCGCGCCGCTGCCAGCGGAGCCCGATTTGGATCCCCACGCGCCCATCGCCTGGCCGCTCGATTGACGGCCGCGCCGCTCATCATGATTCGAGCGTCCGCAGAAGGACTTGCAACCACAGCGGTTGCGATCGCCGTGGCGCTTGCCATCGTGGTCGCCGCGCATTGTGTCCAGAATGCAGAGCGCGTCGTGCACCTTCTTGATCTTGAGCTTGGAGCGGTGCGTGCCGAGACGAATCGGCAACAAGTCTCGGATCAGATCGGAGCGACACCTTGGGCTTGTCGATCGAGGTCACGCCCTGGCCGGTCACCGTCAGCAGTTTTCCATCCGTTGGATCGGGGCTTGGGAACGAGCCGGTCGGCTCCTCAGGCTCACCCGCGAACGCCATGTCCTGCGTTCCCGCACGCCGTCCCAAGGGTATGTCGCCAGCGCGCCCTCTCTCCGATCTATGACCGCCAATTTTCGGTGTGTCGCTGTGTGGTCGAGTGCGGCAAAGTGG
>DATEDZ010000260.1:0-26296 GCA_035281385.1 Polyangiaceae bacterium
CACATGAAACACCACTTTCGCAGTCCGTAGCCGAGCATCCTCATTTCTAGCGTAGAGCCGATGAATGCATTCTGAGATGAAATGACCGAAGTGAGCGATATAGGGCCCTGCATACAACGACACCCCCGAAACACTATCGCCATTCGATAGGCCTTCATCATGCGTTGCGGTTGCAATGTCTACTATGCGCTTACCGATGATGGACCGCAGGTGGGGCAGCGACGCCGTGGATTGGCTCACTCGGAACAGGAGACGCATCTTGCTCGAGCCAGCATCCAGCGGACTGACGCCCAAGTCCTTGTAGTGGACAAATTCAGATTGCGATGTGGTGTGCATTTCCAGCCCGAAATCCCTTCGCAAGTTTATAGATGGCTTCGTTCGTTTCGGCAACGGGCGGGACCGGCGACCCGCGGGGATGACGTGCCTGCCTGTTGTGAACCAGCGGAAGCTGAATTTATCCTCTGGTAGCCGTATGCGGATCGTCGACGAAGCGGAACAGGGCGACCATGTTGGAGCGGTGCTCGGCATCTGCGGCGCGCGCTCCGGCAAGGCCGGATGGCTCTGGGTCCCGAATGTTCCTCGTCATGGTTCCTCGCCTGCGGACGGGCGAGCGCGCGCCCCTTTCGAGAGAACACTCGTGGCCAGCCACAGCGCTCGTCCGAGAGAAGGCTCGTCGAGCGACAACAACGCGCCGCTTCGATAGAGATCCAGCGCAAGCGAGATGGCTCTCATTGTCAACGGTCGGCGGCAGTCGAACAGATAGTTCGTGGTTCCGTCCAGTGCGGGCACGTTCCTCATGAAGTCGGTTTCGTTGCGTTCGAGCCAGATCATGTCTGCGTCGCTGAGCGTGCCGGCGTGCCGCATCAGGAAAAAGCAATCGCAGCGGCCGATGCCGAGCGCGCGCTCCAGGCAGAGCAAGTCGAGGCCCTCCCGGACGTAGTCCAGCGGCGCCCCGCTGGCGGCGGCCGCGATCCCGGTATTGTGCAAGTAGCCCGCGGCTGTCCCGTAGTCGCCTTCGATGTTCTTTACGACCACCGACCTGTCACAATCGAACTGGTGATCGGTGAAAAGGCACAGCTTGGCGCTATCCCGCTTGGCGGCCAATAGCGCCTCGACGGCGCCCTGCGCCTCGTCGGGGCCGAAGCCGGACTTCACGATGGCTAGGGAGTATGTCATGTCATGTCACGCATGGGCTCATCTACGAACGGACGGTCTTCCCATTCCAGCAGCATGCGCCACGCTGCGCCCGAGCGCATTTCCTCGAGCGAAAACTGGCAATAGGCCAGATGGGCAAGCCACTTGTCGCGATCCGGGTAAACGGGCGTCTCAATAGAGCTCAAATCGGTGAGGCCCATCGGGGCCGCCGCGCTCGAGGGCGAAACGAACACCGGGACGCCGGCGACGACCGCCTCGATCGCGACGTTGGATGAATGCGTCACCAGCGCATGCGCTTTGCTCAGCGCCTCCGCGAGCGGCTCCCCCGTTTCGCCGGGCTGGGGCTTGCGGCGCACGACAATCGGACGATCCGTGTGGCGCTGCAGCGCTTCCAATGTCCTGTCCAGCCAATCCCCGTAGCCGTGGGCGGCCACGAGGTAGTCCGCAGGCGGACAGACCAGAACGTTGCTTCCACCCCGCTGCCATGGCTCGAGCACGACGCCATGGGCTTGGATGCGGTCCGTTGGGCACTCGCGGACCGGCCCCGCTTCATGAGCATTGCGGGTGACGCGATAGTTCTGGCCGTGACCGCGGCTGAAATACGCGTGGTCTACACGAAAAAAGTACTGCCCGGACTGGTTTGCGTAGGCGACCACGCGATCGCTGCCCCGCAATACCCCCCAGACGACGGGAACGCCGGGCCGCGGGCCCGTCTCGTCTTCCGCATAGCGCAACCCGCAGCCGATCCCCTGCGCGAGTGCCCGAATCATGGCATTGCCGTCGCCGCCCCGATTGAGGTAGCACGTGACCATCCAGGGCTCGATCCGCGATGCGGCTACGTGGATGGACAGCGGGACGCGCCGAATGACGGAGCGGGATCTGAGCACTAGCTCAGCATCTGCCGAGCGTTCACCGACCAACGCCAAGGGCGGCTCGACGGCAATCGGTTGGGTGAAATCCGCGCCCTGAAGCCTGCGTCGCGCATAGAGCCGTGACGGACCATCGGAGGGCGCCGATTGAAGCCAGGCATCACCATCGAAAGAGCGGACCGGAAGAACGAGCTCCGAGCCGCGGTTGAGGTATGTCAGCGCCCCGACCGAGAGCTCGTTCGGTTTCTCGTCGGCGGTAGCGGCAGGACGCGCGGCGGCTTCCTGGAAATGGTCGAGGATCTCCAGCAGCGAGCGCTCGAGGCGGCGCGATGCCTCGGCGATGCACAGCGGCAGCGTCGAGAATGACAGGCTTTGATCGGGGTCGGCTGGCGCTCGCCGTTTTTCGAGAAAATCCGATGTCTGACGCCACGAGCCGAGACGGAAAACACCAGCACCGGACCGATCGGACCGCGAGTTGGCGCGACGCGCGACAACATCATGCAGGGCGTCCAAGTATTTGGTGGTGAGCAAGGAGAAAAACGGGACGACACAGACGATCGCGTCGTCACCCTCGCTCTCGAGCGCAGAGGCGAGCTCGGCGACCGGCAGCGCGCGCACGAGCTGGTGGAAGCTCTCCTGGCGCGCCCTTCTCTGAAAGAAAGCGACTGCACTCCTCGTGGGCAAAGTGAACGAGATGTCACAGTCGAGCCAGTCGATGCCCAATAACTGCGTCATGCCGGCAGAGAATTCGATGTCCTCGAAGGTCGTGAGCTCGGCGATGACGCAAACCCTCGACTTGGAGCGAACGGTATCGACCTTCCCAGGGTCAGTACTCAGCCACGATTGCCATGCCGCCCGGCAGTGGCCGAGAAACTCGCCCATGAGCGAACCAATCTCGTTGCGTGCGAATTGAGCGCGCAGGGTCAGAAAGTCGGCATTCATCCGCCAAGATCCATGATGATTTTGGAGAAGTCTTGCCATCCGTATGGCAGGACGGTCGCTCTCACGTCGCACTCCAGTTGGTATGCCGCTTCGATCTGCCAGGCGATCGTCGGCGCAGGAGCGTCAATGTCGAACAGAAAGCCATTTTCGCCGTGACGAATCAGGTCAGGCGCGAAACCGGTGTCGCTAGCGACGGGAACGGCGTTGCACATCATCGCTTCCAGAAGCGAGAGCGGGCCGTCCTCGAGAGTCGACATGGAAAGGAATACGTCGAACTTGCGGTATTGCTCCGGATACTGTTGGTACGGAATGGTGAAGTAGGAAAAATTGGGCAAAGCCTTCATCGCTCCGAAGAGCGCATACTGCTCCCACTTGCGCCCGATGAGATGGAAGCGCCGGTGGGGTAAGAGCCTCATCAGCTCGAGCAATCGATCAGGATTCTTCCGCTCGTAAAAGGAGGATGAGAGGCCCACGACTCCGCCGCCGCGCTCGTGACCCAAGAACAGCTCGGCATCGGCGCCGCCTAGAACCACCCGCGTTCGCTCGGGCGAAAGGCTGCGCTTGAGCCAGATCTCCCGGTTGGCCGCGCAAGTGAAGATGATCTGCGTTGCGTGCTCGAATGCGTGAAGTGCTTCGGCAATGGATTCCGGTGTCTCGTCGCGCGGGTGTGTATACCAGATGAAGGTACGGCTGCTCGCGAAGCGCTCGGGCTCGGCGCGGAAGTACCTCAGGAACAACGATTGATGCGAGAACCAATAGTTGCGAGCCGGCGGGAGCTCGGAAGGTAGACAGGCGACGTGCCAACTGTCAGGTTGGCGCGAGCCGATTTCGCGGCAGATGACGTCGAGGATGCTGCCCCTTGCGCTCTCGTGGACAACGAACACCCAGGCCGCGGACCCGTCGGGCTCGCGCCTCTCCGCAAACGGCCCCGGGTTGCGCGCCGATTCAGCTGTCAGTGTCGGCGCATCTAACGGTTCGCCCGTGTTTTCGTCGAGCTCTTCTCGAAACCGCGCGAGGCTGCACATCTGGAGGGTCAGATGCCGCGGCTTGGTCCATTGCTTGACCGTCCTCGCTACCTCGCCATGCTCGTCTTCCACGACGAAACGCTCGACGCCGTAGAGCCGGTGCGGACACGCGGTCTTCGGGTCTGCGACCAGGGTCGGGACGAGCTGGTGACGCGCACAAATTTCGAGTAGCTGCGGCTGTGCCGTGGCCGCAGCGAGGCGTACGACCAGTTCCAGCTGGCGCCCTTGCTTTCGGCAAGCAGCCACCACCGCCTCTAGGTCTTGGAGCGAGTCGCCATTTTCCAGCACGAGCACGATGCGCCCCTTGGACTGCGAAAGTGATTTGGTCCTTCGCTCGGCGACTTGGCGCACCAGCAGGTCGAGCCAAAGTTGAGCCAGGTTGTCAGGGCTATAGCGCGCAATGATCTTCTCCGCCCCGGTCATCGCCGCCGCGACGTTTTTCTCGCGCTCGGGACCGAGGTATGCGAGCAGGCCCTTCCTCGCTCCTATCAGCATGCAATCGGAAAAGGCGGCTAGCTCGGTGTCCGAAATGTTCTGTCCGGCGACATCCAGCATGACCACCGGCACACCCGCCGACAACGCTTGAAGCGTTCTGTTTGCCGACTTCGTGATGCTGAAATCGTCGTCGCCGGTGGTCAACAGCGCCGCATGTGCCTGCTTGAGCTCGGTATAGACAGTCTCCGGCGACCACGGCTCATAGCGCGTCGGAACTTCGAACGGCCGGACGACGGAGTCGGCCGTCGCCTCCCTATTGCTTATCAAGACTAGCTCGATGGGGATCTGCCTATTGACCGCGCGCAGTGCGGGCATGGCAGGTAGCAGGCTCGCTATTCCAAAGTTGCTGTGGACACCACCAGAGGCGCCGAACCAAACCACGGACTTTCGCTCTTTGTTGGAGCTGGAGCGTGGTGCAGCAGGGCGCGCTTGTGGCTCTCTCGTCGCGAATTCGGCGGTCTTGTAGAACAGGTCTTCGGTTTCGGCGATATCGGGGATGACATGGATGGGAAGCTCGACGCTGCCCGCGTAACCTCGCACCCTCTGCGCCATTGGCGACGTTGGCGTGACGACGCCCGCCAGCAAAGGCGCAATGCCATTGAAGACCATCCGGTGCACGCCGCCAACGTTTCTAGGATGACGTTCGTGCAGAAGATCGTCGCAAAGATCGAGTAAGACCGGCCTGTTCCGCTCGTTCGCGCCGGCGACGAGCTCCATGAGGTCAGGTTCCACGCGCTTGACGATGATCAGCGCATCGATCTGCGGAAGCGAGGCGCTGGCCACGTCGGGATCCGTGTAGAAGGATTGCTCCACGCCCCATTCCGCGAGAACGCGCGCGATATGAAAGCAACGGTAACGATTCGACGCAGTGTTGACGTCCAGATTAGGTAGGAGCCAACCGACGCGCAATCCGCTTGCTCTGCGCGTCGAGGCGGAGGGCTGGCTCGCCCGAAAGGGGGCCTTCACGACGGCCGGTGAAAAGTCGAAGCTGAGCCAACTAGGCATGACGCTCGCTCGCGGTCATGACGCGCGTTTAGCGCCGAGCCGCTGCTCCATAGTCTGCACGCGCGAGATCGAAAAGCTTTCGCACGTCCTGCTCTCGGCCTTCTTCAAATCAGAAGGAGAAATTCTTTCTTCCGCCTCTCGATGCGAAAGAGCGGCTTCGTTGGTAGCGTTTATCTTGCGTAGCATTGACATCTAGCTCATCCCAACCACACCGACGTGTTCTTACAATTGTCTGCACAAGGGGCAGATTCATGGCTTCGGAAGTTCTTCGCTCATCTGATGCATGAGAGCCGCAATTTCTTCATTTTCCTGGATATATCGGTACTGCAATAGCTCGGCCATGTACCTACGGTCCTCTGATTTGCGCTCACCCTTGCCGGTCCAGATGACGCTATGATCGTGGAAGAACCAATCGATGTAAGTCATACCAAGCTGACTGGCGCCAACTTCGCGGTCCCCAAGATCGCGCAGAACACGGCTTAGGACAACCTGATCGAGGTACCAGACTGCCTCTCGTGCCTCGAGCGTACGCCTGATGAGCGTACCGACCCGAGCGATGAACTTGGCCGCCGCCGCGGTAGGCCGCAACATTAGCGCGCCTGCCGCAACCGTCAGGTGCGGTTGCTCGTGATAGCGCATGCGGACGCCAATATCAGCGATCTCGAGGGCGGACACCCGCGCTGCGACGTCGGCGCGCACGATACAATCGGCATCGAGGCACAAATAAACTGCGGGCGACCGCGCGAAGATCTCGGCAAACCGCACGAACCGTATTGAGGCGTAGTAGGTCCGGATATGGACCTGGCTGCATCCGTCGAAATTGGCCTGTTCGTAGGAATAGCTGAGCCCGAGATCCGGGAGCATCCTGGCGATGGCTTCGACTGCGCGCCGGACTCGGGGGTCGGGATTGATGACGTGCACATGGCATTTGATACTCGGCGAGCGGCGTCCGAGCGACCCGAGCAAAACAAGAGCGTGCTGCCAGAAATAAGTATTGTCGACCGCCAAGAAGATGACGACATCGTTTGGAGCGACGGTCGGAACGTCCCCGAGCAGCGGCGGCAGCGGAACAAGCCGGACTGCACCGCATTCCACCCGTTCCTGCGTTCGCCAGAAGTTTGCGGCAGGATCATCCTCCGATCGCCCTTTTTCGAAGACAGCTAGCGCCTCCTCATGTCGCCCCTGAGCCGATAAACTTCTTCCGAGGAGCGTGTAGTCTTCGATTCGCCGTCTCATTGCGGCCTGATTTGCGAGATAGCGTTCAGCGCGCTCGAGCTCGTTTGCCTCGAGCAGAAGGTTGCCGAACAGGGTGCTCAAGCCTTCCGTTTGCGGTGCCTCCACCGATACCGCGCGTAGCTCCTCCAGAGCTTCCTCGTTGCGTCGCAGGCGATAGAGGATATTTGCCGCGACCAGGCGATAGGCCGCTTCTTCATCCGCCAGATGTCGGGCGATGGGGAGCGCGTATTCCAGATCATGCATTTTGAGGCTCACGGACAGGATCTGCTTGTCGATCCCCCGGTCGCGTCCTTCGTCCGTTTGCAGCGAAGTAAAGACTGCGCGCGCGTCTTCCCAATGTCCCAAACGCGCAAGCAGCTGACCGCGCTGCACCTGCGGTTTCCTCGATGGATGGTCCGAAAGAAGGCGACCGATCAATTCCCGCGCTGATCGGTAGGCGCCCTGAGCCGCAAAAGATGTGACGGCATGACCGACGTCTCGAGACGTTGCTCCGGCCTGAGCGGGCAACGGACGCAGTCCCTGCACCAAAGTGGTGGCAAGCCAGGATTGCGGGTCGTAACGGTTAGCGAAGTCGCGCAAAGCGCGTCGCACCCGGTCGAGCACGACGTCCCAGCCGTCATCGATGGGCGCCTGGCGGAAGAGCTTCGTGGCGGGATACCAGATGCAATTTTCGCCCTGGGCTAACCAATGTGCAAACGGGGCCGCGGGCAGCATGACGAAGTTCGGCGTGCCGAGCGCGCCTGCCATGTGAGCCGTGGTATGACCGATGCACACCACCAGATCCATCGCCGCAACGACTGCCGAAAGGCCGTCCAGGTCGTTGCTGTTGTCGACGCCGCTGTCCAGCATACGCTCGCCCGTCTTGGCTTCGGCCAGAGCGATCGACTGCGAATGATCGCCGTACTGCAAATTAACGAGCGTGATGCCTTGCATTGCGATTGCATCGAGCAATCGTTCGAGCGGAACGGATTTTACATCTCCCACGAACGGGTTATTCGATGTCCAGGATATGCCAATCAGGAGTTGCCCTTTCCCGGCCGCGCGCTGCAGCCGTTCGCGATGCACCGCGACGGCTCGCACATCGGGCATGAAGTAGGGCTGCAGCGACTCGAAAGATGCGAGATCGGGCTTGAACCATCGCGACAGACTTCCAATCGGAGTATGGTGACTAATACCCGCGGGCAGCTCCGCATCGTTGGCAACGATCGTCATTTCGGGAAAAGACCGACGACAGAGGGCGACGAGGCGCGGTTCGACCTCGAAGACGACCTCGAGCCCGAGCGAAGCGAGCGACCTGAGAAAAGTCATGTGCAGGATGTTCTGCCCTACGCCCAGCCCAAACTCGGACCACACTAGCAGCTTGCCTTCAATCGAGAGCTCGCCGTTCCAATCCCGAAACGGGTAGTCCTTGTTGTTCTCGATAAAGGTGCTGATCTGGCGACGTTTTTCGTGAAACCGATGAAAGCCCGCGATGTCGCCTTTCAACAGCAAGGCGTAACTCAGCCGGTGGCTTATCAGGGGGTGATCGGGTTCGGCGCGAAGTGCCGTGCTGTAGAGGTTGATCGCGTCATCGAGCCGCGCCAAACGGACGAAAATGTCCGCCTTCAACTGCAGCACATCGACCTGGTTGGTCTTGAGCGCGGCCAGGACATCCAGCTCATCCAAAGCTTCCGGCAAGCGTCCAAGGTGCATGAGCGTGCGAACTACCAACAACCGCGAGGACGCGTGCGCGGGGTCCATCGCGAGGGCGTTCCGCGCGCTTTCCAGGGCGGACGGCCAATCGTGATGGTTGGCGTGATAGCGGGCGAGCCAGCGATGGCATTCGAAATCCGCTGTGTCGCCCGCAATGGCACCCTGCACATAGCGCAGAATCCGGTGCTCATCCCCCGTCTTGATGACGGCCCGGGTCAATGCTTTGCGGGTCTTCACGTCTCCGGTGCGCAAACGGAGAGCCTGGCGCAATGCTTTTTCTGCGTCGGCGTGCAGATCGGCGTCGGCGAGCGCTGTGCCTAGCTTTGGCTTTCTCGAACGTTCCGCGCGAGCGCGTTCGAATACTCCCTCCACCTGTTCGCGAAGGCGCGGCAAGGCGTATTCGCGTTGCAGCTTGTTCTGCGCGTTCACGACCTGCTTGTGGCGTACTGCCGGATCGCTGAGCTCTTCGAGCGCCGCCAGCCATTCTTCCTCGGTCGTGGCCAGCATGCCGCAACCGTCTGCGCAGCAGTCGTCGTAGATCGTGCTGCGGCTGGCGATGACCGCGATGCCGGCGGAGGTATACTCCACCCACTTGCCGTTCGTCTTCATCAGGTTGAAGGGAATGGGCACGAGCGGGCAAATTCCGATGTCCCATTGACGTGCTGCGAATTCGGTGAGAAACCGCTCGTAATTCTTGATCGGCGGAGCCGTTTGCACGCGATCGCCAAACTCGTCGAGCGCCGCAGGACGGGGGATCGAACCGAACAGCTCGAATGTCATCTCGGGATGGCGGCGCAGGTAGGCGACCAGCGCTGGTAGGACCATGTCGAGGTTATGGGCGTGGTCCGCGCTCGCCATGTAGCCCACCTTTCGAACGGGCCGCTCCACCGCCTCGGCGATGACCTCGCCCGAGGCGTAGATCGCGCCTGCAAACAGCGGCGACGAGCAGCCGAGACTACTCAGCCTTTCGCGCAGCCGCTCGGTCGAGCAATAAACGAGATCGCTCGTGTCGAGCAGGTGCCGCACCGTTGCGAGCCGAGCCGGTTGATTGTGAAACTCGTGTTTCTTGTCACCGATGGCCCGGGGAACGTTCAGCAGATCGTCGTCGATGTTAAAGATCACGGGAATGCCCCGCCGCCGGGCCCAGGAGGTCATGACTTTTACATGTGGACCGCTATAACGGCAGAAGACGAAGAGCGACGGTCGTAAGAGAGCCAAGCGCTTCCCGAGCCTAGCGTCGACGCCCTCATCGGCGCTCTCGTCAAAATCTCGCAGCTCCACTTCAGTGAGGATGTCGAACGCAATGTCTCCGGCGTCGACCAGCGCGGCGAGGGGCCTCAGGAAACTGAGCTGCAGGGTGGGGACAACGCCGTTGGCTACGAACAGCACCCGCTCGCGTTCGGCCGGGTGAGCGGCAACGGTGGTGGGGTTGTGCGCCGTTTCGGCCAAGAGCGTCGAGAAGCGGCGGTACACGTCCACCGGGTCGAGTGGCATTTTCAGCTGCTCGAGAAAACGGCTTTGTCGCTCGCGGAACCGCTCCGGATGAGCGGTCGCCTCACGGCTGAATTCGACCCAGTCTTCAACGCTACTGATCTCGGTGAGACCTCGATAGTTACCGACGTCGATGACTTTGCCACCGTCGCGCCACACGGCCGTGGGAACGCTCGCAACCACCATATCGAGGAGAATCGAGGAGGGAGCGGAGATGCCGTAGGCGTAGCGGCTGATATCGACCTTGTAGATGGGGTGATTGTTGAGCCGCACGTTCGGGGGCAGCTGCAGCTCGTTCTTGAGCACGTATTGCCCGCCCGGATGGGGGCGTAGAACCACCTCGCGCTGGTCGTGGGCAAGCGCGGCGCAAAACGCCTCGAAGGTGCCTACGAAGTCCGGTCCAAAGTCGCCGGCGGTACGGAAACGCACCGAATGCAGGTTTTCGCAGACGATACCGCTTTCACTACGCTTAGCGGCGCGCGCAGGCTGCTGCAGGACGAAGGTCGGGCCGGAGACGTGAAGTTTCGGGCGCTGCGAGTCCACCATGGCGGTCAGGTGATCGCTCTCGCACCAGCCGCAGACGATGTCGGCGGCAAACGTCACTTCGCGGCCATGGGCGAGGTCTTGATCCCGGCTTTGCAGAAAGCCGATGCACTCGAAGCCATGCTGGACGGTGATCTTGACGAAAGACGAAGGGGCGAGCCGCATGACATCGTGAACCTCGCGGTGCCCTTCGAAATTCGTGTCGCTCGCTGCAACGACGATGCCTCCGCTGCCCGCGAGGAGCCTGGCGGCCTCCCGCTCGTCATGGAACACGGTGATTGGCACACCGGTGGTCTCGCCCAGCTCGGCCAACTCCCGCTGCCAAATCCCGAGCCGGTCTCGCCCGGCAAACGTGCGCGTCACGAGAACTTCCGCGACGAGGCCGAGATCACGTGCCGCCATCACCACGAGCGGCCTCAAGATGTTCACGTCCTGTACCAGGTTGATGAGAAATACGGCGTGTGGCTTCATGCGGTTCGCAAAGGCAGAGAAGAGTTGTCGGAGTGGAAGCAGCTGATCCCTGGAACCAGCACCTTCAGCGCTCGCTCCACCAACGTGGCCACGGGACCGTAGGCGGCCGCGCACGCTGCCGGATCGTCGATCGCAGCCAGGGCCAGTCCATCGAACACGACATCGGGGAGCACCTCCTCGAGCCCGATACGACTGTAGGAAGTCGCGAGGATCTTCTCCGCCGGCACGAGTCGCTCATGTAGCTCGGGCGCCAAGACAGAGCGCTGCGATTGGGAGATCAACACATCCATCCCCTCACCCGAGGGACGTGGGACGAAACGGACGTCGAAGTTCCATTTTTTCGCGAGTGCGAAGGGCGTGGCCACCGACAGAGCTTCGAGTGTCTGCGCGTGCTTGTGTGCTGACGTCGGCGAGTTTCTACCGTGAAGGACGGCGGCCACGGGACCCTGGGTTGCGACTCGTGAGGTCTTTTCGTTCCTGGTTACGGTACGGAGGAATGTCAGCAGCTCGGACGCGGCGTCCTCGAGAGGAGCAGCTCTCGAGAGCTGCGCGAGCTCGGCCGCGTTTCGCTCGCGCAGAGCGGGGCTCGCAGCGAGGAGGTCATCCCGCAGCTGCTGCCCATCCCGGTAGACGAAGGGCGAGAGCCGCGCCGGCAGCGGATAGCCGGTCGCGAGCACCTGACTGCCCGAAAGGAGCGCCGCGATCGCCTGGCTCTCGGGAAGGGACGACCGTGATGCCTGCGCATCAACCGGCAAGAAAAAAACCTGGCTCTTACGCAAGAGAGCGTCGTACCGCTCCTCGCTCCAGTCGTAGATCTCGAACGGGAGACCAAGGCGGCTGAGACTGGCGAAACCGTCGGCGCGAACTCGACCTTGAGTCAGGATCTCCAATTGAACCGCTACGCCCGGTGCGCCGAGACGCGTGAGCTCCTCGCCAAAGGAGCCGAGATCGGCGAGATCCACGGGAACCAGCGGGTGGCTCGCCATCGCCAACCAAGCCACGGTCAAACGGCGGCCTCGGGCGAAGCGTGCAAGCTTGTCACCGAGTACCAGCGCGAGCGTCGCGGCGTCGCAGGGCGGGTACCTTTCGCCCAGTACATGGCTCGGTAGGCCCGGCGCGTGCTGCTCTGCCGCGGCTTTGAGGCTTGGCGTCGTACACAACAGGAAGTCCGACGCCTCGGCCATCGAGGAGAACCATCCAGCCAACGGATCGCCAGCCACGTCTGCGCTGAAGTGATCCTCGACGAGATCGATGCCGATCCGTTTGTCGGAACGCCTCAAATACTGCGCCAGAAGCAAGGGAAACGTGTCGTAGCGCTCGCTCACGATGTAGACGTCGTGGGTCAGATCGTGCGTATGGCCTATGCTGCCGATGGGCAGGATCTCCAGCTCGGCTCCGATCTTCGAAAGCTCGGCGCCCAGCGGCAGGTAGCGGCTCCGCGCCCGGGCTTGTCGGAACGAGTCGTCCGACGAAACGAGAACACAAATGCGGATAGGGCCCCTCATGGGACCAGGGTCCTCACGACGACCGAGCGGGCAGCCGCGTCGCGCCAGGCAAGCGGCGGCGTCGCCGAAGGAAGCGATATCGTTCGTGGCGTGACCGCGATCGCCTCGTCAATGACCGTAGCGCTGAGCGCAGATGTGCAGAGGTGCACATCGCCGCGCGTGGTCGCCCTGACCGCGAAATCGATGGCCACGGTTGCCAGCTCGGACAGCGTCTCGTTGAAACCGCCGAGCTTACGCCAGGTTGTCTTGCGGGTCATGAATAGCGGCGGCGGGTTGGCGGCGATGGGATAGGTCCCGCTTCCGAGCGGCGCAGGAGAATCGATCCGTGCGAAGGTGGCCACGACACCGCGGGGCTCTTCTTTGCCGTCGGGGTAGAACCCAGCGCAATGCAAATGCGCCGGACCGGCGGCCCCGGCAGCGGCGACACCGCGCAGAACGCAGCTGGCGGTCGCCGCTTTCTCGTCCTCAGCGATGTGTCGCAGCACGTCGAGGGTACTCGGATCGTGGAGCAAGACGCCCGCGGCAACCAACAACAGATCACAGCGAGCGCGCTCGGCCATGAGGTTCAGTCGCGTTCCCGGTAGCATCTCATCGTCGTAGGGGATCACTTTGCCGTCGGGAAAGAAGCGACGCACGATGGCCTCCAACGAGGCTCCGGATTCCGTGCGCCCCGACGCGGCAGTGACGATGACTTCCAAGTTGGTCACGTTCGTCTGCAGCCTCAGCGAATCGAGGAAAGCCGCGAAGCGTCGCTCGTCACCCCCATATGGGCAAAGCACGGAAATCTCGGGCTGCGCGGAGGGATTTCGGATTGCGCGGCCGCTCTTGGCCAGGCGCGTGGTAGGCACGAAGAGCTCGACCCGAGCTGCGCCGTCGTTGCACGCAGTGAGCGCGAGTGCGAACCCGTGGGCAGCGTCGATCGCCGCGGGGTGGTCCGCCTGGCTCGCTCGCTCACGCAGGGGGATGACCTTCGGCGACGGGGCCCCGTCGGTCCATAGACTCTCGAGCAGCCCGGCGTCGAGCCGGGCGAGATCGAGCAGCCACCGCGGCTTTCCTGTCGCACCGTCGACCAGGATCGATGCACCCAGTCCAGCAGAACCCACCGGTGGCGCACCCCTCGCCACGATCGCTTGCAGCGACGGAATGGCGCCCGCACCGATCTGCAAAGCGTAGCTGGCGGACCGCTCGCGCTCGGAGAGCCCCTCGGCTTTGTCCGCTACGCCGCGCAAGCGCTCTTCGAGGTAAAGGCGGACTCGCTCATCGGCGATCGCCGCTCCATTGATTGGGCGACAGCGGACATCGAAACAGCTATCGAGCCAGAGCTGCACGGCACGCGAGAAGATGATTTCGCTGCCGCGAGCGTTCGCGAGATCGACATCGATGCGGCCGATGGTGAAGGCTTCCCGATCGCCCGTGAGCCACGCCTCAGCCAGGGCGGTGGAGATCGCCAGGAAGCGCTCCATGAGGCTTCCACCCTCACCGGCCAAGAGCTCGCCATGATGACAGCCACCTCGGCACAGCGAAGGGAATGGCAGCAGGAACAGCCCCTCGAGAACCCCCTCGGCATCGCTAGCTGCGACGAGGATGGGCAAGAGTGGATTCACGGTGGGAATGTCCGCAAGACCGTTGCTTGTTTGAACGTGAGCTTCGCTCAGCAACACCACTTTCCCGGCGTGCCGATCCCATTGGAAGAAGCGCAGAACGGGCGTCGGTCTCGCAAAGCGAAGACGCAAATCGCGTGCGCTCGCAAACCACGCATCGGCCAGATCGATCGGGCCGGGGTTGGGGAGGAAGTGGCGTCCGAGCGGTGCGCCCTGCAGGTCAGCCGGTGGCAGCGCGAATTCGGCATCGGCTTCGAAGCAGCCTAACCCCTTGGCATCACCCAGCCGCATCATGCGGCAGAAAAGCGCCGCGGCGCCGATCACTGGGAGTGACGCGAAGGAGTCCGTCCCGACCGTCTGCGCAGAAGACGGGAGCCAACCGAGAATGGTACCGTGCAGCTCGAGGGTCGTGCGCCCCTCGCGGCGGCACAACGCCTCGTGCCGGATCCAGGCTGCTTCTTCACGACGGACCGGTGGCAACGAAAACACCGTCGCCGCGCCAAGGGCGGGCTCAGGCTCTAGCGTCGGGCGCTTCGGCAGCTTGACTGCCGAGGCCGTCGCAACGGCGACGTTCCTGTTCGCAGCGAAAATCGCGCGCTGCTCGTCCAAACCGAACTCTAGATAGTGTAGCAGCGGGTTCATTCCCGCTCGCGCTACGTCCGGATACCGTTTGAGATACTTGCGCGTGGAGAAACGTGGCCCGGGGTCGCGACCCTCGTCGGCGCCATAGCGAAGGTAGTGCTGCGCCGGGTCGATTCCTCCCGCCCTGGCCACATCGGGGTACGCGGCGAGGTACCAGTTGCGGTCGAACAGCCCGCTTGCTGCGAGAAGCTCAATGTGGCGGCGCAGGTTCTCGCGCTCGGTACGACCCTTTCGCCGCTTGCTTGCGATGCCCAGCGACTTGCCGGCTGCCAGCATGGACTTACGAGCAACCTTCCATAGCCCCGTAGAGCGCACCTGCTCCAGCGCGGCCTCAAGCGCCTTGGGCTTGGTCTTCGCCTGGACGAGCTCGGTCTCGCGCACCTTGGTGCTCTTCTCGAGCGCCTTGAGCTTGGCCTTCGTCTGGACGAGATCGGCCTCGCGCAGCTTGGCGCTTTTCTCGAGCGCCTTGAGCTTGGCCTTCGTCTTGCCGAGCTCGGCTTCGCGCGCTTTCGCGATGCTCCTCAGGTCTTGGAGCTCGGACTCTTGGCCCTCGCTCGCCTGCTCGAGCTCCGCGACCCTTGCCATCAAGACGGCTCGCCGCGGGGGGGTGGCGCCTTCGGGAGCGAATGCAGCGAGCTCCGCTTCGCGAAAGGAAAGACGATTCAGGGCATCCGCGAGGCGAGCCTCCGTGTCGGCAAGCCGGGCTTGCAGCTCGGCCCCGACCTCGGTGTCCGGCGCGGGGGCCCCGTAGTTCCCCGAGAACCCCTCGCGCGCAGCCGCATCGGCCGTCGTAGACATGGTCGGTCGCAAGAGTGCCTTCACGGAACCGCCGCTCCTGCCCACTGCGAGGGCTCGTTCACGCGCCGCGCCGCTGCCAGAAACAGCGCAGCGTAGCGCCGGTACACATCGGCCGGATCGAGCGGCATCTTCTGCTCCTCGAGAAAGGTCTTCTGCCCCTCGAGGAAGCGGCCGGGATGCGCCGTCGCCTCGCGGCTGAAATCCAGCCAATCCGAGAGGGAGCTAAGCTGGGTCAGCCCTCGGTAGTTGCCCGCGTCGATGACACCGGCGCTACCGCACCAGACTGCAGTTGGAATGTCAGCAAGGACCATATCGATCAAAATGGAGGAGGGGGCGGAGACACCGTAGGCGTAGCGGGAAAGGTCCACTTTGTAGATCGGATTGTTGTTGACCGTGACGTTCTTCGGGAGATCGATGCGAATTTTTTCCACCCATTGGCCGCCGGGATGCGGTCGCAGGACCACCTCGCGATTCTCTTTCAAAAGAACGCTGCAGAATTCGCTGAAGACCGCCAAGAAGTCGGGCTTCGAGTCGTGAGCGACGTTGAACCGCACCGAGTGCAGGTTTTCGCAGACCAGCCCGCGGGAGCCGCGGCTGGCGGCGCGCGGGCTGGTCTGCAAGAGCGCCGAGGGGCCGGTGACGTGCAGCTTCGAGCGCTGCGATGGTGCCAGCGAGGTCAGGCGCGCATCGTCGCACCAGACGCACACCACATTGGCGGCAAACGCTACCTCGCGTCCATGCGCGAGATCATGCTCTCGACTTTGAAGGAGACCGACACATTCGAAGCCATGCTGCACCGCGATGGTGATGAAAGACGGCGGCGCCGCGCGAAACAGACGGTGGGTCGCTGCGTGGGCCGCGAGATTGGATTCACTACCTGCGAACAGCAGTCCCCCTTTGCCCTGCAGATGGCGCCACGCGTCCATCTCGTTGTCATAGGGAAGGATGGCCGCGCCGACCGCCCTTGCCATTTCGTCGAGCTCGCGCCGCCATGTACCGGAGACGTCTCGTTTCGAAAACAGGTCCGCCACGAGAAACGCGGTCGAAAAACCGAAGTCACGCGCCGCCATGAATGCCAGCGGCCGCAAGACGCTCACATCCTGGAGCAGGTTGATCACGAAGATGGCGTGAGCGCGAGACGTCATGCGGCGTACTCCTCGGCGGCTGGGCGCCGGGCAAGACTCCGAACGCAGGTAATGCCCGGGAATAGCAGCGCCAGCGCGCGCTCCACGAACGCCATACCATCCCCGAGCACCGCAGAAATCGCCGCCGGGTTGGGCAGCCGGCCTAGCGTCGTATCCCAGTCGGCGTCACCCCCAAGGTGGGCAAGGTCCAAGCGGTGATAGGGCGCGTCCAGGAAATTGCTATCCCGCACGAGATGCGCTGCGAACTTCGGCGAAAGCTTGCGACGTTTGCCGCTCGCGATCAAGAGTTCGATGCCAGGGCCATCCGGACGCAAGATGAAACGAAGGTCGTAGGGCAGCTGCTGTTTTGCGAAGGGGCTCGCGACAGACAAGCCACCCATCCTTTGGACGAATAGGTGAGTATCGCGCGTGCTGTACGGTCCATGCACGACCGCGAGATCGGGCATCTGCGCCGCTTTCCTCTGCGAAGACTTCGGGAGAAACGCCGAGAGCTTGTAAGCCTCTGCGGTGGGCGACGCGTAGCTCTCCATCAAATGGGTAAAAGACTCGAGCGTCTCTTTTCGCAGCCGGGGACGGCGATCTTCCAGATCGGCCAGGAGCTGCCCGGCATCGCGATAGATGAACTCGCCCAGCGATTCATAGAGCGGATACCCAGCCGACAAGACCTGGGTTGCCCCCGTGAGTGCAGTCACGGCGCGACTGAGCGACTTGGCAACACTGAAGCTTTGGGCATTCACGGGCAGAAAACAGGCCGTGCAGCGCTCGAGCAGCGCCGCCTCCCGCTGCTCGCTCCACTCGTCGAGCTCGAATGGCACCGGGAGTCGACGCAGCGCCGCCAGCGCGTCGGCCGTCACCGCGCTGCGGCTGGTCAGGATCTCGAGACGAACATCGAATCGACTCGTGCGCAATCGGGCAAGCTCGCCACCAAAAGCCGCGAGATCGGCCAGCCCCAGCGAGAAATACGGATTGTCGCCGACGCCGAACCAGCCCAGGCGCAGCGTTCGAGTCTGGTGAAGCCGTTCGAGCTTACGTGCCAGAGCCGCGGCCATGGCGCGGCGGTCGAGCTGCCCGTAGGGATCGTTCAAGACGTGCGCCGGATGGTTCGGAGCGATTCGCTGCGCGATCGCCTGCATGGCGGGGGTCGAACAAAGCACGAAATCGGCCGAAGCGAGCAGCGCGGTCAGCCACTCGCGGTGCCAAGTGAACCGACTGTCGCTGATCTGACTGTAGTAATCGTCGAACAGATCCACGCCGAGCGCGCCGCCCCGCGCGGTAATGAGCCGTGCCGCCACCAATGCGCGGGCGTCGTAACACTTGCTGACGATGTAGACGTCGTGCTTGAAGTCCCGGGGTCGTTTGAACTCCGTGATGGGCAGGACGGACAGCTCGTGCCCGAGCTCTGAAAGCGGACCTTCGATGCGCCGGTAGCGAACGCGAACACCCGCGCTCGCAAGGTTGCTCGCCGAGGCAGCGAGCACACAGATCTTCATGCCACCAGCCTCCGAAGCACGGTTCCCACGCGAGTGGCTGGCGAAAGTGGCGCCGCGGCGAGCGCAGATGAGCCAGCGACGTCGCCGAGGAGCGTCACCGAAATGGCCGAGGTGCAATAGTGGGAGTAGCCCGCCATCGCCGCGCGAACACCTTCGTCGAGCTCGGCCTGCTCTCCAGCCACCGAAAAACCGCTGAGCTTCCGCCGGACATCGCTGCGAACCATCAAGATTCGCGGGTCATTGGCAGCCACGGGCCAGGTTGCCGGTGGCAGCGCGGCGATATCGGCGCAGGCGCCTACGTAGATCGACTTCGCATCCGACCCACTGGAAGCCTCATGGCGATAGTAGCCACCGGACACGAGCTTCATTCGCTTCGGTTGCCCCGGAGCGTCCGTGGCGATCATCAGGCACGAAGCGGAGGCTGCTCGCTCGTGGTGCGCCAGCGTGAGCAGCGTGACCAGCGTTCGCGCGTCGTGCAGAACGACGTCGTCGCCGACGAAGAGGAGAAACTGCCCTTGCGCCGTCGCCGCGGCGGCCTGGAGGCGCTCCGCCCGGTCAGCGCGCGCCGGGCCACGCACGATCCGTCCCGTTTCCGGAAAGTAGCGCGGCAGAAGGTCGTCCGCGAATGCAGCGTGGTCGCTGCGGTCGGCCGCGAGCACGAGGATGACCTCGGGTGCAGCAGGGATCCGTTGGCGCTGGAGCGACTCCAGGAAAGCTTCGAGATGAGCGGCCGAGCCCGAGACATGATGCAAGACCGAGAGCTGGCTTTGGTAGTTGACGCCTACCGCCGGCAGCAGCGGCCCAGGTGCCTCAAGCGCAACGGGGCCGACGAGCCTCGAGGTTTGGGCTTGGGACAGATCGCAGAAGCGCAGGGCCAGCAAGAGCGGCTCCGGGTGCACCGCTCGCTGCTTTGGCGCCGGTGCCCGCCTCGCGCTGCCGCTGCCGAGGAGGATGGGGAAACCGCTGCCGCCTTCGGGCTGCAACCCCACGAGGTCCGCGTGCGCCGGGGGCATGATGCACCATCGAGGCGCCCCATCCGCTTTGGCCGTCACGACGAACGCGCCGACCATCTGCTGGCCGTCGTGCGGCCATGGCAGCTGCCGCGACACCAGCACGCGCAGCGAGGGAATCGCATCGGCGGGAAGGCGCAGGATGAAGGGACTCGTGGCGCTTGGCTCCGCCGGCGCGGGAGTAGTCACCGACTCTTCCAGATAGCGGACCGCCCGTCCTTCTGAGCTGCGAGCGGGAGCCGCAGGGGCGATCGTCACGCCCCCCTCATGGCCGAGCCAGCTGCGCAGATCCGCCGAGAAGATCCGCTCGGCGCCGGTCGCGTCCCTCAGATCGACCTCGATGCGCGCAAGGGCGGGTGGCCCCGCGTCCGAAAGACGCTCTTCCAGTAGCAGATGGGACACCGCGCGCAGCGCGGTGAGATAGTCCTTTCCATCGCTCGCCGAGAGCAGCTCGCCGTAGTGCGCTCCGCCGCGACAGAGCGATGGGAACGGAAGCAAAGTCGCAGCAATCATCGCCCCGCCTGCGGTGGTGAGCGTGAACAGGAGCGGAAGGTAAGGATTCTCCGTGGAGATGTCAGCAAAGTCGAGCTCGCCCCGCGGAGCGACTTGATCTGCAAGCCGGAGCAGTCGCCGCTCTGTCGCTCGTTGCTCTGCGGGAGGTCGTAGCGCGGGGGCGAACTGATAGCAGCTCAGCACGAAGCGCTGCATGCAGCCCGGAGGTGCATTGAGGCGAGCTCGCAGATCGCGATCGTTGATGAACCAGACGTCGCCGAAATCGAAGCCCGCGGCGCTGCCCAGGGAGAGCATGGTATCGCGCCCGGGCGTGCCACTGTTCGCCTCGGCGGCGGCCGGCGCGGTCCCGTTACCAATCACAAGGGCCTCGGCGACATCGACGCCCGACAGCCGGGCGAATGCCGCCACGACCTTCAGCTTTCCCCCGCCCTCGGCGCCCACGAAACCCAACGAGACTCCAGACAAAGACAGCGTTATCCCATCGAGTCGGGAAGCAGGCGGCAGACTCGTTGCCCTGTCGGGCTCCGCCAGCCACGGCTCGAGCGAGAAGCGAACCGGCGAAGGCGCCGCGAGCGGCGCCTCGCAAGGCACGTCCCACGGCCCTGCTGCCCTTGGTAGGGCTCGTCTCGTCGTGCCAGCAGCAGCGACGTCTCGCGCTTCTTCGCTTCCGAACCGGAGGTAGTGGAGGAGCGGATTCATTCCCGCCGCACCCACATCGGGATAGCGTGCGAGGTAACCACTCGAGCTGAAGGATGGCCCTGGGTCGTTACCCTGCGCTGCGCCGACGCACACGTAATGAAGGGCCGGCTGCATGCCGCTTTTCGCGGCTTCCGGATAGTGCGCGAGATACCAGCCACCATCGAACAGCTCGCTCTCTGCGATCAGCTCTGCAGCGGCGTGGTCGTGCTGGCTCGTCTTTCGACGCAACCGCCGCAGCATCGCGACGCAGCGCCGAAGACCTGCCTCGGTCTTGAACGCCATGTCGCTAACGGTCCTGAGAATGCGCGGCGTCATGATGGCATCATCCGCTCTTTCACTGGAAAGCTACGGGGCCAAGCGACCTCTATCAGCGGCGCCAAAAAGGCACGATCTGGCTCATCCCGTCATTCCCCTGGCGTCGGGCTCCGCGTGCGCGACTTCCCTTCCAGAGAGGTACAGGTCTCGCTCCGCGCACCACAGATCCCCGTAGTCGACCTGCTTCCAGTTCTCGAACCACGGACCACCGTTGGTGTAGTGGATCGCGTACGGAAGCTCTGCCGGCTTCGGGTACTCACCGACCAGGAAGTTCCAGGTGCGCGGCAACGATCCGATCAGGGAGTCGTCGGGAACCCACTGCAAGCGATGCAAGAATGCCGGCGAGGCTTGGTTCGCCACGGCGGGCGTCAGCGCCTTCACGACTGGATGGGCGTTGTTGAACAACATGAAAGACGACCAGTTCTTGCGTGGGTAGATCGTCTGCGCCTGTGCGTCCATCTTCACCCGGTTGGCAGGGGTGTAGTCGTGCTGGACGACATGGACCGCCTTTGACCGGTCGAGCCCATCCAAGACCTTCGCGATGTCCGTGGTGAATAGGAAGTCGCAGTCCACGAACACCGTCCAGCCGTCGTGCGCGGCCAAGTACGGTGTCAAGAAGCGCGTCAGCGAGAATTCGGTAGAGGCCGTCGCGTCGCGCGGGCGCGTGTACAAGCCTAGCTCACGCAAGGTCTGCTGCTTGATCGGATAGATCTCGACTTCGGTCTCGGCGTGGCGCAGGAGCGAATGCTGGCAAACCTGCCAGGCAATGGTTTCGCGGCTGTCGTAGCCGATGAAGACCTTTAACTTGTCTTGTTTCATCGTCGGATCGTCATCCTTCAGTTTGAAATCCTACAGCTGTCGCGGAAGTCGCGTCCAGTGGCAGGGACTCACGCTTCGGTGGCTCGGTGACGCTGGGACCAAAGCGGACGGCGCGATGGGATAGCGGCGCTGACCACCCGCCGTCATGCAGCTCGGCGTAGAGCCGGAGCTTCGGCGGCCGCTCGAAAGGACTGACAAGGGCGCTCGTCGGGATGCGCCATTCATAGCCACACTCGAGCGTGCACATCGGATACTTGCGCTTGACGTCCATTCGAGCAAGGCGCCGGAACGAACCCGACTCGAAGCGCAGCTCCCCAAACTCGACAGCGAGACGTTCTGGCGCAGCGCCCGTGCTCTCTAGCGCCCACCCGCTCAAGACCAACTGCCCCTCGTCCAGCCGCACGTCGTCGAGGCTGCCCTGGGCGCCCTCGAACGGGGCAACGAGCACGGCCGCCGCCGTCGGACGCTCGGGAGGCGCGTGCCCCGCCGAGAGCAGCTCCGCTTCCATTCGAGCGACTTCCGCCGCCAGGAGCGAGCGGGACCACTCGGGGACGGGAGAGGGAGTGTCGTTGCGGTCGTGGATGATGAAGTACGTCTCGCTCCTTTCGCCGGGGTGCGAGACGCGGCCTTTCGGTCGCTTGCGCTCGTCGAATTCCTGGCGGGACTTCACGGCGTAGTGATTCAGCCGGAGGACATCCCACACGACGTCAGCGCTGAGTCCTGCGCCGTGCCTACGGTGAGGCACGAGCGGCGCGCCGTTCACGTGCGTAACCTGCCAGTGAGCATCGAGCCGAGCGAGGTGCGGGTTCTTGAACGCGCCGCTCCACGCCGCGGAGCGAAGCACCGTCTTGTAGTGATGATTGATGCCCAAGCTACGCGGCGAGCCGCGCTGGAAGCGCTCCGTCACGAGACCGGCCGCGTGATTCGCGTGCCAACTCGAGCCGTGGATTGCCCAGTTCAGCACGATGGCGCCAATCTCCGGTCGAGCGGCGAGACCGGCGAGCGACGGGATGGCCGTGCGCTCGCCGTTCGTAGGCCAGACGAACTCATCTGCGTCGATGAACGCCATCCAGTCGACCTCCGAGCCAAAGCGGTGCATCACCTCCGCATAGGCTGGCAGCTGAGGCCGTTGCCCCGGGGGGTTGGGGAACCGAAAGCACTTCAAGTAGCCGAGCTGCTCGATCGCCTGCAGCAGCTCCCAGGTGCCGTCATCGCTATCGTTATCGGCGATGAAGATGTCCCGAAAGCCCATCAAGCGATGGTGAGCAACCCACTCCGTGACGTAAGGAGCCTCGTTGCGGAAGATGGCCCCTATGCCGAAGCGCGGCAGCGGCCCAGCGGGCGGTACGATACGCGGATGGCTGCGGCGCCCAACCGCGCCCCCCGCCGGGTGTACCTCGACCAGGTCGCCCGGGGTGAGCGCAACGCGCACGCGGTAGGCGAGACGCCCGGCTTGGAGCACCTGCTCGGCGCGTCCAAGGGCGCAAGGCTGGCCGTTGGCGCGCACTTCGATCTCGACCGGCTCGCTCGAGCCGTCCCGGACGACAACGCCATTCACCTCATCCGTCGTCACGCGCTTGATGGCGCAGCGAATGCTCGTGGGCACGCTCACGCTGCGCCTCGTACCGGAGTAGGAGCGCTGGACAGACTGAGCGAGTAGTCCTCGCGTATCAACGTGAGGTGGGGGCTGTAGTACGGGTCACGCTCCAAGAGGGGACCCCAGCGCCGGTGCATGGCCTCGCATTCGCTCCGAAAGCGCGCTGCCTTTTCCGACGCTTCGTCGCTGCCGCGTGACCTCGATTCGTCGTGGTACAGCTCGGCGTGGGGCGTCCAGACGTTGCGGTAGCCCTTGGCCATGACACGCAGACAGAAGTCCACGTCGTTGAAGGCCACCGCGAGCTCGGCGTCGTTCAGGCCGCCCACCTCGTCCCAGATGGCACGGCGTACCACGAGCGCGGCAGCCGTGACGGCAGAGACGTTGTGCGCGATGCGCAGGCGACCGAAGTAGCCGGCGTGCTTCCGATCGTAGTGCTTGTGTGAATGCCCAGCGACGCCGCCGATCCCCAGCACGACTCCGGCGTGCTGGATCGTGTCGTCGGGGTAGTAGAGCTTGGCGCCTACGCAGCCGACGTCGGGGCGCAGCGCGTGGCCGACGAGCTCGGTGAGCCATTCGCCATTGATGACGTCTACGTCGTTGTTGATCAGCCCGAGCACGTCACCGCGAGCCGCCCGCGCGGCGAAGTTGTTGATCGCGGAATAGTTGAAGGGCGCGTCGTAGCGGAGCACCCGGACGCGCTGCTCACGTGCGAGAGCGTCGAGGTAGGACAGAGCCTCCAGAGACTGCGACTGGTTGTCGACAATCAGGATTTCGTAGTTGGGGTACGTCGTGTGTTTGCGGATCGAGTCGACGCATTTCGCCAGTAACTCGTGACGGTCGCGGGTTGGAACGATCAGGCTCACCAACGGGGCCGGAGTGGGCACGGGCCAATGCGCGCGATAGAGCCCCGGGGACGTGACGCTGACGTGAGCTCCGGGGCTCACGCTCTCGAGATGCTGGCTGAGCGCCCGCCGAGCGCTCTCGGTGGCCACACCTTCGCCCAGCTGGCTCGTGACCGAAGCCCCGGTGGCTTTGCGCACGTGGTAGAGCACCTCCGGGACGTGGAGGATCTTGCTGTCGTACCCGAGCTTGGCCACGCAGCGCAGGAGCAGATCGTAGTCCTCGCTCCCGTCGAACCCGGGCCGGACCCCCTCCACCGCTTCCACGAGCTTGCGGTGGTAGAGCGCGAGGTGGGCAACATAGTTCTGCCCGTACAGCAGATCCCTCGCGAAATCCGGCTTGAAATACGGCTCACAGCGCCTACCGAGCTCGTCGAGCTTGTCCTCGTCGGAGTAAACCAGCTCGGCCTCGGGTGAAGCGTGGAGCGCCCGAGCCAGGGAAAACAGCGCGTGCGGTGCGAGCACGTCGTGGGCACCCAAGAAGCAGACGTACTCGCCCCGTCCGAGCGCCAGCGCGGCGTTGATGCTGTCGGCCGGGCTACTGCCTTGGTGGCAAAATACGACTCGCACTCGGGAATCGCGCGCAGCGTAGTCGGAAAGGATCCGCCTGACGTGCGGCACGCTCGAAGCGTCGTCAGCGATGCACAGCTCTAGCTGAGAGTAGGTTTGCTCGAGCACGCTGTTCAAGCATCCGATGAGCGCGGCCTCGTCGCTGTCGTGCGCCCGCACGACGACGGAGAATGTGGGCCGCTGTTGCCAGCTGCGGATGGTCGCCGCCTGCTCACTCAGGCGGGGACAGTCGCGCCGTTCGACCGCTTCGATCCACTCCTCGTAGCTGACGAGCTCGCCGCAGCGCTCGAAGACACGGTTGTACTCCGCCCACAAGCTTCGAGTGTCGAGCGAGCCCGGAATGCTCACCTGCATGGCTGTGGGCGTGACGTGAGCCGTCCGCGGCATGTAGCGGGGATGCCTAGACGAAAGCTTGCGTTCGATGCGCGAACGAGCGAACCGCTCTGGCACGCGGACGAGCCGAAAGTGGAGCACCTCGAACGCGCGCGGCGCGGACAACGGCAACAGACGAACGACCGTTGGAGCGTCGACGAGCACCAGGCGCTTGACGAGCTGACCTGAGCGCATCGGTAGCAACAGGAGCGCTCGATCGCCGCTTTCACCTTCGAGGTAGATACGCGTGTCTGCCCGCACGCCGTCGAAACTTACGCGAAGCTCCAGCATGTACCAGCCCGGTCCAACCGATTCCGAGAGCCGCAACCGGGTTGCGCCGCCGCTGGCATGATCAGCGCCTTCGAAACCGGCGGGGAGCGGAGCGTCGTCGAGAGTGAGGTCGGTCGTGGTGTGGGCGCGGAGCACGTGATCGACGAGGCGCCGAGCTGCCCTCGAGATGATCGCGCTCCACGGCCCGGCGAGCTGCAGGTTCGGCCGCCGAACGATGGGCGTCAGCGTGAGGGAGCGGATCAGGAGCGGATCATATGCTGCGCCGGCATCGAAACGCCACAGCTTCCACGTTTGGTCCACGGCGCATTCGGCCAGGAAGCGGCCGCTAGGCAAGCGCCGAAACGCTCGGCGCTGGCCCTCGTTGAAACCACGGCCGGTGTCCCAGGCGAGCACCGGAGCGCACCCGTTCGGGTCCCCTTCGAGCTCGAGCTCCACCCGATAGAGGCCGAGCTCGCGCGGTGCCGGAAAACTGGGCCGGGGATCGACAGCCAACACGGGCAGTGGGACCTTGCCGCCAACTGACTCGTAGGCGACCGTTGAAATCACGTGTCGCCGTGCGCTTCAGGGGTTTGCCGCGGCGGAGCCCTTCGCTTCGTCACGGCGTCGAGCTCCACGAGCCAGCCCAGGAGGTCCTCCATCTTGCCGAGCGGCCACGAGTTCGGGCCGTCGCTGAGGGCGCGGTCGGGATCGGGATGAGTCTCGAGAAAGACGCCCGCGACGCCGACCGCGACGGCTGCCCGGGCCAGGACGGGGACCATCTCTCGGTCGCCGCCCGACGACGTACCGAGCCCACCCGGCTGCTGCACGGAGTGCGTCGCGTCGAACACCACGGGGCAACCGGTGCGCTTCATGACCTCGAGCGCGCGCATGTCGGAGATGAGGGTATTGTAGCCGAAGGAGACCCCGCGCTCGCAGAGCATGATCTGCTCGTTGCCGACCTCGCGCAGCTTTTCGACGACGTTCGTCATGTCCCACGGAGCCATGAACTGGCCCTTCTTGACGTTCATGGGTTTCTTCGCCGCCGCGACGCGTTGCATGAAGTTCGTCTGCCGGACGAGAAAGGCGGGGGTCTGAAGCACGTCCACGACAGCGGCGACTTCGTCGAT
>DATEDZ010000261.1:0-13456 GCA_035281385.1 Polyangiaceae bacterium
GATCGAACAGATCCGATCGCCAAAGGGGCCAAGTAGGCGGACCGAAGTGGACGTTGGGGACTACTTCCTTGGTCATGGCGGTGCCGGCGGGCCGCCGCGTATCCGAGCGCGCCAGCGCCTCGAACTGACACTTGTAGGTCCCCCATTGCATGTTGTTCGCGGGGTCTGGGCTGATCGGACAGGTGCTGCCGCCGGCACAAGCAGCAGCCGTGCTGCCGGTTGCTGGGTTCAGGTAGAAGGTCTCCCAAGGCGATAGCCCGCCGTAGAGGAAGACCTCCAAGATCCGATTGATCGGCCTGTTCGAGGCGTTCGGGCCCCAAGGGTTCGTCCTCGGGTCGAGCGTGCCCCAGCCCGCGCCGGCTCGCTCGGGCATCAGCAGGCCTGCGCCCGCCATCGCTGCGGCACCCGTCAACAACGCACGTCGTCTCATGCTGCTTGCCTCCCGCAACTGGCGACGCGCATCGCCGATGCTGCGCCGCCCGAACCTCGCGTCAGCATGACTGCAACCGACGTCGCGGCATCAGTCAAGCGCCGGGACTGCCGCGAGCGCGCGGCCCGCGCAGAACTAACGCAAATCTAACGTTGCCCGTTCGCGATCCAAACGCTCAGCGCATGGGGCGCGCCGCACAGTGCCACGAACCGGAGGCGCAGGTGCAGATCGTTGGATACTCGCTCGCCTCGCCGCATTCGGAATCGGCGGGGACACAATTGAACGACGAGGCCGACGTCTGCAGACATGCACAACCCTCGGGAGTGTAGCGACACCCGACGAGACTGCCGTCGCAACTGCCGTCGTTCGGTGCCGCGGGGCACGTGCTGTAGCGCGCACCACCGCAAGCAGCCTCGCACTCGAGCTGAGATTCGAAATGGTTCTCGCTCGCCTGGCACCCGCCGTAGACGTAGGGCATGCAAGCCCCCGCCTTTTTGTCGAAGAACCAGGCGTGAAACAGCGCGTTACAAGGGCCCGCATCACCACCCGGCAGGCCACACGCTGCGGCCCGACCGCCGCTGCCAATGCCTCCAGCTGCAGTGCCGGCGGCGGCAGGAGCACCCCCGCTGGGCTCCTGCGCGCCTCCCACGTTGGCCGGGTCACCGCCCTGTGCCGGTGCCGCTGCGACGCCTCCCCCGCCACCGTCGGAGCTATCGGGCGACGACCCGGATTGCCCGCACGCGAGTAGCGCGGGCACGAGCAGTGCGCTGCACAGCCAGCCACGATTGGCTGCCCACGAAGGAGTCGGCAAGCTCGTCCACCTCATGAGGCTGCTAGCCTAGCACGGAGCCTTGCTGTTTCAGTTCCCCCCGCAAGACGCGCGTGAGCCGCGCGCCTTCGCCGACAAGCTGGCCGCGTTCCTGCAGAACCTGCCGCGCGGCCTGCCCTACGCCGTCGAGCTGCGCAATCCCGAGCTGCTAACGCCCACCTACGCGCGAACGCTGGAGCAGGCCGGTGCGGTGCACGCGCACAACGTATGGGGCAGCATGCCGTCGGTGCTGGCCCCAGGCTCGTTTGATCCCACCACCCTCGCTCAGCCGCAACGGCGAGGGCAGGTTTTGCCCGACGGTACCCCTCGCGCTTGCCGAACTGCGGTAGGCGCTTTAGTTGCTCAGTCGCGGCGTCGATTCGAACCGTGTACCGCAACAGCGCTCGCATGGGCACGATCAACCCGCCATGGAGCCCGCTCGGCGTGCTCGGCGGTAACTCGGCCGTGGTCGCGTATTCGGCGGAGCTCGGCGACGCTGACCAAGAGCTCTGAGCACGCTCCAGCTAGGGCTGGGAAATGCGACCGGGAGTGTAAAGGCTGAGCGCTCTCGCTGTCGGACGCCCAGCGGGTGTAGTCTCGCTAGCGATGATGTCAGGGGCGCTCACACAGACGACTACGAGTCAAGGTGACGAAGGCCCGGCCAGCGACGGCACGGTTCCGGTCATCCGCTGGGTTTATCCGCTGCCAGCGCGCTCGCCGCTCTGGTTCGAGCGACCGTCCATGACGCTGGGCCGGGACGCTGACGCTGACGTCGAGCTTTTGGGACACAAGGTTTCGCGACGCCACGTGCGTATCGCGCGCTCCGGCCAGCTGTGGCTGATCAACGATCTCGACAGCAAAAACGGTCTTTTCATCAACGGTAAGCGCAGCAAGGCGGCCGCGCTGGCGGCGGGGGATGTGGTTCGGATCGGCGAGTACGTGGGCGTGTACCTGCGTGCGCCGCGCGACGCCGATCTCAGCTTTGCTGCTTTGGCTCCCAAGATCTACGGCGGTCTCGCGCACCGGGCCGTCGTGGCGCGCGCCAAGGCGCTTGCGGGCTCGAATCTACCGGTCGTGCTCGAGGGAGCGACCGGTACGGGCAAGGAGCGTTTTGCCGAGGCCATCCACGCATGGAGCGGTCGCCGCGGCGGCTTTTTCGCCGTAAATTGCGCGGTCTACTCCAGGGCCGTCGCGCCGGCCGAGCTGTTCGGCTACCGCAAGGGCGCATTTACGGGTGCAGAGCAGGCCAGCCCCGGACACATCCGAGCGGCGCAGGGTGGAACCCTGCTCTTGGACGAGCTCATCGAGCTCCCGCTCGAAGTCCAGGCCATGCTCCTGCGCGTCATCGAAAATCGTGAAGTGCTTGCCCTGGGCGAAACGCGCCCGGTCGCGGTGGACGTGAGATTCATGGCCGCCTCGCAGGTGCCGCTCAGCCAGGCCGTCGAACAGGGCCGCTTCCGGGCCGATTTGCGCGCCCGACTCGAGAGGACGGTGATCTCGCTACCGGCGCTCGGACAATGCAGAGAAATAGTGCCAGAGCTGTTCTGCGCCCTCTACGAGCTCCACTCGGCCCGTCGCCCGCAGCCTTCGCAGGCTTTCGTCGAGCGATTGTGCCTGCACGACTGGCCGCTCAACGTCCGGGAGCTCGACACTTTGGCGCGCCGGCTCGCGCTCGCGCCACCCGAGGGCGCCAAGCTGGAGGCGGCGTTACTCGAAGGTCTGCCAAGCTCCGTGGCGAAGCCCCCAGCCGAGGCGGAGCCCCGTGGCGGCGGCAAAAAAGACGTGATGGTACCGGGCCGCCAGCGTCGCGATCTCAGCTACGATGAAAGCCAAATCCGCGCGCTCGTTGCAGCGTTGACAGAATGTGGCGGAAATGTGACCAGGGCCGCGCAACAACTGCGCTTGAGCCGACCCAAAGCGTATCGCATGCTTGAGGCTGCGAGGAGGGCGGGCCTGGTCAGCTGAGCTGACTCTGGCCCGGGACTAGGGAATTGGAGTCCAAGGAGTCATCAGACGCAGCGCTGTCATTGGCGCCCGAAGTTGGCAGCCTCGACGAGGGTGCGATCTTCGATCAGCGCTTTCGCATCGAGAAGGTGGTGGGTCGCGGCGGTATGGGTCACGTCGTTTCCGCGCTGCACCTCGACCTAGACCAGCGCGTCGCGATCAAGTTGCTCTTGCCCGACAAGCGGTCCGACGAGAAGAGCAGGCAGCGCTTGCTACGCGAGGCGCGCGCTTCGGCTCGCATCAAGAGCGAGCACGTGGTGCGCGTGCTCGACGTGGTGAGCGGTCGCGATGTGCCGTCCTACATCGTGATGGAGTACCTGGAGGGTGAGGACCTGGCCGCGCGCTTGAAGCGGCAGGGCCCGCAAAGCGTGGGGGAAGTGGTCGACATGATCGCTCAAGCCTGCCAGGCCATCGGCGAGGCGCACCAGCTCGGCATCGTGCATCGCGATCTGAAGCCCAGTAACTTGTTCCTGACCGAAAAGGCGGGCCGGGACGACTTCGCGAAGGTGCTCGATTTCGGCATCTCCAAGAGCGACGACCACGTGGGTGATTCGCTGACGCAGTCTCACGCGCTTCTGGGCTCGCCGATCTATGCGGCCCCCGAGCAGATGCGCTCGTCTCACGACGTGGATCATCGAGCCGACATCTGGTCGCTCGGTGTGATTCTCTACGAATGTACGACGGGCCAGCGGCCCTTCACCGGCCCGACACTGGGCCAGCTCTGCACGCAGATCCTGGAGAGGACGCCGACGGTCCCCGGTCTGGTGTGCCGCGACTTGCCCCAGGGATTCGAGAGCGTCGTGATGCGTTGCCTCGAGAAGAAGCCGGCCGAACGTTTTCAGAGCGTGCAGGAGCTGCTGTCGGCGCTGCGGGAATTTCGGCCGGAGGCGGTCGATCGCTGTCTCGCCTATCTCGCCGGCGTGCGCGTGGGGCAAGCTTCCGCGCGGCCGCGCCCTGTCGTGCGGAGCGCGCCGCACGTCCGCTCCGCCGCCACGCTGACCGATTCGATTGCGTACGATTACGATACCGAGGTGTCGATCGACCGCTCCAGGTTGGGCCGCCGATCGCGAGCGACGTGGGGGTTCTGGGCGACAGGCTTGGTGGTGGCCTTGGCGGGGGCGTGGCTGCTCGGGCGGGCCAGTAGCTCGGCCGTCCAGCTTTCGTCGAGCTCACCCGCGATCCCAATCCACTCCCGCTTGCCGGCTGGGCCGGTGCCCCTGGAGCTCAGCACAACGCCTGCATCTCGACCCGCCGATGAGCCAGCGGCTCCGCCCTTCACGTCGGTGGCCAGCGCGCCAAAGCCCCCCGCGCGCGCGGCGAGCCCCAACAAGCCGGCCAGGGCCAAGAGCGCAGTGCTCGGCGCGAAAGCCGCTCCGGCCGAGCGCGACGTCACCTGGGTGGAGTCGCGCTAGGAGGCTGGTGTGAAACGCCAGCTTTCCAAATCGGCGGAGCCGCCGCGTGGAGGGGAGGCTCAAGAAGCTCTGCTTCTTGAGGGGAGGAGGCGCGTGCCTCCTCTCCCAAGAAGGAATCTAGGAGGCTGGGTTTGAAAAACACCAGCCTCCTAGTCGCGCGTTCGGGACCGATGAAGCGCTCGAGCTTGCTTCGCGCCGCTACCCTGGTCCTGGTCGCGCTGCCGATCGTGACCAGCGTGGGTATGGCCGCCGCGCAGGACAGCCAGCCGGAGCCGTCGCCGCAGCAGGCGGCGGACGCGGCGTTTGTGGAAGGCGTGAAGCTGCTCAAACAGGATCGCTGCCAGGATGCGATGGCCAAGTTCCGCGAGAGTGAGCGGCTCGAGCTGGCGAGCGGTACGCTCCTCAATTTGGCCTACTGCGAGGCGCGGCTCGGGCGGGTTGCCAGCGCCTGGTTGACTTATCACCGCGCGCGGGCGCTGGCGCGGGCGCAAAACAAGCCCCAACACGAAAAGCTCGCACGCGAGCAGGCGGACAAGCTGGCTCCCGATGTTCCCAGAGTGACCATCACACTGGAGGGCGACGCGCTCCGCAAGCTGACGATCGACGTGGACGGGCAGTCGCTTCCCTTGGAACAGGCACTCGAGTCCATCCCCTTGGATCCCGGAACGCACCGCGTGAGCACCCAGCTCGAAAATGGCCAGAGCTGGGCGCAGGTGATCAAGCTAGGCCGAGCGCAGCAGGTGGCCATCCAAATTCCGCTCGCGCTGCCAGCCGATACGGGAGCAGCACCGGGCGTCGCAGCGGCCCGGCCGGTCGACAACCCGGCACCCATGCCAGTCGTGGCGCCGACGCTGGCTGCGGATACGGGCACCGGCGGCAAGCCAGTGTGGGCGCTCGGGTTGACGCTCGCAGGCACCGCAGCGGTGGCTGCCGGGAGCGCGCTCTTCGTCACCGCGCGTCTGAAGTACGACGAGGCGCGCGAGAACTGCAAAGACGGCAACGTCTGCACGCGACACGATTATGACGCCCAGAACGACGCTAGGAACCGCGCGCAGCTGTCTGCGGTCTTCCTGGCAAGTGGTGTGATCGCCGCCGGCCTGGGCACCTATTTCTATTTCTTCAGCGGCCCAAGCGCAGGCCAAACTGGTCCGGTCGTGTCCGTGGTCGGTCCCAAGGACTGGATGACCGGGTTTCGGGGGAGCTGGTGATGACAGCACGCTCGATGATTCGCCTTCTCGGGTCCTTGACGGCGGCCCGCGGCATCGCGGTCACCTGTGGCGCGTGCTGTCTGGTGGCGGCGTGCGATTTCTTTACGTTCTCGGCGCCGACCCTCGATCCCGACGCGGCGGGGGCAGGGGGCGCGGAAGCGACGCCCGGTTTGGGGGACGGGGGCGCCGCTGGCAGTGGTGAGTCGCTCGAGCCCCCGGAGGCCTGTCACCCCACCAACAATCCTTGCATGCCGGCGGACACGCGGGTGTGCTTTCAAGGCAGCGCGCTCGGCGGAGAGGACTTCTGCGTCGAGCGCTGCGATCCGATCGAGCCGTCCGACGACGAGCTGCACCGCTGTGTCGACTCCGGCGCTCTGCTGCGCCGCTGTCACCCGAACGGTGCCGGCCCGGCCGCGGATTGTCCGCCAGGGTACAACTGCTACCGCACCAACCTGACCGAGGACCAAGGCGTGTGCATCGACATGCCGGTGTGCAGCGAGAACGCCGACTGCCTCAGCACCGCTCACGGCACCTGCGCCTCGACGTTGGTTTCGAACATTGCGGGCGCGCAGTTACCGCCGGAATTGACCGGACTTTACCTCGATCACCTGAACTGCATTCACATCGACTGCGTGGCCAACGCCTCGAATTGCAGCAGCAACGAGGGTTGCCTTGGTGAGATGTATTCGCCCGACGTGGCCGATCTGTGCACCCCCAGCTGTGACGTCGACGACAATTGTCCGCCCAACTATTCGTGCGGGATAAAGACCTCTGGTGAGGGGGCGCCAAACCTTTGCTTCCCCGGCGTTCCTGGCAACCGCTGTGTCGGTCAGTCCTGCGTGGTGGGCTCTTGCATGGACACCGGCGCTGGCTTCAGCGTGTGCACGATTCCATGCGAGACGAATCTCGACTGCGCGGTCTTGAACAGCCCGCACCACCAATTCCTTTGTGTCGAGGGTGGCGGGACCCGCCACTGCGTCACCCCGGCGCCGTTCAACGGAGCCTTCTGCACCGAGCACTGGCAATGTCGCGCCGACCGCAACGAAACATGCTCCTTCATCGATGCCTTGGGGTTCGACCCCGGCGACGGCGAATGCCGCGCGCCGTGCAATGCGAATGGCACGTGCGACCCGCAGGGCGGCTTGCCGCACGTGTGTCTGGAAAATGGGGAGGGGGGCTGCTTTCCGGGTCGCTTGGGCATGGAGTGCAAACTGGACAGCGAATGCATCGTCGGTAAGTGCCAGCTAGCGCCCGGGGACCCGCACCTGGGGCACCCCCCCGGCGGCATGGAAGAGGTGCCGGTGTGCACGCTGGAATGCGACAGCGACGATGAGGTCGCGGGCGACAAGCAATGCGACACGCCCCAGGACCTGATCACGGATGGTTTCTGCCTGCACGGGTACTGTCGCCTCAAGGTTGGCGTCGACGACTGGTGCACGCGCGATGCCCAGTGCAATACCGGGCTTTGCAATACCCAAGATGGCGTGTGTGAGCCGAAGAACCGGTGACGCGCTGACGACGCAC
The DNA here is from genome assembly GCA_035281385.1 of Polyangiaceae bacterium. Taxonomy (GTDB): domain Bacteria; phylum Myxococcota_A; class Polyangia; order Polyangiales; family Polyangiaceae; genus PMG-095. The sequence continues at coordinate 7,387 of DATEDZ010000261.1, forward strand.
GAAGCTGACCGGAACCGGCTCCGAGCGGAAGTCGGTGGAACGCGCTGAGGCGCGGGCTAGACATTCGCCGACGTTCGCGGACTCTGAGCGATGTCCGACAATCCTGACGTGCGACCGGTGGTTTTCGTGGCTGATTGTGAAGCGTCGCTGCGCTTCTACGCCGCACTCGGTTTTACCGAGAGCTGGCGGCACGAAGCAGACGGGCCCGCTGCTCGTCGTGCAGGTGGCGCGCAACGACTTCGAGCTGATCCTGAATCGGAGCGAGGCGCCGGTCGGCGGCGGACGGCTGTTCTTCTCACTGTACGCCACGCCCATGGCAGAGCTCAGCGCGCTGATCGCGGCCGCGGGTCTGGAGCTGCGCGACGGCTATTGGGGGATGCCGATCAAGGTGCGCTTGGATCCTGACGGTAACGAGCTATTCTTCGCCCCAGATGACTAGCCAGGCCGAGCAGCAGGCGCTGTTCGAGCTGCCGCCTCGAACCGTGCCGGCGGCAGAAGCGAACGCCGAGCACGATGCGCTGGCCACGCAGCTCGGCGCTGCGCTGCGCCTGGGGACGATGTCGTGGTCGTTCGCGGGCTGGCGCGGCATCGTCTACGGCAAAGATGCCGAGCCCAAGTTGCTGGCCGAGGTGGGGTTGACGGCTTACGGAACGCATCCGCTGCTGCGCGCGGTCGAGATCGATCGATCCTTCTACGAACCGTTGCCGGTCAGGTACTTCGAGCAGGTGCGGCAGCAAGTGCCGAATGATTTTCGCTTCTTGGTGAAGGCGCACGAAGACTGCACCCAGCCACAATTTCCGCGCCATGCCCGCTACGGTAAGAAGCAAGGCGAGCTGAACGGGCGTTTTCTGGATGCGAGCTACGCGGCAGACGCCGTCATTGGACCAGCCGCCGAGGGGCTGGGTCTAAAGCTCGGAGCCTTGTTGTTTCAGTTCCCACCGCAAGACGCGCGTGAGCCGCGCGCCTTCGCCGACAAGCTGGCCGCGTTCCTGCAGAACCTGCCGCGCGGCGTGCCCTACGCCGTCGAGCTGCGCAACCCCGAGCTGCTAACGCCCGCCTACGCGCGAACGCTGGAGCAGGCCGGTGCGGTGCACGCGCACAACGTGTGGGGCAGCATGCCGTCGGTGCTGGCCCAGGCTCGTCTGATCCCGCCAGTAGCGCGCAAGCCGCTGATCGTGCGCTGGCTGATGCGCAGCGGCGACGACTACGAAGGCGCTCGTTCGCGCTTCTTGCCCTTCAGTAGGCTGGCCGAGCCAGATCTGCGAAATCGTGAGGACATCGCGACGCTGCTCGCCAAGGCGCTGGCGCACGAGGTACCGGCTCTCGTGCTGGTCAGCAACAAGGCCGAGGGCTGCGCGCCGGAGAGTATTTTCGAGCTGGCGCGACTGATCCGGCGCATCCAAGACGGCGTCTAGGTGCAGGCACCAGCACTGGCTGGTAGCGTCGACCCATGATCGCTCGCAGCCCGCAATGCGCTCGGCGTTGAAGCCCGGTGCCAGCGAACCGCGCTGCTGCTAGAGTTCAGGCATGGCGAGCGTCGCGCATCGGCTTGCAACCGCGGCTGACCTGATTGCGCTCGGCGATGCCCACGCCGAGATCGTCGGTGGGACGATCGTCTACAAGGCCGACCCCTCCGCTGAGCACGGCGACGCGCAAGCCGGGCTCGTCACGATTCTTCGCCAGCACTTTCATCGCCGCAGCGGTGGTGGTGGCCCCGGCGGTTGGTGGATCTTGACGGAGGTGGATGTGGAGCTCGCCCCTCACGAGGTCTACCGTCCGGATCTGTTGGGTTGGCGGCGCGATCGCGTCCCGGAGCGGCCCACTGGACGGCCCGTCAGGATACGGCCCGACTGGGTTTGCGAGGTGCTGTCCATCAGCAACGCGGCAACGGACCAGGTCGACAAGTTTCGCATCTACGCCGCGAGCGGTCTCCCATTCTATTGGATTGGCGATCCGGAGCGGCGCATCCTCACAGTCTACCGCCTGGAAGGTTCGACCTACTCGGTCGCGCTCCAGGCGAAGCAGGGCGAGGTGGTTCGGGCGCCGCCGTTCGATGCCGTCGAGTTGCGCATCGGACTCCTCTTCGGAGAGGATCCGGACTGACTCAAAGCCACGTGGCGGCTTCTCGCCTTGCCTGCACGGTCCCTCACGGCTCGGGAGCGTCCAGGGCAAGCTCGCTTCGCTCGGCGGCTGCGGCACCCCTGGACCCTCGCTTCGCCTCAAGCTTGACCAGCGGTCACACTCCACCCTCTCAGTGCTGCCACCCCGTCGCCGTCAACGTCAAGATCACGCCCCGTATTTGCGTCAGCCATTCAACCCTTGGCCAAATTTCTGGCGGGCGGCACTGGGGCAGGGTTCGTGCCACATCGTTCGGTCGGCGGGGTATGCTCCGAACGGAGGAGACGATGGGTCGCCGGCTAGTCGCGCTAACGGTGCTGTTTGCCAGCCAGGGCTGGGCGCGTGCTGGGCAGGCCGAAGAGGCCGCTCGACTGGTGTATGTGCGGGGCGCGGGCGCCGACGAGTGTCCCGATGAGGAGAAGCTGCGGGACTGGGTTGCCGCCCGGCTCGGCTACGATCCGTTCAAAGCGCAGGCGAGCAACGTGGTCATCGCGCGCCTCGAGACGCGCGACGCCCAGCTGCGGGGTACGGTCGAGATGATCGACGCGCAGGGGAAATCCGCGGGGCGGCGCGAGCTGTCTTCGGCCGGCGCGGGATGCGAAGCCGTGGCGCGAGCCATGGCGCTCTCGATCAGCCTGGCCATCGATCCCGAGCGCGCCAATGAGCCGCGCCCCCAGCCCGGCACGCCGGAATCGGCGGCGGCCCCTGTCGAGGCCACGCCGAGCGAACCGCAGGCACCACCCGAGAGCGTGCCACTCGAAAGCCCTCCATCCGAGCCTCCACCTCCTTTGCTGAAGCCTAGCCGGTCGGACGGGGCGCCGTCTTCGGGCGAGCCGACAGCTCTAAACCGGCGCGTGCTGCTTCACGCCGCCTTTGCCACCAACGTCGGCGCGCTTCCGGGCGAGGCCTTCGGTGGCGAGATTGCGGCCGGGCTCAGGTTACGGCGCTGGTCGCTGGCTCTTGGGGTCCGCGCCCTCCAGTCCACGGATCGCGACGTCGAGCCGCGCGGTCAGATCTCCGGCACGCTCTTCGGAGCTGTGCTGAACGCGTGCCACCATTTCGACCCCGTGAGCGCGTGCCTGGTCGGACAGCTGGCGCTGCAGCGCGTCGGTAGCTCGGGCGTGACGGATGCCAACACCAGCTCGGGCCCCTATGGGGCGGTGGGTCCGCGGCTGAGCGGGGAGGCCGCCGTGACCCGCCACCTGGCGCTGCAGCTCGGGCTCGAGGGTCTGGTCAATCTGGCCCGTAACCATGCGGTGCTCTCGGGACGACAGGTCTGGGAAGCGCCCTGGCTGGCCGCTGCGTTGCTGGTAGGCATGAAGGCGCACTTTCCGTGATCAATCCGGGCGGGTCATCCCAAACTTCTGAAGGAGCCCCCCTCACTGCCTCCTTCCATGACTTCGGACCTCACGCTCCCCCTCGACGCAGCCGCTCGGGTGCAAGACGCCCAAGTTGAGCTCGAGCGGGACGAGGCGGCCAACATCTTCGACCAGCACTGCGATTACGTCTGGAACACCCTGCGACGCCTGGGCGTCGCGTTCGCCGACCGCGAGGATTTGACCCACGACACGTTCGTAGCCGTGTTTCGACACTGGCAGAGCTACGACGCGGAGCGACCGCTTCGGCCCTGGCTCTTCGGTTTCGCGCTGCGGGTGGCGTCCGACCATCGCAGGCGAGCGCGCCACCGGTGGGAAGTGAGCAGCGACGTGCTGGACCCGCCCGACGAGACACCGGGGGCGGTGGAGCTGCTCCTTCAAAAAGAACGCGCCGCGCTGGCCCAACAGGCGCTGCAATCGATCGAGCTGAGCCGGTGTGCGGTCTTCATCCTGCACGAGATCGACGGCGCGACGCTGCCCGAGATCGCCGCAGTGCTCGAGATCCCACTGGGCACCGCCTCGTCCCGTTTGCGGCTTGCTCGCCAGGACTTCGCGGTCAGCGTCAGAAGACTCTCTTCGAGGAACAGGTAACGCCATGACTCATTCCGACGACGCAGATTCGATAAACGTGTGGCTGGGCGCCTTGCGCGGCGATGTCGAACCCGCTCCCCCCGAAGCACGAAAGCGCATTTCGGCGCGCCTTGCGGGTGCTGGTGTAGCTTTGACGCTGGCGAGCGGCGCGGCCGCCGCTGGTGCCGTCGCTCGACGTGCGTGGCTTCATTCACCCTGGCTCGGTGTGGTCCTGGGGGTTCCGATCGGCGTCACGCTCGGTGCTGCCGGGCATGCCTCGTTTGCTCCCACTCCTGCTGCCGTGGTGGCCCCAGCGCAGCCGGTGCCCGCGGCGGCGCCTGTGCTAGCGGCGCTCCCGCCGCCCATCGTGGCGGTCGAAGCGATACCAAAGGCGGTCGAGCCAGCACCTGGCGCACCCAAGGCGCATCCGCTCGAGGGCGGGCCTGAATCGCCGGGCCTCGAGCGCGAGCTGCTGCTGCTCGAACGAGCGCGCACGCGCCTCGCCGAAGGAGACCCTTCTGCCACGCTCGAGCTGCTCCGCAAACACCGTGGGACCTACCCGAGCTCCGCGCTCGAGCAAGAGCGCGCCGCTTTGATGGTCCGAGCGCTGATGGCGGCCGGTCAACACGAGGAGGCGCGAAAGGGAGCCGCAGCGTTCGCAGAGCGCTACCCGAACAGCGTCCTTTTGCCATCGGTCGAGCGCACGGTGGAGAAGATTCCGTGATCGTTTCGAAGCGTTCGCCCCAAATGCCAGGTATGACCAGGGTGCTCACGCGCGTTTCGCGGAAAAATCTTGGATTTCTTGGTTTGTTCGCCGCGGCGGCGATCGCAACGGCCTGTGCCGGCAAGGCGCTCGATGTTGGTAGCGACTCACCGAATGCTCGCAGCCTGTTCGGCACCCCACTTGCCGGGACAAATGGGGACGGTGGAGCTGGCGTCACCGGCACGGGCGGGACGGCTGCGACCGCGCCCATCCTTTCGGACGAGGAGCTGGCCAACATCCAGTGGCCGGCGGCGCAAGAGTGCGAGCCTGCGCCCAACTCCCCGCTGGTCGGGGCCTGGAAGGGTCGCTTGCAGCTCCGCTACCGTCAGTCGCCGGACGAAGCCGTCCTGGCCATCAAGGGCCTCACCCCCGAAGGAGCGCCGTGCGGCACGTTCCGCGTCGGTCAGGGCGAGCCCCTACCACCGCCCACCGACCCCGACGAGATCTACCCGGCGACCGTCATACCCAATTACGCCGCCAATCTCATCGCGGATCCATGGCCCGGCTACGAATACCAGCTGCTCGAAGTCATCTCCGAGGGAACGCGCTTCGCGTTCAAGCTGAGCTTCACCGAAATCCTGCGACCGTGGTGTGAGATGCAACCGAGCTACCCCGAAACATTTTCGTGCCTGCCGGCGTTGCAGCTCATCTCCAAGAAAGAAATGACGGATTGTACCGTCCGCGGGCTTGGACCGCAGCCGACCGAGATGCCCTGCTGGAAGTTGGACTACTGCTCGAAGAGCACCTGCTTTTGCTATGACGAGTGCGACGCGGCGCTCAACATGACGGCGTTCGAGCTGCACTGGGATGGCCCCGCGCTCGAAGGCACTATCAACGGCAGCACTATCTACGACGCCGTAATTTTCCTCGACCCCGTTCCCTGAGAGCGCCGCGCGGGAGCCAGGGCCACTCGCAAGTTAAAGGATCTCCGAGAAGTCGCAGCGAGTCGGCGCATCCTGATCGCGATCAGCGGTCGTGGCCGCTGCAGCGCGCACTGGCGGGAATGCGCCGGCGGCGGCGACGCCGGAAGGGGAGTAGCCACAGCACTAGGCCCGCGAGCACCCCCAACTCCGGGAGGCTGCGAGATTGGCCGACCACGCGGCAGCTGCAGCCGCCGGCGCTGCCGCCGTTCGAGCCGCTGCCGGCTTCGCCGCCTCGACCGGCGGACGCGTCCGCACCCGCGCTCGGCGCTCCGCCCTCAGCCGTGGCGACGCCGCCGGCCCCGGGCTCGGTACCGACGCCG
>DATEDZ010000262.1:0-23508 GCA_035281385.1 Polyangiaceae bacterium
TTCCTGCCAAAGGCCTACCGCCGGGCCCTCGCACCAGGCGAAGCTGACCGCTTCGTCCAGCTATTTCAACGCGTTCGTTCGAGTGGGCAAGCGTTTTCCTCGAGCCTCGCGGCGGTGGTCGAGGCTGCGCTGCAGAGTCCCCCGTTCCTTTACCGGCAAGAGCTCGGCGTGCCCGTGGAGGGTCGTACCGACATCCGGCGCGTCTCGGACGCGGAGATGGCCGTGCGTCTTTCTTACCTGCTCTGGGGCTCGAAGCCTGACGATGCCTTGATGACTACCGCGGCGGCCGGGGAGCTGCATACGCCCGAGCAAGTGAAAGCAGCGGCCACACGCCTGCTGGCTGACGCAAAGTCGCGCCATGTGGTGCGCTACTTCTTCGATTTCCTTCTGCCCATTCAGGGCCTGTCTTCGCTGCAGCGCGAAGAGTACCCGATGTACAATAGCACTATCGGCGCGTTGATGCGCACCGAGGTGGAGACGTTTCTCGAGAAGGAAGTGTTCAAAGGTTCCGGCACGTGGCCGGGCATCCTCACCGCTCCGTATACCTACGTGAACCCCGAATTGGCGGCTTACTATGGCTTCCAGTTTCAGGGTGCCACCAGCGGCTTCGAGAAGGTTGCGCTCGATGGCGTCAAGCGCGGCGGCCTACTCAGTCTGGGCGGTATTGGTGCCGGGGCAACTCACTCCAACAAAACGAACCCGGTGGTGCGCGGCGCATTGGTGGTCAAGACACTGATGTGCGAGAACATCCCGCTGCCGAGTGGCGATATCGCCAATGAGGTCGTGCCTCCGGCAGAGGACCTGGCGCCGACTGCGCGTGAGCGCTACACGATTCACAGCGCGAAGGCGACGTGTCGCGCCTGCCACGTCAACATGGACCCGGTGGGTTTCGCGCTCGAAAACATCGACGCTGTCGGGCTGTGGCGCGACCAGGAAAACGGGGTCACCATCGACGCCACTGGCGACTCCCCGCTGCTTGGGACCTTCAATGGACCGGTAGAGTTGGGCAAAAGGCTTGCCGCCTCGGAGCAAGCGCAAAAGTGCTTCGCGAAGCGCTGGGTCGATTTCGGGTACGGACGCACGACCGATGACAGCAACTGCAGCTTGGCGCGCGTTCAAGACCAATTCAAGGCGGCGAACTACGACATTCGGCAGCTGCTGATCAACCTGACCCAAACCGACGACTTTCTCTACCTGAAGGTGGAAACGCCATGAACCCGTTACGCAAATTCAGGCTGGATCGCCGGACCGTGCTTCGCGGCGTGGGATCCGTCGCCATCGCGCTGCCCTGGCTCGAGGTGATGGGTGCCCAGAAGACTGCCCGAGCGCAAGCGCAAGGCGCTCCAGGCAAGGCCAAACGCTTTCTGGCGGTGTACCAGCCCGGGGGCACCGTCGCTTATCGTGGCAGCAAGGTGACCGAGAAGTTTTGGCCCACGACGGGGTCCGACGGGCGACCGATGGCAGGCCCCGATGGCAAACCGCTACTGACCCCCATCCTCGAGCCCCTCCGGCCAGTGTTCCCCAAAGTGCTCATTCCGAAGGGCCTCAGCATGACGAAGGTCTGGCACAAGCGAAATGGTGAGCAGCACCAGGCTGGCATCGTGAGCTTGCTCACCGGCGCGTCGCAGCCGGGAGGCGGTTCTTATCCGGGGGCGCCATCGATCGACCAGGTGCTGGCAAAGGCGTTGTCGAAAAACGGCACCAGCCTGCAGATGGCCGTGCGTTGGGCCACCGGTACGAGCAACAGCAAGCTCGCGCCTCAAAACGCGCTGAACTTTGCCGAAGCGGCGCCCCACCTGCCGCTGCCGCCGGATCTGGACCCGCAGAAGATCTACCAGGACCTCTTCATGCAGGGTGGGGGCATGCAGGATGCCGGCGCCGATGCGGCGCGCAAGGCCGAAATCGTACGCCAGCAGTCGATCTTGGACGTGGTGAAAGAGGACTACCAGAAGGTCGCGGCGGTCGCGAGTGGTCGCGATCGCCAGGTGCTCGAGCAGCACGCCGAGGAAATCCGCCGCTTGGAGCTCAGCCTCGCCGACATCATTCAAGTAGGCGGCGCTTGTTTGCCCCCCGCCAAGGTGGACACTGCCGGCTACAATCCGGTTCAGGGTACGTCCATGTCGCCAACGACGGACGCGATCATTCCCAAGGTGGGCGAGTTCATGATGGACATGATGGTCATGGCGATGGCTTGCGATGTCACCGCTGTCGGATCGTTTCAATGGACCGATACGGAGGCCAAGCACACGTTCCCCTGGCTCAACCTGGTGAACCACCATCACTACTACCAGCACGACGGCAACACTGCCTCGAACGGCGACTTCGTCGACGGCTACGCACCGGGTGCCTGCGAGAAGATCTGTACCTGGTACTCGCAAATGAACGCACATTTGCTGAGCAAAATGGATGGCTTGAAAATGTCCGAACAAGCCACGTTGCTGGATGAGACCCTGGTCTTTTTCGGCAGCGAGCTGTCGAATCCCCCGAACCACGACAAGGAGAACATGCCTTTCTTGCTGGCGGGTGGCGGCATTGGTGGTGGTCGCGTCATGGATTGCGGGTCCAGCACGCCGCACAACAACCTGCTCGTCTCCATCTTCAATCACTTTGGAGACGGTCGCACCACGTTCGGCGACGCTGAGTTCTGCCAGAATCCGCTTCCCAACTTGACCGCCTAGTCGTCGCACCAACGAGCGAATCACGGTGCGCCGCGACTCGGACACGGACGCCGGCGTGGAGAGCGCGAGGCTGGCGTCCTTGCAGACATTTTCAGCGTGAGCTCAAGCCGGCAGTCCGTCGCTGGCTGGCGTTTCGTCGTCCCCAATATTCTCGGCGTACCCGCCGTCCTCACCAGCGTAAACCCAGCTCGCTCGCCTACGTGCAGGGTGGTCCCGAAAACTCCTCGCGCTGCTCACGCAAAAATGGCCTATCGATTTGCTCGGCGAGAAGCTCGATATCGCTCAGGGTGTTCGGGCTCACGTCGCAAAGCAATACACCCAGACGGTCTCGGTCACGGAGCGCGGGATCAGCGCCACTCGCGGCCGGGGCGCGCGCCGGAGCACAGGGCCGGCGTCAGGGCGAGGCTGGTTTCGAGCGGGGTTTTGGTGCCGCACGGGGAGACTTGGCGCATGGGTGAGCGGCAGGACATTTCCGATGAGTACTGCGCGACGACCACGTGCTGGCCGCGCAGGCAGTCCCAAATGTACACATCATCGCCGTGCACCGATCCGGTCGAGCAGGAGCGATCCGGTAGGGTCTTTTCCGGAAATGCTCGCCAGGGTTCGGAACAGCACGCTGGCGTCGTGGCGGCGACGCCCAATGCCAGTAGCCAACGGCCGCTCATACTGCCGCAGGCTAGCAAGCGCAGTCTTGGGAACAAGGCGCCTGGCGCGTTTTCGGAAGTACCAGCTTGAAAATCGTTGGCCTGGTCGCGCTCTGCACTGCCCCACCGGCAGCGGGACCGGTGGCTTGCGCCCGCTACTGCATTCGCGATCGTCGTTGCAGTAGTCCCAGGCGCCGCCATCCGAGCAGGCTCTGACGCCAGTCGCAGTCGTCGCCACGCGACGGCTGTTACGACAATCGTCGTCTTGCCGACACCGCGCTCCGTTGCTCCCGTCGGCGCACTCGCCCGCCACAGCGCCCGGTCAGCAGAGACGGCGCCTGCTTCGCGGCACAGGGCAGCGCAGGGCAGATCTCGCAAGGCTTGGAGGCGAGCTGGATGCCAAAGCGCCCACACGAGTCATCTGGCGGCGTCGGCAGCGCCGCGCCCATCGCGTCCCCGCCGCGGCCGTCCGGCGAACCGCCCGGCTGTTCTTGCGACGTTCCAGCGCAAGACACGGCCCAGTGTACGAGCAGAAGGCTCGCCGCCAAGTAGCGTGTACCGTCACCGCGCACGACCTGGGGCGTTCAAACCTGCGGAACGATGTTCCCTCGCATTCGAACCAGTGTGCCGCTGCGACCTCTACGAGCGCGAGCTAGGCGACGATCTCAGCCGGTGGACGTCGGGCCGCGGCCAGGATGGAACGCGGGTGAGGGATCAGTGCGATGGCACTCCCGGCACTCGATCGGCTGCGCCTGGTGCTGTCCGTGGTGGCAATGTTCTTCCGCTCGCCGCTGCGATTCTTCGTTCCGCCAGCTCAGGACAGCGCTACCCTCGTGCAGGGCCCCGTGTTCGTGCCGCTGCCGCCGGTCGCTTAGGGACTGGCGCCAAGCGCGAGCGCCCGCACGCGTTCCATGAGGGGCTCGATCTCTTCGAAGGCCTGTGAAGTGACCTCGAGGTTCGCCTCCCAAGTTCGTTCGTAGTCCGCGAGATCGCGCCAGGTGGCGGCGCGAGCGACGATCGAAAGATCCGTCGGGCTGAGGGTGCCCGCGAAGTGTGTGCCAAGCAGGCCGGGCAAGGCGCGATGCCGTCGCGGCTCGACACCCGACGTCAGGAGCAGCGCCGTCACACTGTGGTACAGAGCGTAATAGAGCCGATTGAGCGCGTCATTGTAGAGACCAGAATCACGCAGCAGCCGTGCCGCACGATGCGCGGAGTCTGCTTGACGCAGCTCCGAGGCGACCGCGGATGCTTGCAGCTCGTCCGTCATAGAGAGATGCCTTCGTCGTCGAGCGATCGCGCCAGTGCGCGATTCTCCTTACGCAGGGCCGCCAGGCGCTCGGTCGCCATCGGCAATGGCGCGAGCGGCAGACCACTCTTCACGATCACGGGCGCGATCTCGCCGGCAACGAGCCCGATCTCGAGATCGGTGAGCCCGTCTACCAGCACCAGAACGTCCACGTCCGAATCCTCGTTCGCCTCGCCTCGCGCAAACGAGCCGAAGAGCCGCACGTCCGACAGCCTGTCCCCAAACAGCCTGCGTAGCCTGTTTGCGTACTCAGCAAGCGCGGGCCGCAAGGAGACGGGCAGGGCGCGGCTCATACCTCGAGCGTAGCGCAAGCCCGCCAGCAGCTCCACCTGAGCAAACGGCGTCAATAGGGACCGGAAACCCGGCCCGGTTCGCAGGGGGCGCCACGGAAATCGCCCAACTCGAGGCTAGAAGAGGACGTGGCAAGACCAGCCACGGCGCCGAGCAGCATCTTCAGGGAGCCGGGTAATCGAATCCACGGCAGCTCTTCAGCCAATCGCTTTTGCGATCGACATGCGGCGGTGTAAGCGCCGCAGCCAGCGGCTTCTCGACGCCCAGACACGCCGCCAGGCAAAGGATCTACATCGATTGGCTCAACGGACCGCCTGCTCCAGGTTCTCGTGGGCTTCAAGCCTGCGCTCGAAGGCGTCGCCGAGCAGAGCTTCTATCCGCTTCTGCGCCGCTTTCAAGCGCTTCTGAGAATCGAGGATTTCGAAGATACGGAACTGCGGGTCAACGCTTGGGCGTGCGAGCCGCGCAGTCGCGTAGCTCTTGTACCGACTGCGCGGGCTCGATCTGCCCGACGCGCTCGCCGCCCTGCTTGGTCTCGATGATGCGGCCCAAGAATTCGTCGCCTGTGAAGGTGGCGGTGACCCAGTATTCGTGGCCTTCGTGCACCTCCAGTGCATAGGGCACGAGCTCCGACTCGTACTTGGAGTGCTTCAGCTCGGCCATGAACGCGCCCATCGCTGCGAACGGCCCCGCCAGGTTCATGGCCAAGCCCGTCGCTCGCCCCCCCGTCTGCGTGCTCACGTACTGCTCGCTGTATTTGACCCCCAGCACGTAGCAGCCCGGCGCGGGGTTGAGCGACTTGAGCTCGACGAGCTCGCCATTGACGCGCCATGAGGCCACGATGCGATCGCGTTCGACCGGAAATCCGCTCTGCACGTCGTAGGCCACCCGTGGCGCGCAGCCGCCGAACATTCCGAGCGCGACCCCCAACCCGACGCTGGTGGCCCAACTCATTGCGAGCCCCAAGCTAGCCGGAAATGCCGCTCCATTCGGCTCAACCTGCAGAGACGAGCTAGATGGCCCGTTGAAGACGTCGAAGTGATCATACCAGGCAGCGTGCCGAAGTGTGCCCCGTGGCTCCAGCTGCACCGGGGCAGGTTTATCCCAAGAGCCGGCTGCCGGCGAGCAGCTCTCGCTCGAAGGGCTGTTCGGCAAGCCAGTCGCGACCAACGCAGGCTCGTCCGAGCCGCAAACCCCTCGTTCGGGACGCTCGCGCTGGAGCTGGCTGTTGAAAACAGTTTTCCGCGCCGATGGCTGCGTGTAAAATCGGTGTCCGTCCGGCAGGGGTCGATCGAAGAAGAACTACGTGTCGAGCGCAGCGTCAGAAAGCTCGTTGGCGCTCGGCGACGCAGCTACTCAGGTGAGGCGCGGGTGACGCTGACTAACTGCAGCCGTGCAGCCAGCGCATCGTGCACGAAGATCAAATACTCGCCACTCAGCTCGAGGCCGCTCAGCGACGTCGCGTCTTCGATGAAATGCCCCTGCCATAGCGGCTCTGGCTCGGCACCGTCAGCCGTCCAGGTGAGCCGCAAGATCTGCGCAGCGCCAACCAATGAATAGCAAACGAGAAGGGAGAGCTCCTCGAACTGAAACGCCAGCACGCGCTCGGTAGCCGGAAGATCGGCTAGCTGACCGGGTAGCGCGCCGCCCGCCAGCGCTCTCAGCCCATAGACGTCAGCTTGGTCTCGGTAAAACCCGAGCAAGCGCCCATCGACCGCCGCCAGCGCGCGATAGTCTCGAGCCAACGAGCTGGTAAACCCGCCAGCCAACCTGCCGTCGTCCGCGCGCAGCATGTCCGCGTGCAGGCTGCCGGAGCTCTTGTCGTACCAGTACAGGAGCGGGACGCCGAGCTCGGGCGGAACGTCACTCGCGCCATGGGTGTATCTCGAGTCGATTTGGGTCTGGTCGTAGTTGAGCAGGTAACGATCCTGCAGGTAGGTTCCGAAGGTGGAAACGTAGCGCAGTCCGTCGCTGGGCCGGTAGTAAGCAAAGCGCTCTTTTCCGGCCGGAGCGACACGCGATGCGATGGCGAAGCCTACTTCCCAGCGACCCTCCCACACAGAGCTGGTCGAACTCCCATCCGCCTCGATACGCCGGAAACTCACCGCCCCGGTACTGGCCTGATAAGCGATGTAGTGGGGCACACCGTCAGCCTGAAAGGGCAAGAGTTGACTTGCGGCCGCGACCGGAGTGAGTGGCTCCGTCACGCTGATCACGAGTGGCGGCGTCCATGAAGGTGCCTCGCCTCCGGCGCCCGCGGGCCCGCCCGCAGCTGTCTCTGGCGCGCCGCCGCCACCTGTGGCGCCGAGCCCTTCGGCACTGGCTTGACCGGCCTGACCCGAAGCGCTCAACTCACCGCCTGCGTCAGCTCCGCCATGCTGCGCCCCGGTCTCACCAGCAGTAGCGGGCTGCTGCGCCGCAGGACGAGAGTAGCTCTTGCAACCAGTTGCCTGCGCCGATGCGAAAGCCGACGCCAACGCGATCACGACCGACGCTTGGTGCCACGCCCGCATGCGAAGGCTTGGCTAGCCCGTTATTGCCCTGCTCGCAAGAACGCGCTCGAGCGAATGTTGACATCGAACGGACGCGGGAGCTATCGTTCGTGAGTGGCGATGGTGCCGGTCGCGGGTGCGCTTGGATTGTGGGTTATTGCGCTGGCTTTCGTGGCGTGCGGCAGCGCAGGAGTGCCAAGTCACTCGCAGCCGGGGGCCGGCGGCGAGGCAGTGATAGCTGCAGGCGCGCCCGGGGCTGGCGAAATCGGCGCTGGCTTTGCTGGCGAGTCGTCACCGACCAAGGGCGGTGAGGCCGCGGGTGGCGTCGCAGGCGCAGCTGCTGTCGAGGGCGGCGCGGGCGCGCAGGGGGATGAAGGTGGTGGGGCGATCACGGCCCGACTGCTGGTCATTGCCACCGATCCTGCGGAGGCATCGCTCGACGCAGAGCCGCACGGTGCTGTCATGGTCCAGTTCAGCGATCTGGTGAATCCCAGCACCGTCACGGGCGACACGGTCTTGCTTCGCGACGTGCTGCTCGACGAGCTGGTGCCGGTCGCGCTCGGGGTCGAAGGCCCGATCGTGAGCATCGAACCAAGAAAGCGGCTTGGTTTGGTCGCTGAGTACGAAGTGGTCCTCGACGCTTCGATCGGCGGCACTGCGGGCCTGACCCTGGGCCAAGACTTCGCTTTTTCGTTCCTGGTGCGGGATGGCGAATGGCACGAAACCTCAGTGTCGACCGACAAGATGTCGCCGCTCGGTCCGACGCTCGGTCTGGACGAAGACGGGACGGCCTTCGTGAGTTGGGTCACGCGCACGGAAACTGCCTACTGCCCCGCCACCGTGCGGCGCTTTTCACTCGACGGAGGGGCCGACGCTGCCTTTCCCTTGACCGAAACCACCACGCAGTCCGAGTGCCGCAGCCCGCGCGCGTCGGCCGCCGGCAGCGGCATCGCGGCTACGGCCTGGGAAGAGGACACCGGCGTCTACGTCACGCAGTATCGCGACGGCAATTGGCTGACCGCGCCCCCGCTGATTGAAGACTACGCGACCGACCACATCAGCCTTGCGACGCTGCCCAGCGGCGTCGTTCACGTGGTAGCGGGCTCGGTCAACAGGGTGGCGGCGCGTCAGACCAACGAAACCGGTGAATGGTCGGCGAGCGCACAGACTCTCTCGCCGGATCGCCCGCGCAGCGCTGCGGCGCTGGCTTTCGACCCCGAAGGCAACGGCTTTGCCGTGTGGCGCTCCAGCGACACCGACTTGCGCGAGATGCTACTGGTCTCGCGTTTCTCGAAGCAGTCAGGCGCCTGGTCGCAAGTCATCAAGGTGCCTGGCAGTGTGGCGCCGCAACCACCTGCCGACTCTGACGACAGCACCTATTTCCGAGGCGCTCCTAGCGTCGCGATCAATGACGGGGGGCAAGCCGTCGTGCTTTGGGTGCGCGGCTCGGAGCTTGGGACCGAGCTCTACGCGAGCCACTTCGCCGATGGCGACTGGGACTCTCCAGTCAAGGTGAGCCAGGAGCTGGGCGGGCTGGTCTACGGGGAAGCGCCGGCGCTGATTGCGGTCGGCAGCGACTTTCTCGCGGCCTGGACCCAAGCCGTCAAGTCGGGCAGCGCGACGGTCAACGACACCTTTAGCTCCCGCTTCGGCGCAGCCAAAGGTGCCTGGTTCGAGCCTGAGCGGCGCAGCGATGGTCAGACGAGCGGCCTCAGGCGGATGCCTCGCATGGGCGTGGATCGGCACCACAACGTGCTGCTCATTTGGCCGCGTACCCTCAGCGACGCTAGCTTCGAGCTGGTTCAAGCCCGCTACGTGCACGCCACCGCCACCTGGCACGGGCCACAACCGATCGGCGCTGCAACCGTCACCGATGAGCTGTTCGACCTGGCGGCGCCTGACAACACCTACACCCTTCCAGGCTACGGCGTCGGATTGCCGTTCGCGATCACGTCGAATGGTATCGCCGCGCTGGCTTGGGCGAACCGTCCGCAAGGGCCCACCAGCGAGCCACAGCAGGACGCGAAGCTCGGCGTCTTCCGCTGAAGTCGCGCTACGGCTTCTTGATCACGGCTTCCGGGTAGCCGTCAAGACTGAATGCAGAAGCGGCCCGCGTGACGACAATCGCTCGACCATGGTATGAAATCAGCCGCATGGCGAGCCATAGGAACGAGACAACTCCGCGTGAAGAGTCGTCCGTTGACTTCAAACCGGCGAGCCTAAAACTGCAATGGGTTTGGCCCGCGTGGCGGTCGTGCTCTCTGAGACAGCCTCGAGTCGACATCGGCCGCAACGACGACGTCGCGATTCGTCTCGATCGATCCGGTATCTCGAGAAGACACTGCGAGCTCTATCGGCAAGGCGCAATCTACGTCCTGCGGGACTTGTGCAGCACCAACGGTTCGTGGCTCAACGGCCGCCGCGTTGCGCAAGCGCCAGTGTCTCCGGGAGACGTCTTGCGCGTTGGTGAATGGGTAGGCATCTTCGTGCAGCAGGACGCGAACGACGCCGCGTTCGGTGAGCTGGCACCCGGGTTGTTCGGTGGACCCGAGATGCAGCGCCTGCTGGCAATCGCCAGACGAGCTGCGACCTCAAACGTGCCCGTGTTGATTGTGGGTGAGACGGGGTCCGGCAAGGAACGCGTCGCTCGCGCGGTGCACGAATTCAGCGGTCGCAAGGGCGCCTTTCTGCCAATCAATTGCGGAGCACTGCCGGAGCATTTGGCGGAAGCTGAGCTCTTCGGTTATCGGCGCGGTGCTTTCACCGGCGCCGACAAGGATCATCCTGGCTATTTCCGACTGGCTGACGGGGGCACCCTGTTCTTGGACGAGATGCCTGAGCTCTTGCCAGCGTTCCAGGTGAAGCTGCTGCGTATCATCGAAGATGGTAGCGTTTGCGGCTTGGGGGAACGCGCCGCCCAGAGAGTCAACGTCCGAATCATCAGCGCCACGCAGGTTGCGTTACCGACGTTGGTATCGCAGGGCAAGCTGCGTCGGGACTTGGCTGCCCGCCTCAGCGGGCTCGAGTTGCGCATTCCGCCGCTATCACAGCGTCGCGCCGATATCGCGGCTCTCTTCACACATTTCCTGACCCGGGGCTCAGGCGGAAATCCGCCGAAGGTCGACTCACGATTGATCGAAGCACTCTGCCTCGATGACTGGCCGGAGAACGTCCGTGGCTTGGAGCTGATTACGCGAACGTTGCTCGCCATGCACGGCGACGAGCGCGTGCTGCGCCGTAGGCATCTGCGCGAGCATCGAACGGTGTTGCCCGTCGCGAGCCATCCCCCGCCGCCAGCGCCACCTGAGTTGCCGGATCTCGAGCGCTTGCAGCTGATACTTCACGAAAATGGCGGCAACGTGCGAGCCACTGCTGCGGCTTTGGGCATCTCCCGACAGCGCGTTTATCGCCTGCTCGAGGACAAGCGCACGAGCAAGCAAGGCAGACTACTACAGCTCGGATCCGATGAAGTCGGCGATTCCTGACCTGCAACAGAAGAAGGAGGAGACCCGCGCGCGGGCTACGGAGCGTCTCGGGACAGTGGTCGCGGACACCTACTGCATTACTCGGCACGTAGGTTCTGGCGGCAGCAGCCAGGTTTTCGAAGCCGTCCACGTGCGATTGGGCAAGCCCTTTGCAATCAAGCTGCTGCGTGCCGAGCTCGATACGGGCCGCCAAACGGCTCAACGTCTGCGGCGCGAAGCAACCGCCATTGCACGGCTCAGCAGCGAGCACGTGGTGAGCGTCGTAGATTGCGGTGAGCTCGAGGATCGAACGCCTTACCTGGTAATGGAGCTCCTTCAGGGAGAGGATCTGCGGGCGCTGCTCAACCGCGAGGGGCAGCTGGCGCAACGGCGCGCCGTCCCCCTGCTGATTCAGGCCTGTCTCGGCACGAGCGCAGTACATGCGGCCGGACTCATCCATCGCGACCTGAAGCCCGAGAACCTGTTTATCTCACGCCGCGCCACGGGCCAAGATTGGTGTAAGGTTCTCGACTTTGGTGTCGCCAAGATGGACGACAGCGCAAGCACCACGCCCGGCACTATCGTGGGCACCGTTCGTTATATGGCGCCCGAGCAGCTGTCGGGTGACCAGCTGCTGCCGAGTACGGACGTCTATGCCCTCGGTGCCATTCTCTACGAGTGCCTCGCGGGCAAGCCGCTTCATCAGGGCGAAACCGTGCAACAGATCATGTATTCGGTGATGAACTGCGAACCGGAGCAGCTCATCGCTCGTTGTTCCCGCATCTCTCCCGCAATCGCCGATGCGCTGAAGTGCGCGCTCAGCAAGAACCCGGCTGACCGTCCAGCGACACCGCTCGAACTGGCACAGTTATTGGATGCGGCTGATCCTTTCGCCGACGCAGCCCAGACCGACACTACGATGCCAGAAGACAGCAGCGAAGAGCGACCCGTCATCCAACTCCGTGCAGAGTCGAGGCATCGTCGCCAGGTCCTGATCGGCATTGGCTATTTGGGCATGGCGGCAATGGGCTGGCTGCTAGGAAGGAGCAACGAGACCCCCAAAGCTACTGATGCGCCTCTGGTACCGCCGGAAAGGCCGAGTGAGTCGGCGCGAGCAACACCCGCGATCGATCGTGTGGTGCCAATCGAACGACCGACGACGAGCGCGGCGGCGGCGCCCTCGGCCGCGCCTCGCGCCTCGCGGAGCTTGCCGCGTTCCATGACGCCCGTCGCGTCCGCGTCGGCCGCGGCAGCGAAGCGCGACGTGGCGGTCGGACGTTTGGATGTCATCAATCCCTACGGAGAATAGCGATGCGGGTAGAGGAGGTCGTTTTGTTCTGCCTGTTCGTGGCAGCGCCCGCGCTGGGGCAGGGGCCTGATGATGGCCGTGCTTCCGCACGCGTTAGCTTTCGCGAAGGCCTTGCCCGTGCACAACAAGGGGACTCGGCTGGCGCACTGCTAGCCTTTGAAACGGCTTACGCTGCGAGCCCGCACCACTCGGTGCTCTACAATATCGGTCAAACTCAGCTGGCTCTCGGTCGTCCGGTCGACGCAGTGACGACGTTCGAGCGCTATCTCGTCGAAGGTCGGGATCAGATCCCACTCGCACGCCGCAGTGAGGTGTTGGAGTTGATCGGCTTGCAACGAAAGCGCATTGGATGGCTGCGTATCATCGGACCCTCGGACCGTAAGATGCTGGTCTGGGTCGATGGCGTCCCCATCAGCGCCGAGCAGCTCGCGGGGACGATCCCGCTCCAGCAGGGCAAGCACCACGTCCTTGCGGCGAGCGGCGCTGGGCTCCCCGATGCGGTGGACGTCGAGGTGACGGGCGAGATGACGACCGAGCTGCCTCTCTCCCCTGCTCCAAGGCTTACGGAAGCCTGGTCGCAGATCGTCGTGACGTGTCCTGTACCTGGCATGACCGTCACGCTGAACGGGAACCCGCTCGCGACGACGCCGACGTACCAGCCCGTGCTGGCCCCGATCGGGGCGGGAACGATCCGCTTTACGCGGTTGGGCTATCGGGCGCGAGAACAACGAGTCGTCATCGAGAGAAACCGCGTCGCTCGCTTGCACTGTGAAGTAGAGGTCGAACGACCGCTCTCACGCGCGGTCAGCTCGACCGTGATGGTTCGGCCCATCCCTCGTAGCGCTCGCGTCAGCGTTGATGGGACGGCGCTCACGGGTCCTTTGCCACTGGGCGTCCATGAGCTGCGCGTCGAGCACCCCGGCTACGTGGCACACCGGCGACAATTCTCTCTACAGGCAGGCCAAGCCCTTGCGCTCGACATCGAGCTACAAGCGCAGCCGGAGACGCTGCAGCGTCGCGAAATGGCAATCGTGCGGCGACGCTGGGGGTACCTGCTGGCCGGCACCGGTGGGGCGTTGTTGTTGGGCGCCGCCAGTCTCCTCGTCTGGAACGTGCGTCGACACGAAGCGTGGCTCGACGGGAAGAACAGCTCCTCGGACTTCGATCGCGTTGCCTCCATCCAGCGCGCCGACGATCTCGCATTGGGCGTGGCTCTGCTCGGAATTGGGTCTGGCGCAGCGGGCACCTGGTTGCTGCTGAGTGAAGGGGAACCGTGACATGCGCCGGCTTGTCGTGTGAGCGCGAAGCAATCAAACGCTTGCTCCCCAGCCATGTCCGGCCATGTCCGTGATGCAGCTCTGACGTAAGCAAGCGCCGGGAATTCACGAGAAATTAGCGGCGCATTGCGGGCGCGATTGTTGCTGTGCCGTTGGGTGTCTTGGATTTGGCGCGCGAGCGAGGGCACGTGACACACGCTGCGGGCTACCTCGAGGGAACGCTCGCGCTGCACTCGGGCATGCGCATCTGGCTGGAGGGCCAGGATCTCGAAGCGATCATGATGGCGCTCGAGTCGAGAATCGGGCTGCAAACGCGCTGGCGACGACTAGATGCGTTGGGTTCCCTGGCCGCGCGCTTGGTCCAGGAAGGCCGCTGGGCGCCGGCCGATCTGTGGCTGCTTTCGACCAATCTGCCGGCGGGTTTCCAGCGCGTCGCCGCGCTGCGCTCGCAGGTCACCGCGCCGATCGTGGTGGTGGCAGCGCCGATCAAAGCGGCCGAGCGGCAGGCCGTCGACGCGGGCGCTGACGCCTTTTGCGACTGGCCTGATACGAGCGGCGCGCTCGGCTCGCGGGTGTGGGCTTTGCTCCGTCGCGCTTCAGGCATTTTTCGCATCGGTACCGGGCAGGAGGTGAAATTGCTCCACGCCGAGCAGCAGCTCGCGATCGGGCAGACGGTGTTTCAGCTCACGCCGCTCGAGCTTCGCCTGCTCGGCGCGCTCTGGCAGCAGCTCAACGTCTGGGTGCCGCCAGACGCGCTATGGTCCAGGCTCCAGGAGAAGAGTCGCGGCTACGACTCGTCCCGGCTGCGCACGTTGTTCATGCGTCTCCGCCGCAAGCTTGGTCCGCACCGCTGGGTGCTGCGCAGCCAACGGGGAAAGGGGACCATGATGACCGATATTCGTCCCGACCTGGTCGAAGGTTCTACAATCTCGACGGAGTGAACCACACTTGCGGCCAGGCCAAGCAGCGGGAACGAGACGATGTGACGACGCAGCCGACTACGGCAGAACATGCCTGAATGCGACGACGATGTGACGACGCAACTCACTGCCTTTCGTCTACTAACAACGTCTGGATCCGACTCGGAATCGGCCGTTCGTCCCCCGACTTTCGGAGTGACCCGGCAGATTTCGTGATACCGGCTTTCGTGGGACGTGGAGGAATGGAGGAACAGATGAGCGCACAATCAACTGGATTAAGGATCTGGGCCATGCTGGCGATCGCATCGCTGGGGGGCGCGCTGTCAGGCTGCGGCGAGGTCGGCGAGGTTGGTGATGACGCCAGCGTCAGCCAGGGCGAGGTCACCGAGGCGATCGTCGGCCCGCTCTCGCTCGACAATACGACGGACACCTCGGTCACGGTCGACCCCGACGCGCACTTCCTCAATTACGCGCCGCCGCTGACCCACGGCGCCTGGCAGTACTTCGTCTACTGGGACGCGGAGAGCCCCGCGCAGGGCTCTCCGGCGGTGCTCAAGGTAACCCGTCGCAAGCTCGCGGACAACACGATGCAGTCGACGAACATGGCCGCCCCCTTTCACCTGACCGATCCGGATGACGGCCACAACAGCGTGCGCTCGGGCCTCAGCCCGAGCGACGGGCGCATCCACGCGAGCTGGAGCAGACACAACGACCCGCATGAATACGTTGTCTCGAGCGCCGGCTGCTTGTCGCAGGCGAATCTCTCGAGCTGCACCTGGACGCACACGACCTCCGGCCAGGCCGACCCCGTGCACGAAGGCAGCCGCGTCACCTACCCGTTCTACTTCAGCGACCGCGACGGCAACCTGTACATGTCGTACCGCTACGGCTCCTCGGTGAACGGCGATCAGTACCTGAACAAGTACAACAACGACGGATCCTGGAGCGCCATCGGACGGATCATTCACGGGCGCAACGACGACTCCAATCCGCCGGTGGGTGACGCCACACCGGACCTGCCGGGCACGTTCGACCCGGATGGCGCCGGCCCCATCGCCGAGTCCGAGACTCGCGGGCCCTACATGTGGGGCCTCAAATTCGATCGCAATAACCGGCTCCACATGATGTGGAACTGGCGCGACGCCTTGGCGACGTGGGGCGGCGTGCCCGCCCAGCGCGGCGGCAACTACGCCTACAGCGTCGACGGCGGCGTCACGTGGAAAAACAACGCGGGGACGACGGTCGGGACCGCGGGCACCCTGCCCCTCAGAACGACGACCGTCGGGCTCGAGGTCGTGAGCCTCCCCTACACCTCGAACTTCATCGCGTACGAAAAGACGATGGCGCTGGACTCGCACAACAACCCGCACGCGGTCTTCCCGATGTCGGACGCGCTGGTAGACGAAATGATCGACGCAAGCACGCGCCAGCGCCACGTCTGGCGCACGACCGACGGCATCTGGCACGGCTCCTGGGTCGACCCCGTCGGGGAGCGCACCGCGGGCTACGGCTCGTTGATGTTCGATAGAGCCGACATCGCCTACTACATCTACAACGAGAACAAGCTCGGCTGGCAGCCCTGGAACACCTCATCGAGCACTCAGGACCAGCTGCGGTTCGACCGCTTCACGTGGCAGGAAGGTGAATACCTCAACATCGCGCAGCAGAGCGACATCACGAGCCTGGTGACCGATCTCCACGTCAACACGGACATCAGCACGACGGGCACGAATCGGGTCCGGATCCGGATGAAGAACATGACCGAGGGGACGACCGCCGTGCTCTGGTGGATCACCGACGCCGACCGCGTCTGGACGTTGTCGAAGCGCGTGACGTTCCCCGTCACCGCCAACGACACGTCCTACAAGACGTACGTCGTCCCGATCACCAGCGCCGCCTGGACCGGCAAGCTGCGTGCGCTGGAGTTCGGGCCGATCGACGGGACGTCGGCCGAGGCCGGCGACGTGATCAGCATCGACTACATCCGCCTCACCGACGCCGCGGGCACCATCGCCAAAGCGTGGGAGTTCCAGGCGGGCGCGCAGGTCGTGGCGGCCGAGTCGAGCCCGACCGGCAACTGGGCGTCGTGGACCCTCAACACGTTGCTCCCTGGCCTGTCGGACACGTGGGGCGACGCGATCTTCCCGATGGATGACCAGCGCTACGCCGACGGCACCGGTGACGGCAAGAAGGTCAGCTTCACCGTGACCCAGCAGGGCGCGCCGGGGACGGAGATCCTCTCGGTGCACGACTTCGACATCCTGGGCGACGCCATCATGAAGTTCTGGAACTTCGACGTCGACACGCAGGGTTGGATCACCAACGGCGACATCAGCGGTTTCGGGTGGTTCTCTGACAGCGGAGCGAGAGCCATCGGCGGCACCATCACCGGCACCGAGAGCCGGATCTACTCGCTGAACAACCTCAAGGTGAAGATCGAAGGCAACGTGTTTCACGTCCGGCTGAAGAACACGAGCGCGGCGACGACGGCCCGCCTCTGGTTCATCACCGACGCCGACGGCACGTTCAACACGACGAAGTCGAAGACCTTCGCGATCACCCCCAACTCGGGCTACACGGAGTACCTGGTCGACATGACTGGGGTCTCCGGTTGGAGCGGCACCTTGCGCCGCGTCCGCTTGGATCCATCGGAGGACGCTGGCGTCACGAGCGGCTCGTTCATGCTGAGCCGCCTGTACCTCGGACCCACGTAGGCGAGAGTAGGAGCCAAGCCGTTCCGCAAAGCGTACATTGGTGCGTTCGCGGCCACGGGCTCGCGCGCGGCGGCGAGCGCACCACGAACAGATCGCGCTGCCTCCATCCAGCGCGCCGACGATCTCGCATTGGGCGTGGCCTGAGCCGGGCCATTTTCGCGAGGGAATTGCGGCGTTCGCACCCGGGTCCTCGGCGAACCCAAACTCTCAGCTGGCGAAGCGGTTGGCTGCGACGAGTGCCTTTGGAAGCTTCCGAAGCTTGGCGCGAGCTGCGTGAAGGTCGACCACCTTCTGTGCATTCAACCAAAACTCGGGCGTCGTGCGGAACGTAGCTGCAAGCTTCAACGCCACCTCGGCCGTGACAGCCGATCTACCGTTCACGATACGGTTGATGACCTTCACATCCTGACCGATGTGATCGGCAAGATCCTTTTGGCTCATCTCGAGCGGCACGAGATACTCCTGCTGGAGAATCTCTCCCGGCGTCGTTGGCCTACGAGTCATTCGAGAACGGTCCATGAGCGTGTTTCCTTCAGTGATAATCACGGATGTCTACCTTGTCGGGTCCGTTGGCGGTCCAGCGGAAGATGATTCGCCATACAGCGTGAGCGCCGGAGCGCTGTCGATCAAACGCCGTAGCTCTAGCGCAAAACCCGAGGTGTGACCGAGATTGTCGAAGCGCGCTGAGAAAAGCGACCAGGGCTGCCCTTTCGTCCGCCGTCAAATGCATGCCGAACCTTTGGTCATGGTAGTCCACGACTGCGGCGAGCGACGGTGCTCCGCCGTTGTGCAGGGAGGGGGGCCGGCTAGCGATGCCGCGGAGGTTCGGCACCTTGAAGCGATTCATGTGGGCCCATTGCTTCGTGAAGAGCGCTTGACCGGGATCATCGAAGCGCGCTGCTAAAGAGCGTGCTCACCTCGGCTCCGCCCGCTCAGATTTCGCGGGGAACGGAAGATGCAGCAACCGCCGCGAATGTTGTTAGGCTGGTAAGTCTCCGTCAGACGCCCATGGCCAGCGGCAACGAAACCCAACAGCTCGATAGCGGCGACTTCATCCAACCGTGGACCGGCCTCTCCGTGCCGGACTCGGGCGATGATCTGGTCGGGACCACACTCAACAGTACGTATACGGTCGAAAGACTGCTGGGTGAGGGCGGTATGGGGCGCGTATACCTGGCGCGGCACGCTCGCATCGAGCAGAAGCGGGTCGCGATCAAGGTGCTACACAGTGAGTTTGCGGGCCGAGACGAAGTGCTCCAACGCTTCCAGCGCGAGGCCGAAGCTGCTGCAGCGATCTCCCACCCGAACGTGGTGACCGTGCTCGACATCGACGTCACCCCACGCGGCATGCCCTACCTGGTCTGCGAGTACTTGGAGGGCATCGACCTGTCCGAGCATCTGAAAGACGTGAAGCGGCTCGACGTGGTGGATGCGCTTTCGATCACGCGCCAGCTCTGCCGCGGCCTCGGTGCCGCCCACGCGCGCGGCGTGATCCACCGCGACCTCAAGCCGGCCAATGTCTTTTTGGTCGGTGATTTCAGCAAGGGCGCGCCACGCCGCCTGTTTGCCAAGATCCTCGACTTCGGCCTGTCACGCTTCAATCCGAACGAAGGTGAGCAGAGCCTGACCAAGACCGGCTATATCATGGGCACACCGTCGTACATGGCTCCCGAGCAGGCGCGCGGCAAGCGCGTCGATCACCGCGCAGACATCTACGGCCTCGGCACCATCCTCTACACGGTGCTCACCGGTCGCACGCCGTTCGACGAGGAGTCGCCACAAGCCACCATCCTGGCCGTCCTGAACGACGAACCGCCGCGCCCGCGCTCGCTGGTGCCGACCATCCCGCCGCACGTGGAGCTGATGATCGAGCGCTCCATGGCCAAAGATCCGGCCGCGCGCTACGCCGACATGGCAGAGCTCGAGCGCGCTCTCGATGCGCTGCCCAGCGCCAGCGCGGTCTCTCCCGAGTCGCTGCACCCCGCGGCGCTCGAGGTGCCGACCCCGAGCGCCAAGCGCATCCAGCCCGCGGCTGAGTCCGATGCCGACGTGCACGCGGCGCGGCCCCGGCTGCTGCTCTCGCTGCTCGCCGCGGTGCTGCTGCTCATCGCCGCGGCCATGGTCGCGATCAGCGGCGTGGAGCTCGCTACGGGCTACACCTTCGGTCAAATAGAGCTTCGCTTGATCGTGCTGGCCATCGTGGGCAGCTCGCTGACGCCAGCCGTGCTGTGGTTCTTGCACATTCGCCGGCGCATTTGGGACAACAGCTCGCGCGTGCTGCAGCTGCTCGGCCAGGTGCGCGCGGCGGTGCTGGCCGGCATCACCAGCTATGGCCTGCTCGTGCTCAGCTCGCACGTGATCGACGATTTTCTGGTGCGATTCCTAGCGCGACCGGATGTGCAAGCCGTGGGGGCCACGTGGCGAGGATGGAACCTGCTGCTGCCGGCCGCAGCGCTGGTCACGGCCGTGACCGTGGCCTGGCGACGGCGCCTTTCGAACACGCTGCAGCCCGGGCTCCGACGGCTCCTGGCAGTGTGGTTAATCACGACACTCGCCGTGACCATCGTGACCGGCATCGTGCGCTTCGGCATCGTGTGGCGCGCGGCCAGCTTATGAGACGCAGCACTAGGGCCTTAATAATTTGGGCGGGAGTCTCGCCACGAACCAGTCGGTAGTTTCGTGTAGGCGAACCAGAACGACTGTAGGAATGAGCTTCCCGAGTCGTTCGAACCACGTGCCTTAGAGGCGTCCGATCTGCGCCGTCCGCGGCCATCGGAAAGTTGCACGAACAGTGGAGGCATCGATGATGCAGCTCGCGATCGACATTCCCCACCCGCTCTCGGCCGATACCGAGACCGTGATCACCGCGCTGGAAACGGCGGAGCTTTTCAGCTCCAAAGGCGACACGCAAGAGGCAGTCCGGTGGTTGCGACGCGCCGCCGAGTCCGCCGGTGAAGCGGGCGATGATGCGCGCGCTCTCGCGCTGAGTCGCACAGCTGCCGACTTGCGCGAAGCGCTCGAGGTGAAGCCGCGGCCCGTTTCGGTACCGCGGCCGTCGACCGCGCCCGTGCCGCGGCCGTCGACCGCGCCCGTGCCGCGTCCCTCCACAGCGCCCACCAGCACACCCTCCGCATCCCCGCCGCCCGCGTCGGTGCATAGTGCCACGCCACCTCCCGTGCCACCGCCGCTACCGTCGCAGCCCGTAGCCAGCACAGCACCGCAGCTACCGTTGCCGCCCGCAGCCAGCGCACCGCTCAGTCCGCGCCCGTCCTACCCACCACCACCCAGCGCGCGGCCCGGTTTTCATCCGCCCGTATCACACCCGCCAGTCTCCCAAGCGCTCCCACCTCCCGTGACCGCTACGGCACTGGCCGCCGCACCCAATCCCGCTCCCAACGGGGAGCGCCACGCCTCGCGCGTCTCCGTCACCCGGAGCCCCACGCAGTACGGGGTGTTCGAGATGCGGCCTTTGGCCGACGGCGAGCCAGCACCCGCCGGCGGCAGTGAAGGCTTCCTGGTGATGCTCGACAAGAATTCGACCCTGCTCTCGAGCTGAGTCGCTTCTTCTCCCACTACATCCCGGACGACTACGTCAATACGCTGTAGGGCTGCCCCCGACCGGTCGCCGTCCTCGGCGCTTCGCGCCTGCGGGTGCGCCCACCACCCCCAAACCTGTTGCTCGGCGCCGTGCTCGCTCGGTCGAGTAGGGCCCCTGCGTGAGCGGGGGCTCCTACTCGACCACGTTTGGGAGGGCTCACGTCATCGAGATCGAACAGCGCCAGCTTGGTTTCGAAGTAGCCGACGGCCAGGTGGGCGCCGGGAACGAACTGGGTACCGTCGTACAGCGGAAACGGCACGTCTCTCGGTGTGAGCGGCGGGTCGTCATCGAGCCGAATCTGCTGCGCCGTGTAGGTCGCGTTGACTGAATCCGAGATGCTGTAGATGAGGAATTGGGACTCAGGCTCGTAGGATCGGTCAGAACGTGTGAGACCGGCTCCGCGCCGCTGAGGTCGAACAGCACCGGCTCCGCGCCGCTCATATGGATGAGGTGCTCGCCGTCAGGCGACCAGGTGAAGTGCACGTTGAAAGAAGGGTCGATTCCCCCGACACCGATGTATTGGGGCGTGCCCACGCTTCCCGCGACGATGTCGACCACGTAGGTGCCCACCGCGTTCATGAAGACGAGCTTGTTTCCGCTCGGCGCCACGCTGTAGGCCTCGACATCGGAGTCGACCACGTCGAGCGAGGGGCTGCCATCGTCGGGTCAAACGCAACCAGCTCGTAGCTCTGTTGCCGGATGCACACCGCCGATCCCATGTCGCCGATCCAGCTGAAGACTGGCCGCTCCGGAAGGTTCGGTGCGGCGCAGTCGGCTAGCAGCAGCGGCTCCCCCAACGTCTCGCCGCCGACGTCTCGCACGAAAAGGCCACCCGGCGCGATATAGAGAAACCGCTGCCCGTCCGGCGACCAGCCGGAGTCGCGCACGAGCCCCGATGCTCCCAACAGCGTGAGCCCATCGGCGTTCGGGAACTTCGTGAGGTCGTACAGGTAGAGGCCCTCGGAATGTCGGAACGCGAGCCAGCGCGTTGGGATGTGCTGCGGCTGCTCACCCGCGCCTCCCGCTCCGGACATGCCGTCGCTGCGGCTCCCTTGGCCGGCGACTCCCATCGCGGCGCCACCTTCACCGGTCGAGCCCGCGTCGCCCGTCGCGCCTGCGTCGCTGACGGATCCTCCGGTTCCCGAGCCGCTCTCTGCCGAGCCGCCCATCGTGCCAGCAGCACCAGAGGAGCCACTCTGCTCATGACTCCGGGGCTGCTGCGAGTCGTCTTGGCCGCACGCGGCGAACATCAGGCTCCCCACACCGGTCACCACCATCCAAACCCGCCGCGCCATCCGGCCGCCCACTCTCGACATGCTCGAAGACTACGCGCTTCGGCGGCTTGGGTAAAGCGATGCCGAGCGCGGCGCGTGCTGGAGCTTGCTGACGGCCGACGAGTCCCCACCAGGCGCATACGGTGTGCCGCGCGCCGACTCCCGAAGTCGTGCCGGCACTCACCACGCCGGCGCGGCGCATCGTGTGCGCCCTCGCCCGAGTCGACCGCTCGCTGCAAGGAGAAGCGAACGAGCACGCGGCTCGTGCCGTCGGTCCCTCGAATACGAGATCGGGGATGGGCTTAGCTGCCTTGCGCCTTTGCGACGATCTGTCGGAGCGCGTCGTTAACGGCTCGCTGGCTCCCGAAGTGTGGCCACAGGTCGTTGTCGATCGCTACGATCTCGCCCGCGCTGCGAGTAGCGTGATGCCCCCTACCCGGGACGCGCCGAAGCGCCGGTCGTTAATTTCCGGCATTTCGGTCAGCGACTCCGCACTGGGCTCGGTTTCCTCAGTCGCCAATGGTGGAGCGTGGCGTTCCGCCGAACAGCACGTACTAAGAACTCTACGCGTTACTCTTGGATCTCGGGTACCACCCGCGGGTGGGGGTGACGGGGACGCCCGCGGCTGCGGCCCTGGCGAGCACGCTCGCGAGCATGCTGCAGGAGGCTCTGCCGGGCCCCTTCGGCGGAGACGTCGAGGGGCCTTGTCGCATCTTGGGCTGCCGCGACGCAGCTCGCTTGCACAAGGGTACCGTGGCGTTGCCAGGTCGAGGTGATCGTGATCGTGATCGCCGGCTTCGCCGATGCGTGATCGTGATCGTGACCGGGCTTTGCCCGTGATGGTGAAGGGTGACCCGGCTTCGCGGATTTCGTGACCGGCCTTCGCCGGTGATCGTGAAGGGTGATCGATCACGATCACGAAATCCTTTCTGCTCGGCCTGCGTCATGGCCTGGCGGTGGGGTGGCTGCCAGTCGGCCAGCTGGCGGCCACTCTACTGCGCTTCGCGCATCACGAATCCTCGATGATTGGTGCAGCGCGCGAAGTGGCACGCCGCTCGCTGCTGACGCGAGGTGGGCAGCCCCGCCGTCAGAGCCGTGCCGCGCTATGAGCAGCGCCATCCAGAATCCACCGTGCTCTACCGGCTCGTCGCCGAGCACCTCGAGAGCTTTCTCGCAGTGGCGCAGGAAAGCACCGGGCGCGGGCTGCCCCGCTACGTCGAGCGCGAGCTCTACGCCTACCTGGCTTGCGGTATCCACGCCCACGGCTTTCTTCGCGCACGCTGCGCCGAGTGTGGCAAGGAGCTGCTCGTCGCCTTTTCGTGCAAGCGGCGCGGCGTTTGCCCCTCGTGCAACGCGCGGCGCATGTGCGCCACGGCCGCGCACCTCACGGACCGCGTGCTGCCCGACGTGCCGCTGCGGCAATGGGTGCTCAGCGTGCCCTTCGAGCTGCGCTTGTTGCTCGCCAAGCGCGCCGACGCTCTCAGCGCTGTTGGTCGGATCTTCGTTCAAGAAGTCCTGCGCTGGCAGCGCGCGCAGGCACG
>DATEDZ010000263.1:0-6935 GCA_035281385.1 Polyangiaceae bacterium
ATCCCGCCCTCGAAGAAGCTCGGCGACATCAAGCGCGCCCTGGAGCTCGCGGTCGAAGCTGGCGAAATCGAGGAACGTCTCGAGTCCGCCGCCTACATCCAATTCATCGCCGAGCGTAAGTCGCGTTTCGGCTTGGAGTAGGCCGCAGGCTGCAGACTCCGGCCTGCAGGCTTCGGGGTCTCGCTCTCCGTTCTCGTTTTGGTTGGACGACGTGGAAAGAGCGGCACCCAGCTAGGGCGCTGCGAGCTGCGTTGCTTCGGGAGCGCGGAAGCCGTGCGGGTACCGACGCAAGTATTGCTGCGCCAAGATCCGCGCCCCCGCCGCGTCACCGCGCCGACTTCGGCAAACCGCCTGCAGAAACAAGACGTCTTCGCGGTGAGGGCTGTCGGGGTAGCGCTGTTCGAAGCGAACCAGCAGCTCCTCGGCGGTGCCCCAATCGCTCTTGGAGAAGGCGGCCATGGCTTCGACGTAGTCGGTGACGCTACTGCTGGGAGCCGGTGTGGCCGCGCTGCTGGGCGGGTCGGGCGCAGGTTGTCTTGGAGCCGCCGCGCGCGCTGCGGTGGGTCGCGGCGGCCGAGCGTGCGACGTAGCGTCGTCGACTGGTGGCGGCGTTTCTTCCGCAGGCTTCGCGACGACGGGCGCGGCGCTGGGCGCGGGCGAGAGCTCTGCCGACTGCAGCTTGGACCAGGCTTCACCCGCGCCGACCAGCAGCTTCGGCTTACCTTGGAAGTGCAGCTCGACTGTTCCTTCGCTCACGCTCAGCCGTCGAGTTCGTTGCTGCGCGACCTCGAGCACGAAGCGAGTGCCTCGCACTTCCAGCTCGCCGTCCGGCAGGTTGATGATGAAGCGCTGTCCGGGCAAGAGCTTATGGACCGACACTTCGAGCTTGCCGTCGTCGCACGCCAGGCGAGTTGTAGCGCCGCTCTCGACCACCCGAAAGCGCGTGCCGGGCGTGGTGCTCAGCTCGAAATGAGGCTTGGTGACCGCGGTCGGCGTGGTGTGAGCGGACCAAGCCCAAAAGCTGCCGACACCGAGCAGCAGCACCAGAACCACGCAGGCCAGCGCGAGCGCTCCCCAACGGCGCCACTCCGTTGGCTCGGCCGAGCCGACCAACAGCGCATTGGCACGGCTCAGGAGTTGCTGCTGCAGCGCGCGACGCCGGAGCGGTGTCGAGGTGGCGGTCGGTAGACGCTCCGCCAGCGACTGCAGGCGTAGCAGCGCGGCGCGCTCTTGCCGGCAGTCTTCGCACGTTCCGAGGTGCCTTTCGAACGACGCCGCGGTCGTGGCAGACAAACGAGCGTCGAGTGAGGCCTCGACTTGCCACGAGCGCAGGCAGGAGCGAGAGCTCACGGCGTCACCTCGTCGAGCGAGGCGCGCAGCTCGAGCCGCGCGTGGTGAAGGCGTGTGCGCACGGTGGCGACGGGTAAGTCGAGCGCACGGCTTACTTCTTCGTGGCTCAAGCCTTCGAGTGTGACCAGCGCGAATACCTCGCGCTTTTTCGCGGAGAGCGCCGCGAACGCGCGCTCTAGCCGCTCGAGCTGCTGATTGTGCTCGAGCCGTACCGCGGGCGTCGGCGGCGCGGGGCTGGGAAGTCGAGCGGCTTGCAGGAGTCGCGCGGCGAGCCGTGAAAGCGAGCGCCGCCGGCGCCTAACGAGCATGACCGCCAGCCCGAGTAGCCAATTTTTCACGGGCAGTGCGCGGTCGAAGCGTGAGGCGGTGCGCACGACCTCCAAAAAGGTGTCTTGCACGACGTCGTCGGCGTCTCCGACTGCAACTCCTAGTCGCACAACCAAGCGCTTCACGTGAGGCTCGTAACGGTCGAAGAGCTGACCGAGCGATTGGAGGTCACCGTCGGCGACGTTGGCCATCAGCTCGCTATCCGGTATCGAAACGACGGCCAGCGCGCGCCTCATCGGATCTCGATCCCCAGCGAGGAAGTGACGGCCCACCACGGTACGCTGTAATGACCCGCTGCGTTGCGCCGCGACGTGCCGCGACTGAACGTTACCCATTCCAGCATGGCTTCCGCGCGCAGCGCCACGTGTCCGCGCGCCGGCCAGCTCAATCCGCCAAAGCCGCCCAGCCGTGACTCGGCCTCGTCCGAATCATCGTTGCCATTTCCATCGCGCAGCCCGGCAATCATCCCCGCCAGCCCGTATCTGATGTTCCAGCTGCCGAGCGTGCGCAGTTGGCCGGCGAACGCACCCAGCGCGATCGCCGACGCATCGGGAGGGCCCGCGGTCGACGCGCCGAGGCTGAAGTAGCGCATCTCGTAGCGACCGAGCAGGCCGAGCTCCCAATGCGCGACCGGCAACGAAGCCGTGAGGTTCATGCAGGGCGAGAGCAATCGATCGGCTCCGCTGCGCACACAGGCTTGGGTGCCGAATAGCGGGTCGAGCGGTGCCGGCGCGACCGCTGGCGACGTGGCTTCGGGGGGCGCGGAGTCTGAGGTGCGGCGCGGCGCGGCGTGTGGGCCGGCGGGCTGCAAATTCGTCGGATCGAGCGGCTCTTCCACCGAAACGAGCGAGACGCTCAACGCCTGCGCAGTGGGCAGTAGCTCCCTTGGATCCGACAGCTCGCGGCGCGCGCTGCGACCGTCCGAAGTCACGAACGTCAGCACGGCGTGCTCCCCACGGGCTTCGATCGACAGCTCCGAACAGGCTCTGGACCAGCCATGAGATTCCATGTCTTGCGCGACGCGTGCGGCTTCCGCACGCCAGCGCTCGTAGGCGCTACCTTTCACCTGAATCTGGCACCCGGTCGCATCAGTCGAGGTCGAGGCCGAGGCGCCGGCTGCCAGCAGCCAGATCACCGCGCCAGCCGTGCGGCCGAAGCGCCCTCGCCAAGAAGCCACTCCCACGCTCATTGGTCTCCTCAGGCTATCCGCCCTTGCCCCGCCCAACATTCAAAAATATTTGGCGGCCAGCGCGTTGGCGCAAAAATGCCGGAGCTTCTGACGCCGGCAAGAACCGCCCCCCGGGCGGCTCGCCCGCGGCCGGCTCTGGTTCAGCGCGTGAAGCGCAGGTTGACGCGAACGGTAGTGGCGGCGGGGTGCGCTTGCCGGTCGAGCGCTGGATCGCTGATTCCGCGGAGCGCGAGGAACCGAGCCTTTGCGAATTTTCTACGCTGGTCATGCTGCTCAAAACTCCGGGTCGTTTAGTTTGCAGTTTTCGCCCTGGCCGTAGCGAAATAGGGCGGGGTATCCGGTTTGGCGCAGCACCTCGGCCAAGTTTTGGTTGCGGCCCGGCACCGACACGGCCGACAGCTCATTGACGGATACGATGGCGTTGGCGTCGCCGCTCGTTTGGTCCGCGGCGGCGACGAGATCCAGCAGGGGCATGCCGTCGCGAACGAACAGCTTCCGTGGGTCGAGATCGATGCCGACGTTCAGCTTCGAGTCGCTGGTTAGCGGCAAGCCTGGCTCGACCTCGCCGTTAATCTCGCGCTGGCACTGGCTCCACTCCAGCTTGTCCGAGAATCCCCAATCGAAGCTGATGGTCAGCGCGTCTTTGCTGGCTCTGCCGCGAACTCTCGTGGCCATGCCTTGCGCCGTGCGCGGGCCGTCTTCAGTGCTCACCGGCACCCATGAATTACGCATGAAGTCGAGATCGCTCGGCGTGAGGCCGGCCCCTAGCACAGCATCGAGCGGCGGGGTTTCCACCGTGTAGTCGACCTTGCAAGTGTGCAGCCCCCAGACTTGCCCTAAGCGTTGCGGCCCGGGCTGGGTGAGCTCCAGCAGACGGAAATAGGGCGCGTCCGCATATTCGCTGCAGACTTCGTCGGCGAATACTTCGGGCTCACCGAGCGAAACCGTCACTCGGTCGAGCTGCACGCTCCAGTCGCCGGTCATGAATTGGATTGTGCTCGTGTTGTCAGCCTGAGGTGTGAGTGACACATCGGCCGGTAATTGGAGCTCGAGCGTCACCTCCGCCGGTGGCGGCCGCGTGTCTTTGGGCAAGCAGCCGACCGGGACCAGGGCGATAGTGCTCGAGCAGATCGCGATAACGCAGCGCTTCGTGGTCATCAAAAGCCTCCTTCGACGCCGATGTTCGGCACGACGACCGGTACTGACCGACCGTCGATGTTCTGCTGGCTGCCCGAGATGTTGAGCACCTCGGTGATGAAAGAGACGTGGCCCCTCTGCCCGACGCGCCACAACTTCTCGATGCGAGCGTCAACACGCACGAAGATCGGCTCGCGCTGGGGATCTTCGTAGCGACGATTCGGATCCGACTGGGTGACCGGACCATCGCTGACCGCTCCGGACGTGGCCGAAGGACTCGCTTTGGGCCCGCCGGTGTAAGAAGACACGCGCGCCCCGAGCCGCCAGCGCCGCCCCAAGTCGTACGAGGCAGCCGCGGAAATCACGTGACGCCGATCGAACATGGCCGGAAAGTTGACCCTGTTCAGGCGACGGCGCGACCACGAGAGGGTGTACGACACGAAGCCGCCCAGCCTTTCGGTCATGCTGCGATAGAAGAAGGCTTCGAGCCCGTAGGCGCTGCCCTTGGTTCGGGTCTTGAGATCGGTGGTCAGCCCTTCCGGAACGCCGAGCGAATCGGAGAGGTTGTCGTACACGTTGTAGAAGAGGCCGCCCTTGACCAGCGTGCGCCGGGCGGCGTTCCACTCGACGCCAGCGCTGCTTTGGTAGGCCGTCTGCAAACCTTGATCGACACCGCTCGGGTTCAGCCCCGGCAGTGGCAACGCAAACGAGGGCAATTGATGGGCGACCCCCGCCGCCTCAACCAACGCAAAGGTCTTCGTCACGCGCTGCTTCGAGGAGATACGCGGATCGACGCCGAACTTGTCGACGCCGCCCGATGAGTAGCGGTCAACGCGCACACCGGGCGAAATCGTGAACCCATCGACGATCTCCACGCCCAGCTCGGCGTAAGCGCCGACGACTGTGTCGCGTCGGCCCGGAAACAACGTCGAAATTCGCTTGGTTACCGGTGTGTCCGGATCTTCGAAGGGCGCGGTCTTGGTGCGATAAGAATCGAGCTGCCCATCCGCGCCGGCGTGCAGTCGGAGCCGCTCACGAATGGGCAGATGGAGCTCCATGTGTACGCCGCCGATACGATCTTGAGCTCGCACGGCTGGGCCGATGACGGTTTGATCGTAGCCGACCAACGCCGCGGTTCGCAGCCGGCCGGTGTCGCCGATGCGGTGGTCCCAGCGCAGCTCGGCGCGGTAAAACTCGGCGCCGAAGTCGATGCTGGTCAAATCTCCCGCTTTGCGGCCGGCCACGTCGTAGGCACCGAACGCAAGCAGCGAGATTTGGTCGCGCTCGCCCAGGTCGTAAGAGGCGCGCATTTGGTAGTCGCGGTAGTCGAGCATCGCCTGCTTCGTGAGCAGCGATAGAAGAGCGCCGGTGTACGAGTAGCGTCCGCCGAAGAGCAACGTGCCTCGCCCGTCGGCGAAGCCGCCCTCCACCAGCGCGCCCGCGTCCAGCAGACGGATGCTGGCCTCACCGTGCAATGTCGTATTGGGCGGCTTGACTTGGCCGGCTACCACGCCGCCCGCAAAGCGCCCGTAGCGCGGCGGATAGCCGCCCGTGTACAGATCGACGCTCTCGATCATCCCAGGGTGAACCACCGATGGTCCGAAGCCGACGTGATAGAGGTACGGCACGCGAATGCCATCAATGTAGTATCCGACGTTTCCGGGCGGGGCGCCGCGCACGTAGAAGTAAGGGAGACCCGAAGTGAACGGCACGACGCCGGGCAGCACGTCGACCACGCGGAACGGATCGCCGAAGGTCCCCGGGATTTGCCGCACTTCGGTGGTGGCGAGCGTCACGGCGGTAGCAGGTCTACGTTGCTCGCCTACCACCGTCACTTCGATGGCTTCATCCTCTGAAGCTGGTTTCTGGGGCGTCGCGCCGAGCTCTTCGGCGGGCGCGGGACTCGCGGGCGGGACCACGGGCGCTCGAAACGCGACTTCGATGCGGATCCTAGCCGAAACCTTCGTTCCGCCGCGGGTAGCAGGCTCGAAGTGCCAACGCTTCACGCCGTCGACGGCGGCGTCTGCAAACGGTTGCTCACCGCTGGCGGCTTCTGCGGTACGCACGCTGCCGTCTGAGGCGACCACCAAAGTAACCACCACCAGCGCGTCGCCGCTGGCGTGCTCGGGGTAAGGCACGGCTGGCTGCTCGATCAGCTTAGGCGGTACGACCGCGTCTCCAGCGATCGGCGGGTTGGCCGGCGCGTCCGTCTCTGCGGCCGCCGCGCGGGAGCTCGCCAGCGCGATGACCAGCCCTGCCGCGAGCCGCGCCCACGCACCGCGACATGGTGACACTCCCTCAACAAGTCTCGTGGCTTGCATGCGCTGGACCCTCGTCACCACCTCGAACACCAGCTATCCGCCGCTCGACCTTCGCGCGTTCAAAACAATTTACTCGGTCAGCACCAGAAGCAGTGGCGACTCGGGACCAAGAAAGTCTCTTGGGAGTTGCCACCGATGTGGGCATCACTCCAGCCGATTTCGTCCTTGTCGGCGTCGCTCAGGAGCGGGCAGCCGGGCTCGGCAGGGCAGCGCGACGACAACGGCGCTTCCGCCAGCCACCCGTTGCTCGCTGTCGGCGAAGCCAAAGCTGCGGGGCCAAGCGCCACCGCAAGTTCAGTAGAACCTGTCGGATAGCCGAGCAGCAAACGCGGCCGAGCCCGCCCCGCCGCACGACAGGCTGCGCAGCAGCGCGACGGGACGCCTCGACGAGCCGCCTCGCGTGGCATACGCTACGGCGCGTGATTGGCGATGTGGCTCTCGATCTATTGGAGACCGACGTAGTGACAGGGCGGCGCACCGCGCTCGGCGAAGTCGCCGCTCGCGCGCTGAGCGCTCTGGCGCAAGCCGATGTGCCCCACGCCGTAATCGGCGCAACGGCTCTCGGTGTTCGAGGCCTTCCCCGCAATACGCGCGACCTCGACATCGTCGTT
>DATEDZ010000264.1:0-28163 GCA_035281385.1 Polyangiaceae bacterium
CATCGGCATTTTCTTTCTCTCCTTCACTTACCACTACGTGCTTTGGATCTATCTGGGGCTTTCCGGAGCGCTGTACTCGGCGGTCCGCCGGCACGACCCCAGCTTTCGCGTGCGCCTGGACTGGCGCGACTACGCGATCGTATCCGGAGCGTGCCTGGCCATCATCGCTGTCGTCTACGTCTACGCCCGTTACAAGCTCGGAGGAACATGATCGCCAAACGTGAAAGAAGCTTGGTGGCTTGGAGTCTGCTCGCACTCAGCGCGCTCGGAGTGGCTGCTTGCGGAAGGCTACGCACCGAGCGCGCTGGCGCGGAGGAAGCGCGGACGCAGCGAGCGGCGCCGGTCGTGCTGGGCCAGGCTACGCTCGCCAAGCCGCAAAGCGGCGCCAGTCGCATTCTGCTCGACGCGCCCGCGCTCCAGCGTTTGCGTGATTCGGCGCAGCTGCGCACTCCGGCGTTCGTGCGCGCGCAAGCTCGCGCGGAGCAAGGGCTGCGCGAGACGGCTCAGTCCGGCTATCAGGGTTTCGAATGGGCCGACATGGTCGCGACTCAGGCGCTGCTCTGGCACGCGACCTCCGACGTGCGCTACGCGGACGGGGCCGTGCGCTACCTGCAGGCCTTGCTCGACGATAGGTTGGTGGTCGGCGACGGCAAGGGCGGCGCGGAGGCGGTTCGGCACGATTCGGGCTACGGCATCCGCACGTTCGGGGCCTACGCCGCGCTTGGCCACGACTGGTTACGTCACGCGCCCGCCATGAATGACGCCCTGCGCGCTCGTGTGCGCGAGCGCCTGGGTCAATGGCTCGATTGGTACCAGCAGTCGGGCTACCTGCGCGATCGGCCCACCGCCAACTACTACTGGGGTTATCTCACCGCGTTGAGCTTCGCCGGGCTGGCGGCGGCGGGAGAGTCCAAGACCGCCGATGTCTGGTTGAAGACCGCGCAAGACGAGCTGTCGAACCGAGTCCTGCCCGAGTTTCGCGACAAGCTGAAAGGCGGCGGCTGGCCGGAGGGATGGCAGTACGGCGAGTACACCACGCTCGAGATCGCCCTGGTGTCGCGCGCGCTGCAGACCGGCGCGGGTATCGACGTGCGGAGCAAGCTGCCCTGGCTGGGCGAAACCGTGACTCACAAGGCTCACGCCCTGCTTCCGGACGGCAAGTCGGTCTACGACGGAGGCACCTGGGGCGAACATCCGGCGCGCGCCTCGGCCTTGGGCGTCGCCGCGCTCAGCATCGCGCTCGAAGGTTTCGACGAGGCCCGCGCCGCGGAAGCGCGCTGGCTGATGGAACGCGCGCTACCGCCGCTGCAGCGGGAACAGGTCTGGCTCGGCCTGCTGGCGGACCGCCCTCGGGCCAGCATGCGCTCGCCGCGCGCCGCCGGTGTGACCAGCCTGCACGTGCCGGGACAGGGGCTGACCTTCGTGCGCAGCGACTGGTCGGAAGCGGCTACTTGGGCTTCGTTTCAGGCAGGCCCGCGCCTGGCAGAGGACCATCAAGACGCTGATCAGGGTCACTTCGAGCTGTTTCGTGGCAGCGACGGGCTGCTCATCGACGGCGGCGGCTCGGAGGGCTCCGCCACCATCAACCACAACACGCTGCTCATCGATGACGCTGGCAAGAACCTCAACTACCCACCGAATCAGGGCGTGTGGGGCGCGCGTGTCAAGACCACGCGCTTTGGCGACGACGGCCAGGTCGTCGTGGCAGTCGGTGAGATTGGCGAGGCCTACGCACCCAAGTGCGCCAGCCAGGGCTGCAGCCGCCGCTCGGTGGAAGAGCTCACGCGCAGCTTCGTGTTCGTACGACCGGCTCTCCTCGTCATCGACGATCGACTGAAGCTCGAGGACCCGGACTACGACGCGATCTGGGCGGCGCATCTCAGCGTGAGCCCGCGCTCCAGTGGGGATCTGAGCAGCGCCTTGGTGGGCAGCTCCCGCGTCGATGTGCGTACGCTGGAACCTGCTGGTGCCGTGCGGCGCGCGCCGCGAGAACCAACCCCGTCCGGCGAAGGCTCGCACCGCTTGAATCAGCCCTGGGGTCCGATGTGGAGGCTGGAAGTGGTGAGCGCGCGTGGCGAACGCCAGCGTCGCTTCCTGCATTTCATCAGCGCGGGGCCGGCCAGCGCCGAGCCACCCGTGGCGCGGCGCCTGGTCGGCAAAGGCCTGAGCGGCGGTGTGGCTCGGCTCGCGCAAGGCACCATCGCGGTGTTGTTCGCGGACGGTGCGGGCGACGGACAGCTAGCGCTGGGCGGCGCCGTGGACGGCGTGGTCGTGGCCGATCTGGTGCCTGGGCAGCGCTACCAGCTGACGCTCGACTCAGGCAGCTGCAGCGTGCGCCTCTCCAAGGCGCGCTCGGCTGACGCCCCTGCCGCCGGTCCCGGTGGCTTCCTGCGAGCGGGCGGCCTGACCTGCGGCGCTCGCTGAAGCCATGCGCGCCTTGATAGTCAGTTACGTGTTTCCACCGGTCGGCGGCGCCGGTGTGCAGCGGGTCCTCAAGCTGGTCAAGTACTTGCCGAGCTGGGGCGTGACCCCCGCCGTCCTGACCGCGCACAATCCGTCGGCTCCGCTGGTCGACGGCTCGCTGGAGCGTGAGGTCCCACCTGCCACATCGGTGATTCGAGCGCGCACGTTCGAGCCTCGGTATGCGAAAAAGCAGCTGGCCTGGCAGGTCACCGCCAGCAGCAGCCAGACCGTCATTTCCCAAGCCAAGCGCGCGCTCCTCCGAGCTTGTCGCGGCTTGCTCGTACCGGATCCTCAAGTGCTCTGGCTGCCGGCAGCTCAGCTGGCGCTGGCGCGGCGGCTTGCTTCCGCTGAAGCCGACGACGTCGTGATGATCAGCGGGCCGCCATTTTCGGCCTTCCTACTGGCGGCAGTGGCTCGCCTACGTCCCGGCACCGCGCTCGTGCTCGACTACCGCGACGAGTGGACGACCACTTCGAGCGCTTACGAGATGGGCAGCTCCGGGCGCGCCTCCGCGCTGCTCGAGCGGGCGGTATTGCGCTGCGCCCACGCCGTGACCACCGCCACCGAGGAGTTTCGGGGCGCGCTGCTCAGCCGCTTCTCGTGGCTCGATCCAGAGCGCGTGATCACGATTCCCAACGGCTACGATCCCGAAGACTTCCCGGCGGAGCTACCGACTCCACCCAGCGATCGCTGCCTGCTCACGTACGCCGGCACGGTATTCCGGCTGACCAGCGCGCGTGGCTTGATCGAAGGGCTGAGGCTATTGCGCGAGCGTGAGCCCCAGCTGGCCCAACTGCTCGAAACGCGCTTCATCGGTCGCATCGTCGACACGGAGCTCGACTACTTCGCGGGCAGCTCGGCTCTGGGTGTGCGTCAGCTCGGCTACCTGGAGCACCAGGCGGCGCTCGAGCAGCTGGCGCTGAGCCACGCCACCCTCTGCATTCTGGATCAAGTCGACGGCGTTCAGCGCATCTATCCCGCCAAAATCTTCGAGCTGATGCGACTAGGGCGGCCGTGCCTGGCGCTTTCGCCCGAAGGGGCGCTGGCGCAGCTGGTGCGGCGCCACCGTCTGGGAGAGGTGGTCGCGCCGCGGGACCCAGCCGCCATTGCCAGCGCGCTCAGCCAACTGGTTTGCCGCTTTCGAGACGGCTCGTTGCCTCCGGTGTCCGAGCCGCTCGACATCGAGCGTTTCGATCGCAGGCTGCAAGCGCGACGCTTCGCAGACGTATTTCGCGCCGCTCGCGCCAGCGCCTCCAAACGGCGCGGCGCTGCCACCTCTCAGCTGGTCACGTAGCGTTTGGTGAGCGTCAAAACGTTGGGCACGGCGGCCGTGCCGGGCCGGTAAGTCACTTGATCCATGAACGAACGCACGATGAACAAACCCATGTGCGACTCGGGCAAGCTCGCCAGATCCGGCGGGCGTTCCACCGACGGCTCGAAGCGTCGACCCGTGTCGGACATGCGGATCGTGATGCTGTCGGAACGCAGCTCCAGTTCCAGCTCCACCGCCCCGGGAGAAAGATCACGGTAGGCATGGATCGCCACGTTGTTGAAGGCTTCCCCCACGGCCGACACGACCTCATCGTCGAACTGGTGCTGATCGCGGCTTGGTTCTTGCTTACCAATCGCCATCGAACGCATGAGCCGACAAGCCGACGCCACGACGCGCAGCACCAAGTCGCGATAACGCAACGAGCCCGGCACGGAGAGTCGAATGATGTCGATGTCAACCATCCGAGAAGGCTGGTCATTCTACCAGATTCTCGAGCACCTGTTGCCCCGAGGCAGTACGGTTCCAGTTTCGGTACGGCTCATCAAGCGCGCTCTGGACGTGCTGTTCTCGGTGGTGGGCCTGCTGCTGCTGGTCTGCCTGCTGCCCATCATCTGCCTGGCGATTCGTCTGGATAGCGCCGGTCCGTTTTTCTACCGACAGCGGCGCGCTGGGGCGTTACGCCACCGCAGCCACAGTGGGCGCTGCGAATTCGAACACTTCGATATGCTGAAGTTTCGGAGCATGCGTGTCGATGCCGAAGCAAAAACCGGCGCGGTGCTGGCGCAGGACAACGATCCACGGGTGACCCGCGTGGGTGGTTTTCTGCGCCGGACACGGCTCGATGAGCTGCCGCAGCTCTGGAACGTGCTCAAGGGTGACATGAGCCTCGTGGGCCCGCGTCCCGAACGCCCCGAGCTGCTCGAGAACCTGACCCTGGCGATCCCATTTTTCGAGGAACGCATGCGCGATTGCAAACCGGGCATCACCGGATTGGCGCAGGTTTCGCTCAGCTACTCCGGGCACGCGCCGCAGGACAGTGAGCTTTCTGATCTGGTGCAGTCGTTGACCAATCCTTTCGGTTTCGACGCGGCGCGCGGCGCGCTGGCCGATGATCTGCGCACCAAGTTGCTGTTCGACCTGGCCTACGTGGCAGGGCTCGAGCGTTTCTCCACCTACATCGTCATGGAGCTCTGGGTAGTCCTCCGAACACCTTGGGTCATGCTGAGAGGCTTGGGCCGATGAGCCAGCTTTCGATTGCTCACGTGCTATCGTCCTTCGGCATCGGCGGACAGGAGCGCGTGGCGCTCGATCTGGCCCGCCAGCAACGCGCTGCCGGTCATCGCGTGCTGGCGATCTCGCTCGCGCCAGCTCCGGATGGACCTCTGGCAGCCGTATTCCAGGCTGCCGACGTGCCTACCGAGACGCTACCGAAACGCGGCCCGAGCGTCGACCCCTCACTACCGATGCGGCTTTCGCACGTATTGTTCAGCCACGGCTGTGACTTGGTTCATACTCATAACCCGCACGCGCTGATCTACGGCGCCCCTGCAGCCGCCCTGGCACACGTCGCCAGCGTTCACACCAAACACGGCGTCAATCCTGATGCGGATCGACGGCTTTGGCTGCGCCGCACTGCCTCGCGCTTCGTGGATGCGTACGTGGCAGTGACGCAGTCACTGTCGGAAATCGCGGTCGAAAAGCAGG
Organism: Polyangiaceae bacterium; assembly: GCA_035281385.1. Lineage (GTDB taxonomy): Bacteria > Myxococcota_A > Polyangia > Polyangiales > Polyangiaceae > PMG-095. Next base: position 5,441 of record DATEDZ010000264.1, read on the forward strand.
AGTGCGATCCCGAACGCCTGCACGTGATTCCCAATGGCATCGACGTGCAGCGCTTCGCACCGAATCCGGAGGCGCGACGCCGCGTTCGAGCTCAACTGGGGATCGATCAAGACGCCTGGATCCTCGGTAGCGTGGGTCGCCTGGCGGCGGAGAAGAATCAGCAGCTGCTGATCGACGCCGTCGCACCGATGTTGGATCAGCGCCGGCACCTGGTGCTGGTTGGAGACGGGCCGGAGCGCAGCGCCCTCGAATCCAGGACGGCCACTACCCTGCGCTCCGACTACGTGCATTTCCTCGGCGCGCGTGACGACGTGCAGGACCTGCTGGTTGCCTTCGACGCCTTCGCCCTGACCTCGCACAGCGAAGGCCTGCCGCTCGTGGTGCTCGAGGCCATGGCTAGCGAGCTACCGGTCGTGGCCACCGCGGTCGGCGGCCTGCCGGACGTCATCGATGACGAGCTGACCGGCTACCTGGTGGCTGCGGGCGACAGTGTGGGCCTGATGCGCCGGTTTGCATGGCTGTCGACGCGGCCGCTGCAGGCGCAGCGCGTTGCGAGCTGTGCTCGACAGCTGGTAACGGAGCGCCATTCGCTCGTGACCATGACCGGCGCTTATGAATCTCTGTATCGGAAGACGCTGGCGCGGTCCGGCAAGCACCAGCGCTTGAGTGTTGGGGCCGGCCGAGCATGACGGCAGCGGCCGTGGCGCTGCTGCTGCTGCTGCTCTACACGTACGCCGGCTACCCCCTGCTGATCGCGCTGTGGGCCCGGCTCCTGCCGCGTGGTCACGCCGGCCGCGCGGATTTCGAACCGACGGTCAGCGTGTGCATGGCAGTCTACAATGGAGCCGAGCACGTTTCGCGCAAGCTCGCGAGCTTGCAGCAGCTGAGCTACCCCGCGGACAAGCTCGAGATTCTGGTCTACTCCGACGGCTCCACGGACGCCACCGAGTCGCTGCTACGCGAGCTCGCAGCCAGCGAGCCGCGGCTGCGGCTGCTCACCAGCGCCGAGCGGCTGGGCAAGCCGGCCGGGCTGAATCGTTTGCGCGCAGAGGCGAGCGGCGAGGTCCTGTTGATGACCGACGTTCGGCAGACGCTGGCGCCCCAGTCCCTGCGAGCCTTGCTGGCCCCTCTGGCGGATCCGGAGATTGGCTGCGTCTCGGGGAACCTGGTGCTCACGGGCAGCACCGGTGCGGGCGCCTACTGGCGTTACGAGCAGGCCATCCGCTGCGCGGAAGCGCGCCTGGGCAACATGCTCGGCGTGAGCGGCAGCCTGTATGCGCTACGGCGTGAGGATCTTCGGGAGCTACCGACGGATCTATTGCTCGACGACATGTTCGTCCCGCTCGAGCTGGTTCGCCGTCGCAAGCGCGTGGTGCTGTCGCTGGAGGCGCAGGCCTACGACGAGGCATGTTCCGACGAGCGCGAGTTCTCGCGTAAAGTGCGCACCCTGGCCGGCAACTACCAGCTCTTGTCCAAGCTGCCTTGGCTGCTGCTGCCTGGCCGCAATCCGGTTTGGTTTCAGCTCGTTTCCCACAAGCTGCTGCGCCTGCTCTGCCCCTGGGCGCTGCTGGGGCTATGGGCCGCGTCCGTGCTGCTCTCTCTCGAGCCTGAGCTTCCGCCCCTGGAGAGTTGGGCCTGGCGCGGGCTCTTGGCGGCTCAGCTGCTGCTGTACGTGCTTGCGGCGTGCGGCCCCCGCGCAGGCCGCGTGGGCTCGCTCGCCCGCAGCTTCGTGGTGTTGAACGCGGCCGCGCTGGTCGGTTTGTGGCGCTACCTGCGCGGCTCGCAGACCGTCACCTGGTAGAGCTCACTCGACCGTGACCGATTTGGCCAGGTTGCGGGGACGATCGACGTCACAGCCGCGCAGCACGGCAATGTGATAGGCGAGCAGCTGCAGCGGCACCGCGTAGAGTATCGGAGCCAACACCGGGTGGGTGACGGGCAGCTCCAGCACCGCCTCGGCCACACCGTCGAGCGCGCGGTCGCCCTGGCTGACCAGCGCGATGATCTTCGCGTCACGTGCCGCGGCCTCTTGCAGGTTGCTCAGCGTTCGCTCGCGATGAGCGTCTTTGGGCATCAGGGCGATCACGGGCATGGCGGCATCGATCAGAGCGATCGGGCCGTGCTTGAGCTCACCGGCAGGGTAGCCTTCGGCGTGGATGTACGAGATCTCTTTGAGCTTGAGCGCCCCCTCGAGCGCAATCGGGTAGAGCGGCCCGCGCGCCACGTACAGCGCGTCCCGCGCCGCGTGACGCCGGAGGGCTATGCTCTCGATCTGGCTCTCCAGCTCGCGCACGCTCTCGAGCTGAGTCGGCAGCGCCCGCAAGCCAGCGATGAGCTCGGCAGCTTCGGCAGGGTCCAGCGTGCCACGTGTTCGGCCGAGCTGAACGGCCAGCAAGCTGAGCAGCGCCAACTGAGTGGTAAAGGCCTTGGTGGAGGCCACACCGATTTCCGGACCCGCCTGCGTGATCAACGTGGCTTCGGCGGCGCGCGTGATCTGCGAACCGATGGCGTTGCAGATCGAAAGCGTGCGCGCACCGAGCGCGCGCGCCTCGCGCAGCGCCGCGATCGTGTCGGCCGTCTCTCCGCTCTGGGTGATCGCGATGGCCAACGTCCGGTCCGAAACGATCGGTGAGCGATAGCGGTATTCCGAGGCGTAGTCGACGTCCACCGGCAACCGCGCCAACCGCTCGATCAGGAACTTTCCGACCAGACCCGCGTGCCAGGACGTACCGCAAGCCAGGATCGCCACGCGCTCGATGCTGCCGAACGCAGCCTCGAGCTCCGGGACGCCCAAGCTCACTTCGGTACCGCGCAGGTGCGCCTCCACGGTGCGCGAGAGGGCCAGCGGTTGCTCGAAAATCTCCTTTTGCATGTAGTGGCGGTGCCCGTCGAGCTCGGCAGCGCTCTCGTCCCAGTCGATGCGCTGAACGGTACGCGGCCGTTGCTCGGTGTCACCGAGCAGCGAGAGGCCGTCAGCGGTCAACCGGGCGACATCACCGTCTTCCAGGAAGGCGACGTCACGCGTGTGGCGCAAGAGCGGCGCCACGTCGGAGGCCACGAAGTATTCACCGGCACCCATCCCCACCACCAGCGTGGGCCCGGAGCGCGCCAGCAGCATCTTACCCGGATGGTCGGCGTGCAGGCAGAGTAGCGCATACTTGCCATGCATGCGCTTGACGGTCTGTTCGAAGGCCTCCTCGAAACCGAGTCCACCTTGCATCAGCAGGTGCATCAGCAGGGGAAAGCACTCGGTGTCGGTTTGCGAAACGGGATTCAGGCCCGCAAACGACAGCTCCGCTTTCAAGTCCAAGAAGTTCTCGAAAATGCCGTTGTGAACCACGACGATCTTCCCGTCGGGGCTGCGGTGAGGATGCGCGTTCTCCTCGGTTGGCCGACCATGTGTCGCCCAGCGCGTGTGCCCGATTCCGAGTCGGGCAGCGCTGGCCTGTCCGTTCAGTCGACTCACTTTCTCTTCCAGACCCGCAAGCCGCCCCGCCCTACGTGTGATCTGAATGCTGCCGCCCGACAGCAGCCCGAGCCCGGCGCTGTCGTAACCTCGGTACTCCAGCCGCTTGAGGCAATCGAGCAGAATGGGACTTGCTGGGCGAGGACCTAGGTAGCCGACGATTCCGCACATGTTTATTCTCGAGGGTTGGGGGTGAAAAGAGTCGATGCGAAGTTCGTGCCTGCCTACTGGACCTCACTGACAGCGGCCAGGACCGCGCTCGTGCGTCCGAGAGCGTGCGCGTTGGTATTGACGCGCTTTTCGACGATGATCGTTTGGTGCTTTCCGCTCTTCGGATGGGGCGCGATGGTTTCGTGAAACTCGACCGTGAACGGCAGGCCCCGCAGGTACTCCGAGAAGCGCGCGGTCACGCTCAGGAAGGCGTCCTCGGCAAAGTCCCGGCCTCGCACGACCTTCAGCACCACCGCACCGTTCTGGGTTTGCACCGCCTGAAACTGCCGGATGACCTCGCGGCGCGCATCGCTGAACAAGACGTGAAAGACGATGCCCGGCACCTCGTTGCCATGGCTATCGATCATGGTGTCGGCACGGCGACCATCGACCCGCTCCAGCCGCCGTAGCCCGCGGCCGCAGCTGCAAGGCACATCGGGCCCGAGCTTCGCCAGGTCACCGTTGACGTAGCGAATCATGGGCATGCCATAGTTGTGGAGATCGGTGATCACCACGTCGCCGCTCTCGCCCGGCCCGACGGAACGCCCGTCTTTCACCACTTCCACGAGCAGGTTCTCTTCCGAGAGGTGCATGCCGTCGTGCTGCTCGCACTCGGCGCCGATCAGCATGGTCTCCCGAGAGCCGTAGGTCTCGAAGATGCGGGGGCCGAAAGCTTTCGCCAGCATCGCGCGATCCGCAGGCAGCACCGCCTCCGCGGCGCAGATCACCGGAATATCGGACCAATCGCGCAGCCCGAGATCGGTGATCCAGCGCGCGAACTGCGCGCAGGCCTGCGTGTAGCAGACGATCAGCTCCGGCCGTTTGCGGCGCAAGATCTGCAGCGCCGCGCGCCGCGCCGGCTCGTCCTGCTTCATCGAGTCGAAGAAAGTTTCGCGTCGTAGCGCACGATCCAACCGTATCTTCAGGCTCGGCCTGCCGGCTGCGACCGCAGCCCAGTAGAAGAACGTCTTGAGGCCGGGTCGGTAGCCGGCCCAGCCGTAGCCCCGCATCTTGACCGCTTGGCGCCAGTGCTCGCTGGTCCTACCGTACTCGAACTTGAGTGGCTTGCCGGTCGAGCCGCTGGTGCCCTTCTTGATGTTACGGCCGCGGTGTGCGGGATCCACCAAGTCCTCGTAGCGCTCGCGCACGACATCGCGTGTGAGGAGCGGCAACTCTGCCAGATCCCGTCGCGAGCTCATACCGCGAGGCTCGAAGCGTTGTTTGCGAAACAGCTCGCGGTAATACGGCACGTTGCGACCTGCGTAATCGAGCAGCGCCCTGAGCGCGATCAGGTCCTGCTGCTCGCGCTCTTCACGGGTCTGCCACTGGCTCTGCTCCAGCTTGGCCAGTAGCCCGAGGGTGTCCCGACGGCGGATCCCTTGCTCCCAAGTCGGCAGCAGCACTCTCTCGAAGAGTGCGCCATAAGCTCGGTCGCAGGCACCCTGAAGGCCCGTTGCGTTCATCGTCAGGTCGCCCTGCTTCCTGCATCGCCCGTGCCGCGGACTTGGGGCGGCAAGCGGCTGCAGATGACGCAGATCTGTGGCAGTTGGCGGCAGAGTGGGCGCTTTGACACGTGCGCGACCGGGAGCCACGTAGCGTCAGCGCACACCCATGATTTCAAGGTGCTTGCGCTGCCTTGAACTGGGCCTACATGAGCCCGGTGGCCATGAAGCAAGGCGCCAAGAGAACGAGCAACGGCTGGCGGACGTGCTCACGCGGGCACAAATTCCGGGGCATGTCGCAGTGTCCCATCTGCTGGCCCGGCCGAAAGAAGTCGCGGCAGCGCTAGCGCGGAGCGGCTGCGCCGGCCGATTCGAACGACCCGAAGTTGAGGTAAGCTGCAAAGTCAGCATGGTGCAGAGTGTTTCGACGGCGTTCGTGAGCTTGAACAGTGGGGCGCGCATTCCTCAGGTGGGGCTCGGCGTGTGGCAGGCCGGCGGTGCCACCAAGACTGCGGTCGCGACCGCGCTCGGCGCCGGCTACCGCCACGTCGATACGGCCGCGGTCTACGGCAACGAGGCACCCGTCGGTGCGGCTATCGCCGAGTCGGGCGTCGCGCGCTCGGAAGTGTTCGTCACGACCAAGCTCTGGAATCAAAACCATGGTTACGACGCGGCGCTGAAGGCGTTCGACACCAGCTTGCAGCGTCTGCGGCTCGACTATGTGGATCTGTACTTGATCCATTGGCCCGTCGCGGGTCTGCGCCTCGAGTCTTGGCGCGCTCTCGAAGAGCTCCATGCGAGCAAACGCGCGCGCTCGATCGGCGTCAGTAACTTCTTGGCGTCTCACCTCGAAGAGCTTTCCGGCAAGGCCAAGGTGCTACCGGCGGTCAACCAGATCGAGCTGACGCCTTTCCTCCAGCGCACGGGCACCGTGGAGCTGTGCAAGAAGCTCGGTATCCGCCTGGAAGCCTATAGCCCGCTCACACGCGGTCAGCGCCTTTCCCACCCGGTCGTGGCCGGCATCGCACGGCAGTTGCAGCGCACGCCGGCACAAGTGCTGCTGCGTTGGGGTATCCAGAAAGGCTTCGTGGTGCTGCCAAAGTCGGTCAAGCCCGAACGCATCGTCGAGAACGCGGCCGTCTTCGACTTCGAGCTCGACGACGCGTCCATGAGGCGCCTGGACGCCTTGGAAGAGAACTTGGTCACGGGCTGGGATCCCGAAGGCCAGGTCTGAACCGCGTTCTAGCGCGCTCGACCATCGACTGCGGCGCCTAGCGCCTCGACTTCCGCCTCCACGTCGAATTTTTCCGGGAAGCGACGCTTGGCGCGCCCGTACCAATACCGCGCATTGGGCGTGTCACCCTCCAGCACGTGCACGATGCCGTGCGCCCAGCAGCCGAGCGGCGATTCGTCGTCTTGAACAAGCTCGTGAGCCTTCTGCCAGTCGCCTTGCTGCAGGTGCCGAACGGCGCGAGCGAGCGGGTGAGCCACACCGGCACATTATCAGCGCGGCGACCTCGACCGCGCCTGCTGGATGCCTCGATCGCTTGCGTCGCGAGTGGAAACTTCCGTGGCGGGGGCAGCGTAGCGTCAGTTATTCGTCGACGTGAGCCGAACCGTGGGGCGCGCCGCACTCAGCAGCATGGTAGAGCGAAAGCTGTCGATGGCGTGCGCCGCGCTCGCGTTGCTCCTCTGCGGGTGTGCGGACACCACGACGCCGTCGAGCGCGTCTCAGTCCGCTCGAGCGGCGTGGACGGGACCAGCTCGGGTCACCACGGATCGGGCAGGGCTCGTGTCTTTCAAGCTCACGCCACAGCGGCCGTGAGCATCGGTGAGCACGCGGCGTCGGACTTGGTCGTGCTCGAGGTCGAGCGCGCGGAGCTTTCGGCATTGTCGCAAGCCATGCACGACGAGCTGCATCGCTGCGCCGGCTTTACGCTCGAGGCCGGACTGGAAGCAGGGGTGAGCGCGTCCAGCGCGGCGCCACCACTGCGCAAGCTGCAAGCCGACTACGTGATCGACAACGCCGCAACCGTGACGGCGCTGATCGCTCCCTTGCAGGAGAGCAACCTGCGCCAGACCATCCAAAGCCTGGCCGACTTCCCCACCCGTCATCACGAGAGCGCAACGGGCCTACAGGCCTCCCACTGGATTCGGGATCGCTGGCAAAGCTACGTCCAGGGCCGGGCCGACGTGGCGGCCGCGCTGATCGAGCACGAAGAGACGCCGCAACCATCGATCGCCTTGACCATCCGGGGCAGCAAGTATCCGGATGAGCTCGTGATCCTGGGCGGGCACATGGACTCGATCAATGGCAGCGCCTCGGCAGCGCCGGGCGCAGACGACAACGCCTCCGGCGTCGCGGTGCTCGACGAGGTGGCGCGCGCGGCGCTGTCGCTCGGCTACCGCCCGGACCGCACGGTGGTATGCCAAGCAACTCCGCCGGGCAGAGCAGCGGCACCAGCGGCCGCGCGAGCCAACTACCCCCCACTGCGAACGAGCCCCTCGGCTGCGCCTGCCGAACGCCCGCCCCTGCCCCCACTCGCGCTCCCATCGCCGCGCTGATCCTCCTCACCTCCACCCTCCTGCTCCGCCGCCGCCGAACCCACTACTACTGGCAGCCAGGCCCGGCCTGAGCTGAGCCTCCCTGGACGCGATCGGTGTCCACGGACTCGCACCGTTTGCACCGTCGCACCCTCGGGAGGCGCGACTCTGCACACGACCAGAAGCTCGACGAAAGCCGGCGTGATGGTGATTCAGGACGGCACCGACTTCTATGGCATCGACGTGACGGCAAGCCCGTCAAGGACAGCGTCGGCGTCAGCTGGTCCCGTCATGAGCGTTCTGCAGCCTGGCGATATCGAGCTTCTTCATCTCGAGCAGCGCGCGCATGGTGCGAGCGGCTTTGGTGACGTCGGAATCTCCGACTAGCGAGGCCAGAATGGACGGGACGATTTGCCAGGACAGGCCAAATTTGTCCTTCAGCCAGCCGCACTGCTGGGCCTTTGCGTCCCCGCCGACGGACAGCTTTTCCCAGAGGCGATCGATCTCCGGCTGCGTGTCGCACATGACCTGCAGTGAGATGGCTTCGCTAAACTTGAATTCGGGTCCGGCGTTGAGCGCCGTTAGCTCGCATCCCAATAGCTGAAACTCCACGGTCATGACGGTGCCCGGGTCACGACCGTGGATTTCCTGACCTTCGTGAGTGTAGCGGCTCACGCGCAGGATGCGCGAGTCGGTCTCGAAGACCGACACGTAAAAACGCACCGCCTCCTCTGCCTGAGTATCGAACCACAAACACGGAACGATCTTCTGGATAGTCGCCATGAAGCCTCCTCGGTGCCTGGGGTGCAGCAAACACTGCGCCAGAAATCCAGCTGTCAGAACCGCGGGCCTAGACAGCGGCCCGCGGCAAGGGTGTGACCATAGGGTACCACGTGGTCGCTTTCGTCCTAGGACTTAGGAGGCTGGTGTTTCTCAAAAAACCCAGCCTCCTAGAGATCGAGGCGCAGCGTGACGCCGGCCGCCGAGGGCGTCGCCCAGGGTGAGACCGTGGCGGTGCCGCTCGAGGCCGCGGTAGCGTTCGAGTCGTCGACTGGCTCTTTCTTGGCGCCGATCACGATCAGCGGCACGCCGACGCCGACCAGCACGAAGGCGCTGGCCAGCGCGCCGTAGATAGTCGCGTCGTAGCGGTCGTCGCAGCTATCGAACGGGTCGTCGTTGCCGACGTTGCACACGCCCTTGCCGATGGCAGCGACGCCGCTGACCAGGAGCGCCACTGGGGCAAGCGAGACCATCACGATGCCGCCAGCCATCATGCCCGTTGAGTGGCGCTGCGTGCGCGGCTTCGCTGGCTCGGCCGGGGGCGCTTCCGCCGCAGGAGCGAGAGCTGGGGCGGCGGCGGCCGGCGCCGGGACGCGCGCCGCCACGCACGTTCCTCCTTCACAGACGCGCTGGCCCTTGCAATCGGTGTCCTTGGTGCATTGCGCGCGAGCAGCAGGCGCCAGCAATAGCACCGCACCCATCCCCAGAGCCGAACTCAGTCCGCGAAGCGACATCAGGCCAGCTTACTTCACAATCCGCCCCGAAAGAGCCTGTCAGGGCGCACGGGCGAGATGGCCCCCAATCCACCGCTCGAGCTGGCTCACCCCGCCCTATCTGTAGGCAATGGAAAGGGTCGGACGATTCGCAATGTTGCTGGCTTCGCTGGAGTAGACGCGAAGCACCTTGCCCGAGTTGGGGTTGGTCAGAATCAGGCCCTGATTGCTAGCGGGACTACGGACCCAGACTTGGACGCCAGCCGGGTCGAGAGCGACCGACCGGCGCTGGTAACCGCTGGCGGTGAGGCCCGACAGCAGGAAACCGAAGCTCAGCACGTCGCCGGTGCCGGTGCCCGGGACTGACCAGGCCTGGCCGGCGCCACCGCTGCTCCAACCAAAGCTCGAGGCCCCATAGCTCCACGGCGTCTTCAGGAAGCTTCCGGCCAGGCTCTGAGAGCTGATCCAACTCTCGACGGTCACCGACAGCTCGGCCGAGGTCACGGTGGCGGTGGGGGGGATCTGCGAGACATCGAAACGGATCAGCGACTTGGTCGTGTACTCGAGCGCGTAGGCGTAGAGCATGTCGTTGGTCTTGAAGACGGCACCAGTCGGGTTGCTCGAGCTCGAGTAGTACAGATTGGAAATGCTCGCGTCCACGACACCGCTATAGCCGTTCACCCCCTGAGTCAGCGTCACGGTTTGCGTGGGAGCGGATTCGGATTCGGGTTCGGGTTCGGATTCGGATTCGGGTTCGGGTTCGGGTTCGGGTTCGGGTTCGGGTTCGGGTTCGGGTTCGGGTTCGGGTTCGGGTTCGGGTTCGGGTTCGGGTTCGGTCCCGGTCCCCGCCTCGGCTCCCGAAATGGCGCCGGTAGCAGAGACGCTGAACGCGAGCGTCTTGTGCGCCGAGGCGTGGAGGGGGCCGGCGGGGCTGATGCGGATACGCCATTTTCCGGATGAAGCGGTGGCGGTCACGGTGTAGCCGGCGCTCGAGGGCTCGATGTCGACCAGCACGTGCTGGGCCGCACTCTTCGACACGGTGTAGTCCGCTCCGGTCACGCTGCCGGTCGCTGCCTGATCCGCTGCGAACAGCACGACCTGGCTCTGGGGGGCCAAGAGCTCGACGCCCACCAGATTGCCCGTGGTCACGTTGCCGTCGGTGGCTGAGAGCCGCACCTGCTCGCCCGTGGTGGGAGCTGCGGTCACGACGCTGAGCCATTGTTGCGCAGCAGTCCTCACGGGCGCGTGCACCTCGAGCCGCGCCGCCGACGCCGGCAAGTTGGTGAAGGTGGTGGTGGCGCTGCGCGGCAGCAGCGTGCTGATGCTACCGACTGGCGACGAGCCCATGACCACGTCGAACCGGCGTTGGGTTGCGTCGCTCGTCGTCACGCGCTGGGCAGCAACCGGTGTGTGAAAGCTGAGCCACTGATCCGCGCTCGCTTTCGAGACCAGCGTGCGATCGAACAGCACGAAGGTACCAGGTCGCACGTAAACCAGGTCGCGCGTGAACTGCGTGACCGGATGCGCGCCGCTCGACCCGTATTGATCCTCCAGACCAACGCCGCGCGCGTGCACGAAGCTACCCCGGTCCTCGTAACGCTCGACATGCGCCGCCGAGTCGTCCGGGCTCAAGCTATTTTGCCCAGGATTGTACGGGTTGGACGCATCGTCGACGAAGAAGGTGTTGTACAGCCGTCGCTGGCGGCTGCCGTAGCCGTCGTCATAGACCAAGTTCTCACCCGCGGTGCCCGCGTTCTGCGGCAGCCAGCCCGTCGGGTTGATGAGTAGCGGCTGGTCGCCCACCACCACGCTCAGACCGCCCGCGTCGAACAACTGCTCGCCCGAGTACGCCGCGTTGATGTACGGACCCGCGGAGAGCGCACCCCACGCGGCACCGCGTTCCCATGACGAACGCATCGCCACGTGACCTGGTCCGGAGGCAAAATGGGAAAGCCCATTCGAAGTGTAGCTCGAGGGGGCGGCGGCCGCGTCGCCGTACAAGAACTTGGTCCACGCCGAGCGATCGTCGCCCGCGCTGGCGATCACGTCCGCAGCATGAGCGCGCGCCTCTGCCGCCGAAGAGGCTTCGCCAGCCACCTCGAGCATCGTCGCCAGGCCGCTGCTGAGCTCGACCGAAGGACACAAATTGATTCCCGAGCGGATTGTCCCCTGATCGTCCATGTGCTTGAGGGAGGGCCAAGCGAAATGCCTGACATAGGTTGCTTCCTCGCTTGCGAGTGGCAGCTCCTCCCACCAATCGAGCGCGCGCGCGGTCTTGGCGATGAGCAGCCCTTCCACCATGCTGAGCACCGCCTTCTTGCCGTAGCCCCAGCCCTCGGGCCAACCCCCGCCGGCCAGCATGCTGCTGAACTGCGGCTTGACGAGCTTGCCCCACATGCGCGTCTCCACGTCGGCCCAGTACGTGCTCGCCTTGGCGTTGTCGCCTTCGGTGGCCAGGGCCGCCGCGGTCTTGGCCAGGAAGTAGCCCGAGAAGTAGTTGCCGATGGGGTCGTTGTTGATGAAGCCGCTCTGGTCGTACCAATCGATCCAGGTGTTGATGGAAGCGATGACCCGGCTCTTGAGCGAGCCGGAGAGCACCGGATAAAGCCAGTCGTACCCAAAGGCCATGCCCACCACGTAGTTGCGAATGCCGTAACCGGAGTCGGTGGACGGCGACTGGCCACCGGTGCTCACGGGCGTGCTCATCGCTTCGAGTAGGCGACTGCCGGCCGCGCCGTAGCGCGCTTTCGCGGTAGCATCGGTACTAGTCCGGTAGCACAGCCCCAGCGCACGGATGACCGGCAGGTACTCTTCACCCTGGTAGCCTTGCCCCACGTTCGGGTAGTTGGGATACGCGTTGCCGTTCGGAGCGTGCATCGTGCCAGTCGCGTAGCCGTTGCAGCGGCTCTGGAGCGCGATCCAGGTCGCGTCCCCCGCTGCGGCCCGCTGCTGGAGCCGCTGAAGCAGGGCGTCGGTCAGAACCAAGCGCGCCTTGGGGCGTGCCACCAGCCGCTCCGACGCCGTCGCGGCGCTTTCCGGGTGAGCGTCGTCGCCTTGGCCGTCCCCAGAACAACCAGCCATCAGGCCCGGAATGAGTATCAGAACACCTTGAATCAGCGCTTGCCTACATAACCTCATTGCGTCTCCTTTGAAGTGGGCACACACGTGCCCCGTGGCAGACGATCCCGCCTGCTCTGAACCAAAACCTGGCTCGGGCCTCGCTAGGAGGCCGCCTACCACGCGCCCCGCGCTCCGCCTGGACGTGCAGACTCGCGTGATTCGACTCGACTTGTCCGAGCCAATGTAGACGTAGCTCGGGTGCCGACGATCCGCAGAGGCCGGACAAGGTAGCTAGCGAGAGCGATCGGTCAACCCAGAAAATGCAAACTCAGCACAGTGTGACGTTGCGGGGCGTGCCGTATTGCGACACTTACATTCGTTTTCTCCGAGCCTTGTGCAGGCTACTCGACGCTCGTCATGATCTTGTCAGCGCGAGGGTCAGTAGGCCCTTGGCCTCGCGCCTCACCCTCGAGAGTTTCTCGGCAAATGCGCGCTGGTAAAGCGACGCTGCGCGCACTGCGCTATTCTCACAGGCGCTTTGAGTCAACGTCGCTCCGCTGCAGCAGTGCCCGCTCCCTTGTCGTGGAGCGAGTTCCGCGCGCTCGTCGAGCAAGTCGAGGACTACGCGATTTTCGTGCTGGGCCTGGACGGCTCGGTTCGGACCTGGAATCGCGGGGCTGAGAAGATGAAGGGCTACGCCCCTGAACAGATCATCGGTCAGCACTTCTCCATCTTCTACCCACCCGAGGATCTGGCTGCGAGGAAGCCTCAGCGTGAGCTCGAAATTGCGAGCGCCCAGGGTCACGTCGAGGACGAAGGGTGGCGCTTGCGCCGCGACGGCAGCCGCTTTTGGGCATTCGTGAGCATCACGTTGCTCCACGATGACGCCGGGAAGCCTCGCGGCTTTGCCAAAGTGACGCGAGATCTGACCGAGCGCCGCAAGGCGCAGGAAGAGCTGCGCCTTTCAGAGGAGCGCTTTCGTTTGCTGGTGGACGGCGTGTCCGACTACGCCATCTACATGCTCGATCCCGCCGGCACGGTCACCACGTGGAACTCCGGAGCACAGAAGATCAAGGGTTACCGGGCCTCCGACATCATCGGCAAGCACTTTTCGTTGTTCTTCACGCCCGAGGATCGCGAGGCAGACCGCCCGCGGCTCGAGCTTAAAAGCGCCGCCGAGCATGGGCGTTTCGAAGAGGAAAGCTGGCGGGTCCGCGCCGACGGTTCACGGTTCTGGGCGAACGTCATCGTGACTCCACTCCGCGCTGCCAGCGGGACGCTGCTCGGTTTTTCCAAGGTCACGCGCGACTTGACCGCGCGCCGAATCGCCGAGGAGGCCACGCGCGCTGCACAGAAGGCCGAGGCGACCGCCCGGGAGATGCAGATCGCGGGACGACTCAAGGACGAATTCTTGGCTACGGTCTCGCACGAGCTGCGCACACCGCTCAACGCCATCGTGGGCTGGTCGTCGGTGTTGCAGGCGCGTGCTGACCCACGGCTGATCGAGAAAGGCTTGGAGGTGATTCACCGCAACGCCAAGGCTCAGAGCAAGATCATCGAAGACATCTTGGATGTTTCGCGGATCATCACCGGCAAGATGCGCATGGATCTGAAGCCCGTGGATCTGCTGGCCATCATCCGCGACGCGATCGAGGCCGTTCGTGCTTCTGCAGAAGCACGCGAGATCACGATCGAGCTGCCCGGCTCGAGCGAGCCCTGGCGTCTGATCGGCGATGCGGAGCGCCTGCAGCAGGTTCTGTGGAATCTGCTGTCGAACGCGGTGAAGTTCAACGTCATCGGGGGCCGTATTCAGATCAAGCTCGAGCGCCGCGACACGCAAATAGTGGTGTCGATCGAGGACGACGGCAAGGGCATCGAACCCGAGTTTTTGCCCTATGTTTTCGACCGTTTCAAGCAGGCGGATGGCTCGACCACTCGCCGTTTCGGAGGCCTCGGCCTAGGGCTCGCGATCGTGCGTCACATCGTGGAGCTGCACGGTGGGCGAGTGGCGGTAGCGAGCCCTGGACCCGACCAGGGCTCGACCTTCACGATTTCACTGCCCGTACGCGCCCTCGTGCCGACCAGCGAGGACGCGCTGGAACAATCACCGCCACCGGAGGGCACGACCCTCGGTAGTACGGACAACCCCCTGGTCGGTCTGCATGTGCTGGTGGTAGACGACGAACGTGACGCTCGCGATTTATTGGAGCTGGTGCTGGCGCGCGCCGGCGCGCGCGTGACGGTGACTTCCACCGCAGCCGCCGCGCTGGCGCTCCTCGAAGAGCTGAAACCCGACGTAATCGTCAGTGACATCGGGATGCCGGACGAAGACGGCTATTCTCTCATGCAGCAAGTGCGAGCCTTGCCCGGGCCAGTAGCCGGCATTCCAGCAGTGGCGCTCACGGCCTACACCCGCCGTGAAGACGAGCTGCACGCGATCGCCAAAGGTTTTTCCGTCCACCTCGGCAAGCCTGTCGACTCCGAGCTCCTGACCACGACCGTCGCCGGTCTCGCGCAGCGAGGGGTTTCCGCCCGCGACCGCTAGGTAACCTGAACCTCTGATCAGTATACCATGGCAAGGTTCGTGGCATGGCCCGCAAGCGGGGCATCAAGGCGCGCACCGTGACACTGAAACTTCGCTACGCCGATTTCCAGACGCTGCAGCGCTCGCACACCATCACGCCCACCTGCTCGGAGCTCGAGCTGTTTCCGGTGATCTTCGAGATCTTCAAGCAGACGCGCCAGCGTCGCAAGGCCGTCCGGCTGCTCGGTATCCGCCTGTCGAATCTCGAGCCGCGTGAGCAGCAACCGTCCCTTTTCGAACCAACCGAGCTCATCTGTCACGCAAGACGGCTCTCAAGGACCCTAGCTGGCACGCGCAGCCGCAACCAGCGCGCGCGCTACCGCGACCGCCGCGGACAGGCGCTGGCCACCCCGACCCGAGGCCCAGGCTTCGGGCAACGTCGCGCCGAGCTCGGCCGCGCACACCGCAACTTCACCGGTGCGTTTGCGCAGCAAGCGGCGCGAGAGCTCCCGCAGGTCGAGGCGCTCGGGCAGCGCGACGCCCTCGGCGGCCAGGCGCTCGGACGAGAAAAAGCCCCAACCGAGCAGGACGTCGGTCGGCCGAAAGAACTCGCACCAGCGGCGATGAAACGCGGCAAAGGACTCGCCGAGCTGGACGCGCTCGGCCGCGACCTGCGTGTGCAGGGTGAACGACGGTGAAAGTTGCCGGCGCGAGGCGATGAAAGCCTCGAAGCGCTGCCCGTTGCTCACGCGTTCGGCCACCCAGTGCACGACCTCCGCCTCGCCACCGAGCGCGCTGCCGCGGGGCCAGGCATTGGCCTCACCGTAGCCAACCACTAGATCCACCTCGCGCTCGCGCAGCAGCGCTGGCAAGCGCGGCCGTTTGGGCTTGCCGCGGTACAGGGCGTGCCGACGCGAGGTGCTGGCGCCCATGTAGCGCAGCTGATGCTCGACCATAGCGTCGAACGGTTTGAGCAGAACCTCGGCATCGAAGCCGCCGGGCTCGAGCAGGTCGAGTGCCTGAGCGATGGCCTCGATGGTCGACACGCAATGCTGCGCCGGCTCACGCCGGATGCGGTAGCGGCTTGGCCGCTCTGGCGCCAGGCGGTAGCGCGGTAGCCGCGCGAGCTTCGGATTTTGCTGAAACAACTTCTTGGCCTGCCACCAGGTGCCATCCAGCACACATAAGGTCACAGGCCCCGGCGGCGACTCGACCGCCAGATCACGTGCGTTCGGGCCAGGATACAGCAGGATCGCCGGCTGGTTCGGATCGCTGAGCCTGGCCCGCAACGTGGGTAGCCGATCGAGCTCGATGCCGACATAGCGCTCGGCTCCGTCGAGCTGAAGCTCCGCCAGGCGCGCGGTGTTGATCGGCACGTCGCGCTCGCGCGGATGCTGCAGGATCACGACGCGCGTCCGAGTCGAGGTACGCTGAATGGCGTGGCACACGCAGACCACGCTCGGGCGCCGGCAGCCGGGGCAAACGCTCCGGGGGATCAAGATGTGAACGCAATAGCACGACCGGGCACGCGCACGGGCACCTTTACGGGGTTTAGCCCGAGCAGAGCGTCGAGATCTCGACGCGATCGTCCCGAATCTGGAGCTCTAGCTCGAGACTGCAATCGTGAGCCAGGCGTACCAGCCCGATCATGGGCGGCGGCTGGCTGGCGCTCGCAAAGCGAGCCATTTCGCCGCTGAACGCGGCGTCGGGGTCGTCCTGGATGCGAGCAACCTGTCTGCGCACGCGGTCCAGCTGGTGAGGCTCTGCGTGGTTGGTCACCGTGAGGCGCACGCCGCCCGCCGCGCTCCTGAGCTCGATGCGCACTTCGCCGGCGTTCGATCCGTAGCGCAGCGCGTTGTCGTAGAGCTCGTAGACCGCGACGCTGAGCCGCTGCGTGACCTGCGGCGGGAGGCACCGCGACGTGTAAGCCGAGACATAGGTGTACGTTGGCTCGAACAAGGCGGGCTCGGCCGGCGCCCCGATCGACAGCATCTCCCGTTCGGCTGCTCTACTTGCTGCGGGGGGTTGCGAGGGCGAGCTGCGCTGCGCGCGCGCCTGCACACCCGAAGCGCGCAGAGCCGGATCGCTCGCCACCGCGTCGCCGTGGCTACTAGGGTCCTTCTTGGTTTGTGCCCGATCGTTCAAGCTCGACCCCGGCTTTCTGACCGCACCAGAGCGGTGCGCTCGTCGCCTCAGCTGGGGGTAACGGCACTCCGCACAGGCTCTTGAGGCCCCTCGTCGAAAACGCGACCAATCCCGAGGGCTCGGCCGGAGCCCGCTTCATCCCCGGCGAACGCCGGCCTCGCGCACTTTTTGTTCAAGATCGCGAAATCGTTGGGCCAATGCGCGTACCAGCGCGCCCGTCCAGCCATCCGCTCCAAGACCGGCGCTCAGCGTGCGCTGGTCGAGAACCAACACGGTCACGTTGTCTTCCGCTTCGATCGTGGCGGCGCGCGGCTCCTCGAGCAAGAGCGCCATCTCCCCAAAGACGTCGCCTGCGCCCATGGTGCCGATCATCTCGTGCTGATCGCCGACCCGGCGCGACACCTTGCACTGGCCGCTGACGATCATGTACGCGGCGTCACCTACGTCACCCTCGCGGATGATGACACTGCCAGGCGAAAATATACGCCGTGGCAGGTGCAATCCACCGCGCAAAAAGTTGCGAACGTCTGCCTGCAGCTCGACGACCGACTGGTAGCGATTTTCCGGCCTGGGCTCGACGGCTTTTTCGACGATTGAGCGGATACGCTTGGAGACTCCGATGCCCATGCAGGCGACATCGATCGGCACGACCTGACCGGCCTGCGCGCGTTTGAGCACGCTGTCGACATCGCGGGCGTCTCCGTAGGGCAGCTTACCGCTCACTATTTCGTATAGCATCGCGCCCAGGCCGAAAACGTCGCTGCGCTCGTCCATTTCCTGAGGGTTGCCGCGCGCCTGCTCGGGCGCCATGTGCGTGGGAGTCCCGACCGGGCCCGGCGCTTCCATCTGCGCGCGCGCGCCCGAAGCTGGCTTGGTGCGGGTCAGCCGCGAAAGGCCCCAATCCATCAAGTAGGTTTGACCGAAGTCGGCTACCATGACGTTCTCGGGCTTGAGGTCGCGGTGGATGACGCCGCGATGGTGCGCGTAAGCGACCGCGTCGCACACCTTCAGGAAGATCTCCAGACCCTCCTCCAAGCGCTCGGTGCTACCCGGCGTGCGAAATGGATCACGCAGCCAATCGTCGAAATTGACGCCCTGCACCAGCTTCATCGTGAAGTACGGCACGCCCTGGTCGGACACGTTCAGCTCGTGAACCGGCACGATGTTCGGGTGCTCGAGCTGCCCGGTCATCTGCGCTTCGGCGATGAAGCCGTCCTTGTACATGGGCACCTTGGCCAGCTCCTTGTCGAGCCGCTTCAGGGCCACATGGCGCAGCAGATTGCGGTCGGTGGCGGGGTGAATGCGCCCCATGCCGCCGCGACCGATCTCGCGAAACAAGCGCAGATGCTCCGGAATCGGAATGGCCTCGCGCTGGACCTCACCTGGGCTAACGCCGTGCTCGCCACCCACCGGGATGGTCTCGATGACTATGACGGGCTCGGCGGACTCTTTGGTGTCGCTCACGCGTGGGCTCCCTTGGCAACCTCGCAAGGTATCAGGAAGCGCCTCAGAAGCCCATGCCGAGCATGGTGCGGATCCAGACCTTGCCATAGGGGTCGTCGGCAACTGCTGCGCCTAGCAAGTTGTCGAGGCGCGCGTAGACACCGGTGGACCACCAGGCTGGCCCGGATTGGAGCAGGAACGTGGGACCCAGATAGTGGCGCGCCGCGGTCGGGCTATCCACGGCGGCCTCACCAGTCGAAGCAGAGCCGTCGTCGAATCGACCCCGTACCCAGTACTCGAGGCCCAGCATGAAGCGCGGCGACAGCTCGTACACCACGCCCGCGGTCGGGTTGTAGATGAGCTTCCACTCCTGGTCTTGAAAGTAATATTCCTGCTCGACCCACAAGTTGATGGAGGTAGTCAGGTAGCCGAAACGGCGCGAGAGCAGGACCTTCTGCTCGATCTCGATCTCGTGATAGAACTCGGCGATCTCGAGGTAGACGCCGAGATCCACCGGCAAGTCGCCCTCTTCGGCGAAGCGATAGCGCAGCCGCTGCTTGAGACCTTCGAAGCGCAGCGCTGGCGTATCGGCCGTCGCGCCTTGACGAAACACGAAATACAGGCCGAGCTCCAGGCGATCCGTCAGACCCAGCTCGACCTCGGTTTGGAGCCGTGAGCGCAGCGCCGTGACCGCGTCGCGTGTGCCATCGAGCTTCTCGCGCGCGACCCGCATCGGGATCAGATCCACGATCTCTTCGACCTCCACCTCGCTCTCCGCCAAGGTTTGGTACGGGTAGGAGAAGGGCAGCGGGTGCGGATTGGCGGTTGCAGCGCGCGGAAGCCCCGAGAAAGCCAGGGCGGCGGTCAAGGCGAGCATTCTCATTTGGAGCTCCGATTCAGCATGGTCACGCGCGATTCTCGGGGGTTTTGCATGGGCAGGATCCAGGGCTTGTGACGCAAGCTGTCCACCTCGCGCGCCAGATCCACTTGTGGGTCGATCAGGCGCTGCATCGGGCGACCGTTCAGGGAGGCAAAAGCATCGACGTAAACGGCGGGCTCGACCACGCCGCGCGCGCGAAAATCGGCGGCGAGGACGTGAGCGGCTTCGAGCAGCATGTCCGGCTGCGCGGCCATCATCTTCGTTTGGTAACGCGTGAAGTAGTCGAGCGGCGAGGCGCGAAAGCTGCGACCCGAGCGTGGCTCGACGATGCGAAAGTCGACCGAGCCGTTCTTCTCCATCAGCATCACGTTCCACGCGAAACGGTAGCCCTGCTCGGTCCAGCACACGTCACCCGGATAGAGCACGTGACGGAGCGGTAGCAGCAACTGCAAAACGAAGTAAGTGCCGAGCAGCGGCACCAGCCAGCGCGGGATGAGCAGGGGCGCTGACGGCGTGGGCGGAGCCACGTGGGGCCGCTGCCGCAGCTTGGCGAGGAGCGCGCGCGGAAAGGAGGGCGCAAGGTACAAAAGCGAGCCAAAAACCATGAGGTACGGGAACATCCCGAGCTGGAAGAGCCGCGCCGTCAGGGCGTGGAACGCCACCACGGCCACGTAGGCGAAGGGGCGGGTCTTGCGGAACAAGAGCAGCGGCACCACGGCCAGATCGAAGAGCGCGCCGGCCCAGCTCATCAGGTGCGCCGTGACAGGTTCGATCAGTAGCGGTCCGAGCAGCGGGATATCGCCATGACGCGCGAGCCAGATCGACAGCGGCTGCGCATCGAACAGCCAGTCCGCTTTGAGCTTCGCGATACCACCAAACAGGTAGACGAGCCCGAACTGGGCGCGCAGCACCCACAGCATCCACGCCGGCAGCTGCTCGCGGCGGAGCCGCACGTCGCGCCGCGCGTCGAGCGACCACATGGCGTGCAGCGGTAGCAGCGCCAGTAGCCCGCACACACACACCACTAGGTAGTAGTGATTGAGGTAGTTGGTCTTGTCGACCAGGTGCGCGTAAGTGAACAGAACACCGAAGCCGATGACGCTGAACCGGTAGCGGTAGCCGAGCGCAATCCCCAGCGCGCAGAGCCCCATGGCGGCGAAGTGCACGTGCATGAAGGGCGCCGGCCAGGGCCTGACCCAACCGAAGCCCCAATACCTGAAAAAGTGCTCCGGAACGGCGAAATACTCGGGGATCCAGCCGTGGATGAAGAAGCGCAGCACCAGGACCAGCAAGAGCAGACCGAAGCCGATCCGAAAAGCCGCCAGGCTCGCCGCATCCACGAGTCTCCGATAGGAGCGGGAGTTTTGGGGTGGGGGCCCCAAAACCTGAGGGGGGGCCCCGCCGAATTCACTTCGGCGGGGGGGAGCTGAGCTCCCGGGGACAGGTACTAGAGCACCCATCCCATTCATGGGATGGGCTCTAATCGCCGTCATTGTCGTTGAACTTCAGGCTGGCGCCGAGCGTGCCCAGCACTTCCGTGGCCAGGACACGCTTGAGGGTCTTGATGGTCTCGAGCGCGGCGCTGACGGTTTCAGGCTCATCGAGCAGCGCGTCGGTGAACGGCTCCGGAATCGAGAGCAGGCTGTGCTCGGCCGCTTCGAGCGCTTGTCGGGCATGCAGATCCGCCGTGGGACTCTTACCGCGCACCAGCGTCGACAAGCTCGGACCGATACTGCCGTCGCGCGTGCCGAAGTAGACGTTACGGATGCCGCGCAGGTTTCCGAGCATGTCGGAGAGCGACGCCCCCGAGCGCTCCGACTCTTGGACCGTGATGTCGACCTCACCACCCGTTGCGCTCCCGAGCGGTTTACCGAGCTTGGTATTGGCCACGACCTCGCTCAGGAACACGCTCTCGTTCAGCAGCGCATCCAAGCCGGCCTGGACGCCATCAGAGACGCTGTCGGGCCCGCCCGGCTCCGAAAAACGCCGAGCGTACGCGCCCCCGGCTGGGTCCCAGGCGGCTTCGAGCTCGGCCGCGCTCTCTGCGACGAGCTCGCCCGCCGAGGCCAGAAACTGCCGCCGGCGCGCGCCCGCGTCGCTGTCCTCGAGCAAGGCCGCTTCCCACTCGCTGTCGGTCTCGGGAAAGAGCAGGTACTCGATTGCGTGGAGGCCGCGCTTATTGGCGCCCAGGGTGCGCAGATGCGCGGGCGTGAGCTCCGCCTCTCCCGACAGCTCCTGGTCGATCTTGACCGGGTCGATGGGCGCCTGATCCAGGGCTGCGTCGGAATGAAGCTCAGTGGCTGGACCAAAACCGAAGGCCCGCGACTCTTGGAGCGGCTCGCGCACGTCGAGGTACGCCTGACGCAAGGCGCCGAGATCCGCGCTAGCGGGCTCGGAGTCGAGCTCGGTCAACAGCGCCGCAAGGTCACCGGCCCTTTCACTGAGCTCGGCGTGCGTGGGCAAGATCACCTGCTCGGTGGTCTGCTGCAGGGCCACACGTCGCTCGCCGTCCGTCAGCGGCACCGGCGCGCAGCCCCGACCGAGCCACAGCATGAGGCAGACAACGGCAGCGACGTGAACTTGAAAGTGCCTCTCAAGTTCAAAAAGCCGGCCGCGATTTGCCAAGGAATTCAGCATGCTGGGGCCGCGGGTACGGGCCCGCGAGCCGGCCAGACGTAGCCCTCTGCCCGGATGCCGTCAAGGTATGTAAGGCTCCCGGGCCATGTCCGAGATGCTCGCCATCGTTCAGCAGTCGAGCGAAATCATGATCGTGCAGAAGCGCGAGCTCGCAGAGCTGTTCGGCTTCGAGACGCGCAACAAGTACTCGATCGAGGTGAACGGCGCGCCGTTCGCCTTCGCGGCCGAGCAGGGCAAAGGCGGTCTGGCGTTCTTCGCGCGCATGTTCCTCGGGCACTGGCGCACCTTCGAGATCCACTTTTTCGACAACGCACGGCAATTGGTGATCAAGGCAGTTCACCCGTTTCGTTTCTTCTTTCAGCGCCTCGAGGTCTGGGCTGCCAATGGCCGGCAGATCGGAGCGATTCAACAGCGCTGGGCGTTCTTTTCCAAACGCTTCGACGTTACCGACCCGAGCGGACGGCTGCTGCTCACGGTTTCCTCGCCGATCTGGCGGCCCTGGACCTTCAAGTTCATGCGCGAGGAACGCGAGCTGGCCCGCGTCGAAAAGAAGTGGACGGGCATGCTGCAGGAAGCCTTTACCGATGCGGATCGCTTCCGCGTCGCCTTCGAGTCGCCCGAGCTCGGCCTGGACGAGCGCAACCTGATCCTGGTGGCCGGCGTCTTCATCGACCTGCAATATTTCGAGCACAAAGCGGACTAAGGCAGCGCGCACGCCAGGCGTTCGACCGCATCACGAATCTCACTCGGGTTGAGCGCCGCAAAACCCAGCCGCAAGAAGGGCGCCTCCCGCCCGTCGAAGCGAAAGCGCCGGCCTGGATGCACCAGCACCTTGCGCTCCAGCGCACGCGCTGCCCAGAGCTCGCTGGAGACACCCGC
>DATEDZ010000265.1:0-74301 GCA_035281385.1 Polyangiaceae bacterium
GGCTCTGCAGGCGTGAACGTCACCTTGTCGCCGGCGTAGCTAAGCTCCCCGTCGATGAGCTTGTCGCCATCGATGATCTGGACGCTTTGAGACGTGATCGTTGCCTTATCGAGCGCTTCGCTGAACGTGATGACGACGGCAACGTCGGTCGCGACATTGTCTTCGTCCACATCAGGCGAGATCGCAGTCACCGTCGGCGGAGCATTGCCGGGCGCACAAACGCCATCATCGCTACAGATCTCTTCGCCATCGCTCGGGTTGCCATCGTCGCAATCCTCGGGGCCGGTGCAGGCGCCGGTGCCATCCCCGCCGGCGCCATCCCCGCCGGCGCCATCCCCGCCGGCGCCATCTCCGCCGGCGCCATCCCCGCCGGCGCCAGTAGCGCTCGTTCCTCCATTCGCCGTGCCCGCGGCGTCGCTCGCGTCCGCGCCTCCACTGGTCGGCGCGGCGTTGCTACCGCCCTGTTCGTCGGGCTCACCGCTGACCGGGCACGTGTGATTCACCTTGCAATCGCCACTGAAGTCGTCGCCGCAGGCGACGACACCGAGCGTCACCAGCGTGCCGACCATACCCGCGAGCCCCAATCCATTGCTTTTCATCGTCGCCATTGCATCCTCCGCCGAGCTTTTTCGTTCGATTTCTGTCCTATCTTCGAGCCTGGCCACTAGTCGGCCACCTCCTACCCCGGTTGCGCAAAAAAGTAAGCAGGCGCCAAGACTAGCTATAGTTCTGGCGTTTTTCGCCGAGTGCACCTGCGGACGTCATGCCACACAGCGGCAAGAGATCGCCAACATGGTGCCGAGAGGATGCCTGCCTTTTCTCCTCATTCGACAGTGACGGGAAGCGCGCTATCCCCAAAGATCGAGGCCTTGCAGAGCGGCGCACCCACGCAGTCGACCACGGCGGCCTGCGCGACGACACCCAACGAGAGCATCCAGTCCCCTGAAGCGAGCGACGGCGTCGTCACCGTCACCTGCTGGGCATCTAGCTCGGGTTCGACCTGCACGGCCTCCGGCTCGCGTACGAAGAACGCGTCCAATGCGCTGATTTCGTCACTGTCTACGGACCACGTGAGAGTGACGCGATCACCTGCCGTCAGCACCGGCCGGTCGGGCACGGCGGACATCAGATAGTGCGGCTCCAGCAGGCGCACGATCCCGAACGAGGCCTGCGCACTCCCCTCGCGGAAGCGGATCGTCGACTCTGGCGCAGCCGGAGGGGGCAATTCGATCAGAAAGAACCCGACCTGGCAACCCTCACTGACCCGGCCGGTGCTGTTGGGCGAATCCGCCAGACGAACCCCGTCAAGGTGCGCCTCGATCGACAGGTCGGGGCAGTCTTGCTCTTCGTCATCGTACGTCAGGGTGGCCAGTACCCCCGTCGCCTCGGGGCGCTCCGTGTCGAAGTCGACGACGACCTCGAGTTTCTTCACGCTGACATCCTTCAGCGTGCGTGGCCCGGTGGACCCACAGGCCGTGATTGAGACGAGGAGGCCGACGACTAGCGACGTGTTCATTTGCTGGTGGGCTAGAGCTGCGGGGTAGAGCCCGGGACTGTCGCGCAAATGAGAGTTGCCCCGGGATGAACCTTGATCCGTTTGGCGAAGAGCTGGCCAGCGAAGGCAGCGGGCCCGTGCCCTGCGATCTCGACTTCGGCGTCGGGAGCCACGAATGTGCCTGCGGGAAAGGGCGCTCTCACGAAGACCCTTTCGCTGCCCGCGAATCCGAAGAGTAGTGCGTTGGGATCGCCCTCCGCGGTGACGACCTGTCCGTGAAGGTCGGCCGCCGTGCTCACGTAGATTTGCACGGGCTGCACCAGCGATAGCTCGGAGATGGGTTTGAGGTCGAACGTGGTGAAGAAGTACGTGCCTGAGCCAAGCGTCAATTTCGCGCCGCTCTTGACCGTCAGGTTGGAGTAGGAGCCTGGAACCAGCGTGCGCACCTCGTTCGGCGCCACTAGCACCGGTCCGGCGTTGCTTTGCGGAAAGGTGACGTTGCTCAGGTCGAAACCAAGCGGCGTGTCGATCGTCGCTTGCTCGCTGACCGAACCAGTGACGCTCGCCCCGTTCTTCATGATGAGGTGCCCGGCGGTCGCAACGTCGCCGGAGACGAACGACCGGTTACGAAGCAGGATGTCGCCCTGCGCGAGTATGGTTCCTGTGTTGGCCTCTACTCCCAACAAGACCATGCCCGTGCCGGTGTTGGCCAGGCTCGCGAACCCACCCGAAGAGGCGCGAACGGTAGCGCGTTCCCCAATGTCGATAGAGTCCGACGCTTGGATGCCCGAACGCACGATCAGCGTCTGCCTCGCGGTGGCAGCGTTGCCGGATTGGTCGGTGGCGGTCCATTCGATCTCATAGGTTCCCAACGCTAGCGTGATGGCCCCGCCTTCGATGGGAAGTGACGCGGTGGGCTGCCCGTGCGCCATGACGACGGCACCTTGAACGCTGACGCTGGAACTGCAGTCGTCCTGAACGACCGGGGTGGGCACGACAGCGGCGTCAACGCCAGGCTCGCATAGCGAGTTGATGAGCGGCGGCAAGTCCGGGAAGACTGGCACCTGTGTATCGACGACGGTAATCAGCGCCGTGTCGCGGGACATACTGCCGCGAGTGTCAATGGTCGTCAGCGTGGCGACTCGCGTTCCAAGGCCCAATTGGGCGGAAGCGAGCACTGCGGATGACCCATCCGCAGCCAACTGACGGCCTACCGTCCAAACATAGCGCGCGATGCTGTCGCCCGGATCAGGATCGACGGAAGCGGCAGCAGACAGCTCGAATCGGCCCTCTCGTGTTTGCAGGCCACACTCCACGATCTGGTCGGGGCCAGCGTTCGCCAGTGGCGGGCGGTTCGTAAAGTTGAAAGTCAACGAGACCGTGAGCGAGGCGTTGATGTTCTCGAGCTGGAACGTGCCGGCAAGGCTGAAGGCCCCTGTCGTTTCGTCGTAGACCCCGGTAACGGGGCTGGCGTTGACCGCACCTACGGAAGTCTTCGAGTCCCCGACGCTTCCCGTCAGGATCGTCCTCAACTGGCCGATCTCGAAGGACAGAGCGTTACCCGATGAAAGGGCCACCGCGACCGGGTGCTCCAGAAACAACAGCGCACCGGACAGTGCGACGTCGTGGTCCTCAATGCTCAGCGTGGTATCCGGCAGCGCGACGTTGAGTTGTGAAAGGAGCACGACGGGTCCGATTCGCCCCGTCGAGGCGCTGCCCGAGGGTCGCACTGTTTTCGTTTCGATGTCTGGCCCAGTGATGGTAATCGCCGAGGACGCGGTATCGACCGTCTCGGTAGCTGGAAGCGGCGCATCGTCGACGGGAGTCCCCCCCGAGCTCGCGGTGAACTGGGGGCAGCCTTGCGGGGAGAAGAGCTGGGATCCAGTTGAGTGGCAGCTGCGGAACGCGGTCTTGAGTTGAAGGTTGAGCGGATCGAACGGGGTCCACAGGCAAAAAAGCAGCTCCTGAAGGGCCGCGAGGCCGTGGCTGGCGTGGCCGCAGGTGCCGGTGAGGGAGTCATGAAGCCAGGTTCCGCATTCTTCCCAGATGATGTCGGCAACGGACGCAGCAGCGTCCGGCTTGATTCGTTCGAGGATGTCCGCGGGAACGACGTCACTGATCTCGTCGATGAGCCCGATCTCGGTCAGCAGGGCTGAGGCGCATTCGGTTGCGCTGCCGTTGGCGTAGTCATCACAGCGATCCTGGCACGCTTGCACTACGTGGGAGTTGTTACTGGCGTCGACGCACACCCGCAGTGTCACGTCACGAGTCGACTTGATGGTGGAGAGCTCCTCGGTTCCTATGCAACTTGGGTAGCAACCACCCGATGTGCTGCAGGTCAAATCGCCGCAGCTGGGATTGCAGGTCGGATCCGTCGTGCAGCCTCTCGGTGACGTGTTGACGCCGCTCGGCGTTTCAGTGACACACTGACACAGGCAATGCACGAGATCAGGTCCCTTCGGAACCTCGTCCTCGTCGCACGCCATAACCGCAACAGCCGCCACGCAGATCATCAGCTTGCCGCAATAGTCCTTCATGGCCCGATATCCTCCGCTTTTCTGGGCACCTGCGCACCCCGCCGAGCTATGTTCCGCTGCAAGGCGGGCCGTGTCAACCAGGTCAGCGCCACCACGGTACCGTGCGACGGATTCATGACGGCGGAGAGCCGCCGGAGAACCGGGCGATTGAACGAGACTGGAGCCAAGCGTTCACTACGCGCCGGGGTGCTGACCTTGGCGCTCTGCAGCGTCAGACCCTGCCTGGCCTCGCCGGCAGTCGGGGAGCACGGCGTAGACGCTGCCGCTCGGCAAGCTTCCGAGCCTACGCAGCGCACGGCTGGGTCTTCCGAGACGGCTTCGGCGACTCGCCAGCTCGAGTGGGCGCCGCTCAACCTGAGCCTGTTTCATCCCCTCGCCCTGCACATGGATTCCGACACGCGCCGTGTGGCACTGGAGCTCGGTCTGCTCTATAGCGCTGTGGGCGAAATCAGTGGCGCGGCGTTCAACCCACTGGTGATTCGCAATCTTGGTCACGTGAGCGGAGTCCAGCTCGGCGGGCTGGTAAGCCTCGTCGAGGGCCGCGGCGACGGCATCCACGCCGCGGCGGTCGTTACCATCGGCAAGGGCGCGCTCCGCGGCCTCATGCTCGGAGGCGCGGCAGCCGTGCAGGCAGGTCCGCTGCTGGGTGTACAACTCTCAGCCACCAACATCGGCTTGCAGAGTGTCTACGGCGTTCAGCTTGGTGTGGTCAACTGGGGCCGTGCGGTCAACGGAGTGCAGCTCGGCCTGGTCAACGTCGCACGCTTGAAGCGCGGCTTGCAGCTGGGGCTCGTCAACGTCGCGGAGCGCGTGGAGGGCGTGCAACTCGGCCTAGTGAATGTCAGCGACGACGTCGTCGGCTACAAGTTCGGCCTTCTGAACCTGCCGTACACGTTGCGCGTGGCGACGGCGCTGTGGTCGGCGGGCCCCCGCCTGCCCATCAATGGCGGTGCGCATTTTTCGTTGGCCACTGCTCCATTGTACGCGTTACTCGCTGTGGGGTACGCTAGTGAGTCCGAGCGCAACATAGTTGCTCCTGCCTACGGTCTCGGGGTCCGCGCTCGGCTTTCCTCGTGGTTTCTGGACTTCGATTTGCTCTACCAACCGGAGCTCGCGATCGTGGGCGACAGCCTGCAGGTGCTACGGCTGCGCGCTGCCGCTGGCGTTCAGCTGCTGGACCAACTCGCCGTGTTCGCCGGGGGTGGCCCTCTATTGGAGCGCCAGGCGTCTCACGACGTCGCCTTCGAGCCGCACTACTTCGCAGGAATTCAGGTCTACTGAGCAGAGTCTCTCGGCTGAGCAGAGCAGGGAGAACGCCTCGATCGCTCGTGCCTCGTCGCGTTGCTTTCAGCGCACACGAGTCTCGTCACCACCCCAAGTGAAACTGACGCCTGCTGACGGATAGAACAACAGGGCCGAATCGCTGAAGTCGACGGTCGTGAGACCGCCGGCCAGATCGCTTTCGGCGAAGAACGTCCAGTGCTCCGAAGGCTGCAGCAGCAAGCCAAACTGCAGAATCGGATACAGCGTCAGGTCGTCGGTCTCGTCGAAGAACGTATCGCTCGCCGCAAAACGAAAGCCGACGTACATCTGGATTTCGCGGACGCCCCCCGACCCCAGCACTCCGGTATAAGGCGCCAGGAACACGTCGCGCACTTCCTCACCGCTCTCGCGGTCGTAGTCATTGGATGCGCCGATACCCAAACCAGTCGCCCACGCCGCGTGAAACGCCGGACCCTCGGCTTCTGGAGCCGCGAGGTGACCGAAGCGCCACTTGAATTCTGGTCCGAGCACGAACGTGCTTTGCGGACCGATACCTCCGACCACGCCTAGGTCGACGTTCGGGTGGAGACCGCGCCGAAAGCGGGCCGCCCCGAGCCATTGGCTGTTGAGATCGACGTCCGTCATGTTGGCCGCGTTCCACCACGACGCGCTGGTGCCGAAGCCCGCTTCGACGCTGCCGCTCATGCGTCCGGTGCCGAGCGTGTCCGCGCCCTGGCCGGAGCTCGGCACGGGCGGCGGCGAATAGGCGCAGGCCGCCTGGATCTGGGTCGTGGCGAGCGCGGCCACGCCGAGGCGAAGCCAGAAGCTCGGCGGGTCGTGGAGCGCGCCGCCCATCAAAACTCTCCCATCACGGCGAATGCCGGATACACGACCAGGCTCTCGACTGCCACGTTTTGCCGGCTGCCGAGCGAGTCGACATCGGCGGAGCCGAATAGGTACACCAGCGTGAGCTCTGGGCCGATGAACAGCGAGCGGTAACCGAGCGCGGCTCCCGCGTAGGCGCCAGCGTAGAGACCACGGCCGCTGAACTTGCCGCTCGCCCGGACTGGCTCGGCCGTGCCCAGGTCGTCGAGCGTCAAGGTCATGGTTTGCGAGACCCACGAGTAGAGCAGGCGTGGCCCGCCCCAGACTCGGTACCAGCTGCCATGACGGCCCAGCGCGACTGGCAGATCGACGTTCCAGCGCCAGAAGTCGCTTACTTCCAGGCTTTCGAAGACGCGCTGCACGGGTGGGGTAAGCAGCGCTCTTCCGGCGCCTAGACCGGCGGAAAGATCGATGCCGTGAGCCTCCTGAGTCAGAAGCTGCCTGCGCGCGCTGAGCCTCCAGCCGCTCGTGGCCAGGCGCGCCCCGACCTCCCACTTCTCGGCCACCCCGTAGTCGACGCCCAGGTGTGGCACTGCAGCGGGCGGGTTCATCGCAATGGCTGCGCCGCCCTCGAAGATCACGCGCTTCTGAGCGTCGCTCGGCATCTGCTGCTGCTGCCGCACGGCCTCCTCGACCGAGTCGGCAGCGTCGATCACCTCCTGCGCGGTGCCGGTCGGATAGCTGACGTCCACGCCGATCTCGGCATGGAGCTGGCCTGGCTTGGCCACGTGGGCGGGTTGGTTGCTGGAGAGCCCAACGGCGCAGCCGGCGCTCGCGCTTGCGAGCAACAACAGCATGTAGCGATCACGCGTGCTCGCCATCCCCCACATTATGCACGAGCCGGAAGGCACGCCTCGGTAGGCTCTTCTGAGCTAGCGCGAGCGCCTACTTCGGGACTTCGACCTCGCCGGAAGCACAGCCGAACAGCAATTTCACCGAAGCGCCGCCGTCCTCCTGGACCCGCTGGCACGTGGCGTCGCAGAGCACGATCTGGTTGTCCGCGTTGAACTGCCAGCCTTCGGTGCAGCTTCCCATGTCGTCCGGCTTGATCAGCTGCGCTTGGCCACCAGCGGTCACGATCAGGTTGACCTTGGCCAGGTCGATCTCCTGGCCATCGGGAGGCGGCGGGATCACGTAGGTGCAGCTGCTGATCTGGCCCACGACGGCCCCCAAGCCTGCCGCCAGCGCTTCGGCGAAGTCGGGCTCTTCGGTCATGTCCATGTGGCAGTAGGGCGACCCGGTGTGATTGCAGTTGGCGGCGGCGGTCTGGCCGGCCTTGGCCGCCTCGGAAAGCCAGGGGCGCGCGTCATCCCCGGTCGACTGGTTGCTCTCGCTGCCGGGCGAGCCGATCACGAAGGTGCGGATGCCGTCCTGCGCCGCGGCCGCGATCGCGCCCACGATGGGTTGCTCATCGACCGGATCGCTGACCATCCCGGTCCCGTCACAGCCTTGCGAGAAGGTCGGCTGGCCATCAGTGATGAGGAGCATGAATTTTTCGGCGCTCGACTGGTAGGCCTGCATGCCGTTCTCGAGCGCGTACTGGTAGGCGTCGTGAGTGGGTGTGCCGCCGCCGGTGTTGGCGTTATCGAGCGACTGCTGCATCGCATCCCGCACCGGCGAGCCCTGGGGACCGAGCGGCTCGATGGACACCAGCTCGTCGACGTTCACACAGGCGTCGATGTTGGTCGGGCCGTTCGACTCCGACGTGTTCTGGTTCGGGTAATAGAGCACGCCCACGGCGGTTTCGGCGCCGAGCGTATCGATGGCGCTGCTGAGCGCGTCGTGGGTGATCGCCCATTTGCTCCGATTCGAGCCGGGCGCTCGACTTTCCATCGAGCCGCTGACGTCGACGACCAGCATCAACACCGCCGGCAGCGCTTCGCCTTCGGTGCTCCAACCGGCGCAGGCGCCGCCCTCGATGCGCTCGACCTGCTCAGGCGTAAGGTCGTCGGCCCCGCCGTCATGCTCGTCGGGGCTGCCCAGCTTGCCGCCGCCGCTGCCGCCGAGCGGACCGAGATTCGGAGTGCCGCCGGTGCTGTTGGCGCCGCTGCCCGAGACGCCGTTGTCTTCGGACGAGCCGCCGCAAGCGTTGACGATGCCCGCGAGGGAAAGGATCGAAACGAATAGCGTCGAGTGCTTGAGCATGACGGTTGTCCTTCCGCGCTGCGTTCCCGGAAGGGCGGGTCGCAGCTGCCAGCAAGTGAGAAAGGTAGCATCCGACGCGAGCACGGCGGCCAGCTTCCGTCGAGGCGAACGATTTTACGCGCGCTCTTGCGTAGCGCACATTGTGCGCCAAAGCGTGCTGCGAGCGCCCCGTCGCTGCGCGACGCTGCCTGAGACTTACTCGATCCGGAATCGGTTTCAGATCGTAATCGATGCGCGTCCGCCGAGGCGACACGCTTTTCATCGGCTTTCAATCTGGCAATATAAAGCAATCGAGCGACACCCAGTACTGAGCCTCCTGTTCGCCATCGGCGCGCTCGCGCTGGGTTGCAGCTATCCGGCGCGAGACACGCCACAGGTTTGGACTCAGGTCGATCGTGACAGACCGGCACGTGCGCCAGACGTCCCGTACGAGCCGTCCTCACCGGAAGCGATTGCCGCGATGATCGAGCTCGGTGCGCCGGGACCCAGCGACGTCGTCTACGACCTCGGCTGCGGGGACGGACGGGTGGTGATCGAAGCTGTTCGGCGTTCGGGCGCGCGCGGAGTCTGCGTGGATATCGACCCAAAGCTCGTCCGCCAGGCGCAGGCCAACGCGGCGCGTGCCGGCGTCGCCGACCGCATCCAGTTTCGCACCGAGGACCTGTTCGTCACCGACATCCACGACGCCAGCGTGGTGATGCTGCTCCTGTGGCCGGAGATCAATCTGCGCCTGCTCCCCAAGCTGCGGCGCGAATTGCTGCCGGGCGCCCGAATCGTCTCCAACATGCACGACATGGGGACATTTCAGCCGACGCGGATCATTCCCATCCGCTCATCGCGACCGGGCCATCGCCCCCACAACGTCTACCTGTGGCAGCTGCCGGCCCGGATGGACTGAGCAGAGGGGCGATGCCTCAGGCGCGATGGGACGATTGCGGGTTTTGGCGGGTTGAGCCGCAGTGCGCTAGACTGCAGTCATGCGGCGATGGCTCGGCCCGGTGGTGGTCGCGGTTCTGGCGTCTGCCTGTAGCTCGGACGGCGGTGATGGTGAGCAGGCGCATGGCGGCTCGGCCGGTAGCTCCTCTGGGTCGAGCAGCGCCGGCACGGGTCAGCAAGAAGGGGGTGAAGATGCGGGGGGCAGTGCGAGCGGCGGCAGCGCTTCGGGTGGCAAGAGCAGCGGCGGCAGTCAGCAGGCCGGTACTTCGAACCAGGCTGGTAGCGGTGGCAGTAAAGCTGGTAGTGGCCATGGCGGCAATGGCGGCATGCAGATGTGTCCGCCGTGCGTGCCGCCGCCTTCCCCCTATTGCGTCGGCGGCGGCCCCTGCGGCTGCGGCCCGTACACTTGCCCCGAGGAAGAGTGCGGCAACGTGACCTGCATGCCGCCGCAAGTGTGCTGTAATCCGCTGATGAGCATCTGCACTTTGCCGGATGAGATCTGTCTGCAGTAGCGGGCCCTAAGCCAGCCACGCGCGCAGGCGTTCGCCATCCCAGCCATTGACGATCTGCGCTAGTGGTAACTGAGCGCGCTGCGCGTGAAGCGCCGCGAATTCGACCAACTGGAGCTCGCTGGTCTGGTGCGCATCGCTCGTGAGCAGGAACATGACATCGCGCGCTTGCTTCAGCGCATCGATGGGCGGATCTAGCCGCGGCAGTGCTCCGTTGATCTCGAGCGCCGTGCCGGTTTCGCGCGCCGCTTCGAACACGCTGCCGAGGTCGAGATCGATGGGCGGGCGCCCCCCGATCATGCGCGCGGTCAGGTGTCCGATCATGCGCACGCTGGGCTCGCGGATGGCGCTCATGACGCGGCGGGTCTGGGCCGCGCGATCCAGCTCGAAATGCGAGTGAACCGAGGCCACGCACCAGTCGAAACCACTGCGGAACTCGGCGTCGTAGTCGAGCTCTCCTTCGGGCCCGATGTTCAGCTCCACGCCGTGCAATAGGCGCAGTGAGTCGCCGAGCTCGCGCTGCAGCGCCCGGATCTGCTCGCGCTGCTCCAGGAGCGCCTCGCGCCCGACGCCGGAAACAGTGCCTTCCGCGTGCTCGGTCAGGGCCAGCACACTGTAGCCGCGAGCGCGCGCCGCGCCGACCATCTCGGCCAATGACGAGCGCCCGTCGCCGGACAGGTCGGTATGCACGTGGAAGTCCCCGCTGATGGCCGGCACCGCGCTGGGCAACTGACCCTGCTCGGCCGCCTCGAGCTCCCCCCAGTCCTCACGCAGCACGGGCTCGATATAGGGCAAGCCGAGCGCAGCATAGATTTCCTGTTCGGTTTCGCTGGCGATCACCTTGCCCGAATCGATCTCGCTCAGCGCGTACTCGTTCAGGGTCCAGCCGCGCGTCAACGCGCGCTGGCGCAGCTTGACGTTGTGGCTCTTGGAGCCAGTGAAATACAGCAGTGCGGCGCCGAGCTGGCGGGCGGCCACGACCCGCACATCGACCTGAATCCCGCGCTGGGTGACGATGCTGGTCTTGGATTCACCGCGCCCCAAGACGCGATCCACGATGCTCAGCCCCACCACCGCGTCCATCACCGTGCTGGGATTCGAAGAAACGACCACGATATCGATGTCGCCGACCGTTTCCGAAAAGCGCCGCAACGAGCCGCAGTAGCAGGCCACCGTCACCGAAGGCAGTTGCAAGAGCTCTGCGACCAGGCGCTGCGCGTGCGGCAGCGCCACCGAGATCGGCGTGCGGTTCAGCGCGCCCTCGCGCTCGAGCCGCGCGATGGCAGCGGCCAGCTTCTCCTCGGATTTGGCGCCGAAGCCCTTCAAATCGCGGAGACGCTGGGCTGCGATGGCCTGGCGCAGGTCGTCGAGCGACTGCACGCCGAGCTCCGCCTGCAGTCGCCGCACCGCCTTGGGACCGACACCCTGCAGTCGCAGCAGCGCTACCAGGCTACGGGGGTACTTTTTTCGCAGGTCCTCGACCTTCTGCACGTGGCCGGTCTCGAGCAGCTCACGGATTTTCTCTGCGGTGCTCTTGCCGATGCCGTGGATCTTTTTCAGGTCCTTGAGTGACAGCTGGCCCAGGTCGGTGGCTTGGGCCGCGATGGCTTGCGTGGCGTTTTCGTACGCCCTGACCCGGAAGGATTGAGGGTCACCCTCCTCGAGCAGCGTGAGCTCGGTCAGATCCCGGAGCATGTCCAAGACGTCTTGCTTGGTATCCGGCATGGGTGAAAGTGTAGTCTAGGAGCGTGAGTGAAGGCGATGTCGAGCTGCTGACGGTGGCCGGCCGCGAGGTCCGGGTCACCCACCCGCAGAAGCCGTATTTCTGGAAGCAGCTCGAGCTCACGAAGCTCGATATCGTTCGCTATTACTTGAGTGTGGCCGAGGGCGCGCTCAGCGGCATTCGTGACCGGCCGATCGTGCTCAAGCGCTTCGTCAACGGCGCCGAGGCTCCGCCCTTCTACCAGAAGCGCGCGCCCGAAAAGCGTCCGGAGTGGCTGCGCACCGTCACACTGTCGTTTCCATCCGGCAGGACGGCCGAAGAGCTGGTGGTAGGCGACGCCGCTGGCCTGGCCTGGGTGGTGAACTTGGGCTGCGTGGAGCTGCATCCGCATCCGGTACGTTCGAGCGATCTGGATCATCCCGACGAGCTACGCGTGGATCTCGATCCCGGCCCGGGCGTAAAGTGGTCCGACGTGCGAGTGGTGGCGCTGGAAGTGAAGGCACTGCTCGAGGAGCACGGTCTTATCGGCTACGCCAAGACCAGTGGCTCTCGGGGCATGCACATCAATGCGCGCATTCAGCCGCGCTGGTCGTTCAGCGAAGTGCGGCGTGCCGCGCTGGCGCTGTCCCGTGAGATCGAGCGCCGCGCGCCCCAGCTGGCCAGCTCCAAATGGTGGAAGGAGGAGCGTCACGGTGTGTTCCTCGACTACAACCAGAACGCCAAGGATCGCACCACGTGCTCGGCTTACTCGGTGCGCCCCCTGCCCGACGCACGCGTCAGCACGCCGCTTTTCTGGCACGAGGTCGCGGACTGTAACCCGGCCGACTTCACGGTGTTCACGGTGCCGGAGCGCTTTCGAAAGCTCGGCAATCCGCACGCCGATATGGACCAACATGCCGGCTTACTCGAGGGCCTGCTCGAGCTTTCGGCGCGCGACGCAGCCGCCGGCCTGGCCGACGCGCCCTGGCCGCCGCACTACCAAAAAATGCCGGGCGAGCCGGCGCGCGTCGCGCCCTCTCGGGCCAAGCAGAGCTTGGTTTCGAAGCGCATCAAGATGCCGCTGCTCGTGATCGCCAACTCTCAGGACAAAGACGCGGCGCTGGCGGGGCTCGAGCGCTGGAAGTCCAAGTACCCGCAAGCCGCCAAGCACCTCGCGGTCGATGACGTCTTGGTCGACGCGATGCGCGGCCGTTCGTCCACCTGGACTCGCGTGCGCGTCAACTTGCGGCACGTTCCAGAGCCCGAGCGGCCGCCGCAGGAGACGCCGGATCCCGATGATGACCCGACGCGCGAATGGCGCGAGGCCATGAAAAGCGGTTCTCAGCCGGAAAAGCGGCCGCGCCGCTCACGACGCAGCTGAGCCGGCGCGGCCGAATATGCTGGCGATCTCTTCCGGCGCTACGATCTCGAGCTGGGCGTAGTCGCACTGCCGCACTGGCTTGTCCGTGCGGAAGCGACGAAACTGCGCGGTGTGGCGGAAGCGGCTACCTTGCATGTGGTCGTAGGCGACCTGCAGCACCAGCTCGGCGCGCACTGGCTCCCACGCCAGATCCTTGCCTTGGTTCCAGCGGCTGTAGCCGCCGGGCATGCGCTTTTCCCCATTTTCATCGGTCACTGCGTACTCGGCCCACTCTTTCCACGGATGATTCTCGAGCGCACGCTCCCGGTACGGCGCCAGAAACTGGACCAACTCTTGCCGTTTCTGATCCGTGAAGCTGGCGCACACGCCCACGTGCTGCAGCGCGCCCGCTTCATCGTAGAGGCCGAGCAAGAGCGAGCCGACCCGGTCACGGTTGCCCTTTTTGTGCCAGCGAAAGCCGGCGACGACGCAGTCACATTCGCGCTCGTGCTTGATCTTCAGCATCACGCGCTTGTTGGGCTCGTACGTGCCGCTCGGTGGTTTGGCCATGACACCGTCGAGGCCCGCGCCTTCGAAGCGCGCGAACCAATCCTGCGCGGTCGCGAGATCCTTCGTTGCCGGCGTGATGTAGAGCGGCGGCTTGGCCTGAGCTAGCACCGCTTCGAGCCGCCCGCGCCGCTCGGCGAACGGAATGTCGCGGAGATCACGGTCACCGTCCAGCAGTAGATCGAAAAGTACGATGGATGCCGGAATGGCAGCGGCGAGCTTGTTGACGCGCGAGGCTGCGGGGTGAAGTCGCATCTGCAGCGCATCGAAATCGAGCTGACCGTCCCGTGCGATCACGATTTCTCCATCTAGCACCGAGCGCTCCGGCAGCTGCGCGAGGATCGGCGGCAAGAGCTCCGGAAAGTAGCGGTTGAGCGGTTTCGAGTCGCGACTCTGCAGGAACACCTCCTCGCCATCGCGGAAGACGAGCGAGCGAAATCCGTCCCACTTGGGCTCGAAGATCCAGTCACCCGAGCTGGGCAGCGCACCGACCCGCTTGGCCAGCATGGGCAAAATGGGAGGCTGGACCGGGAGCTTCACGCTTCGTGCCGGTCGCCAGTCTACGTCGAAGCACGAGCAAGCCGCGCGAAATCTCGCAAATACGCGGAGCCCGCGAGGAGCACCGCGACGAGGCGCGTGGGGTGGGGCCCCGGTGAATTCACTGTGCCTTCGGCGCTCCCTCACCTTCGGTTCGCGCCGTAGGCCTCCGTGGACTCCGTCCGGCTAGCTGGACTCCGTCCACTTCGGCTCATTTCACGGGGCGGGGAGGCGCGTGCCTCAGGATTCGTCACATCATGCCGCCGCCCCGGTAGCCGCACGCGCGCGCGTATTAGCTAATATTAGTCAATACTTTCCGTGCAGCCCTATGATTCGTGCCGGTTCGAGGAGGGCCCGGTGCCGCACAATCGGGCTTGGGGTGTGAGCAACGAGCTCCAATGACCCCAGGGTTTCAGCCCTCGCGCGCCGATTATTAGCCAATATTAGCTAATATCCAGCGCGCTATAGGGCGCACCTGCGTTCTCTCTCCAGCGCAATGTGACGAATCATGATGAGGCGCGTGCCTCCCCGCAGGACAGACCCGTAGACACCTATCCCTCTGGGATTGGGGTCTACGGATAGCGCCAGAAACGCCTCGGCCCGCCCGAGATCAAGTGAATCAGGGCGACGAACAGCGCGGCGCCGATGATCGACCACAAGATCGGGAAGGCACGGCCCTCCACCGCTACCACTAACAGCTCGGGCAGGTGGAAGTGGCCCGCGATGAAGGTACCGAGCAAGGCACCCACGAAGCCGACGGCGATCGATACGAAGAACCCGCCGCCCGTGCCGCCGCCGATGGCGCGGCCGATCGCGCCGCAAATTCCGGCAACGATCAACATGATGAGGAGTCCAGTGAGAGTGAGCGTCATCACCACGACATGATGCAAACTCCGGACCGTTCAGGACGTCGGGTCCTTGCGCGATGGGATGGGAGTCGGCCGTGGTGGTTTGCCTCACGCGAGGCGACTTCGTCGTCAGGCGTCGAAGACGGGGCGGTTCGATGGCTCCCGGCGGTCAACGCCCACCGGTGGCTCCAGCTGTCGCACCACGAGCACGGTGGCGTCGTCAGTCACTTGAAAACCCTCGAGCGCCGAGAACAGGTCGTCGAGCAGCGTGGCGGCGCTCTTGCCTGATGCACGTCGCAGCACGTCGACCACGCCAGCCCCGTCGAAGAGCTGCCCCGCGCGCATCGCTTCGGTGACGCCATCCGTGTACAGCAGGAGCACGTCGCCTGGAGCGAGACTCAAGCTGCGCGTACGCAAGGCGGCACGGATATCGGCCTTGATCCCGATCCACATGCCCTTCGTCTCGAGGACCTCCACGTCGTTGCGTGCGGCGCGGTAGACCAGCAAGTCCTGATGAGCACCGGCAAAGTGGATGGTGCCATCGGGATCGCGCCGTAAGGCGCTGATAGTCATGTACTTGTTCTCGCCGAGCCGCGCGATGCTTTCGGTGACCACCGAGTTGACTCGTGCCAAGAGCTCGTCGGGCGCCAGATTCCCATCTTCCTTCAGTACCGTCCTGACGGCCATGTGGCACATCATCATGACCAGGCCAGCCGACACGCCGTGACCCGAGACATCCCCGATCAGCACCCACTCGGCGTGCTCGGTTTGGACGACATCGTAGTAGTCGCCGCCAACTTGTGCGGTGGGTCGCATCAGCGCCGCCACCTCGCAGCCGCGCAGCGTTGGACCCGTCGGCACCAGGGCTTCTTGAATCTTGCGTGCCAGGCGCATCTCGCCCCATAGCTCGGACAGCGCCTTGCGCAGCTCGGCAGTGCGGTCGGCCACGCGCTGCTCGAGATCGGCGTAGAGTCGGCGCAGTTGGTTGGATGCCAACCCGAATGCCAAGAGCAGCAGTATCGACCACGCGTAGAGTACGTTGCGGTAGCGATTCGACTGGGCAACGCTCCGCGCAAAACGCGCCTGGTAGGATTTCTCCACCGCGGCGAGCTGCGGAACCACGCTGGTTTCCACGACGGCCTTGAGGCTTTCGTCGACACGGGGTTGTCGCTCGCTCACCACGCGCGCGTGGGCCAGTACCACGTCGAGCTTGCCGCCCAGTTTAGCGCCGTGTAGCGCGACGCGCACGCTCAGGGCGCGCTCGGCCTGCTGCTCCGCCTCGCGCGCCGAGCCGTCTCCGATCAGATTGTAGATCAAGGCGCTGGATGCGAGCGCTTCGAGTGCCAGGTTGGTTTTCTGGACCTCGCGATCATCGGAGAGCGTGGAGAGCTCGAGTGACAGCTCGCGCGTGAGATTAGGCAGATAGTAGAGGGAATTCTTGAGTAGCGCATTGTCAGCCTTGAAGCGCTCGAGCTCGATGCGGCGAGCGATGACCGCGGCGTGCAGCGCTTGTAACTCACGCTCGAGGTCCGGGTCCTCCATGGTCAGCGCAGCCAGGCGCTGCTCGAGCTGCTCTTGAGCGGTCTCCAAACCTGCTTGTGCCTGAACCAGCGGATCGTATTGATTGAGCAGGCCAAAACGGGCCGCTAGCGTCTGCTTCGAAACCAACTCGGTGCGCTCGCGCAGCCGACCGATGCTTTCGACCACCTGCGCGTGGGCATCGAAGTTCGCCGAGCTGGAACGCTGATAAAGTAGTGCGGAGACACCGAGCGCGGCAGCGAAGCCAGCGCCGACGAGCAGCACGCGTCGACGGTTCAAGCGGCCCGCGCTCATCGACCGACCTCGGCTGGGTCCGGCCCGGAAAGCGAGCTCAGGAACGCTACGATCGACGTGACCTGTGTCTCGTCCAGGCTGCGTCCGAGCTGGTACTTGGCCATGACTTGCACCACTTCAGGCAAGGTCTGCTTGCTTCCGTCGTGCAAGTAGGGCGCAGTTCGGGCCACGTTACGCAGCGATGGCACGCGGAACACGAAGCGATCCGATTCATTGCGGGTGACGTTGAAGCGCCCGTAGTCAGCGTCACCGACGTTGCCGCGATCCTTGAAGTAGTTTCCAAATACCCCGAAGCGCTGGAACATGTTGCCGCCTACGTTGCGTCCTTGGTGACAGGCGACGCAGCCGACACTCTTGAACAACAGGTAGCCTGCCGTAGCGTCTTCGCCGAGTGCCGCCTTGTCCCCCTCGAGCCAGCGGTCGAACGGGGAGCCAGGTGTGATCAGCGTCCGCTCATAGCCAGCGATCGCGCTGCGCACGTTGGGCTCGGTGAGTCCGTCGCCGAAGAGCAGCTTGAAGTCGCGAACGTACGCGGCATCCTGGCCCAACTTCTTGAGCACCGTCGGAAAGTCGCTCGCCATCTCCAGAGGATTCGCGATCGGTTCACCAGCTTGATCTTCCAGCGTGGCCGCGCGCCCATCCCAGAACTGCGCGAAATTGAGACTCGAATTCAGCACGGTTGGCGCATTGACGACGCCCCGCTTGCCACGCACCCCCACGGAGCGGGCCAAGCCGTCGACGCCGCCGCGCTTGATGTCGTGGCAGCTGGCGCAGGCCAGTGTATTGTCGGACGAAAGGCGCTTATCCTCGAACAGGCGGCGGCCCAAACGCGCCAGCTCCGGTTTCACGTCGCTGACTCGCGGTAGAGGTTCGATCGGCTCGCGCGCCAAGGTGCTGTCGGGCGACCCGCCTAGCGCCGGCATTGGCTTGGATGCTCCGCGGTCGTTGCTACAACCGAGCAGGACCAGCAGCATGCCTGGCAGCCATCGCACGCCACCGTTGCAGATCAAGCTCGTGGACCTTCACAGCTCCGTTCGGCGATGATCTCGAGCACCGGTGCCCGGTAGTTGGCAACCAGACGAAACTTACCCTCGAACGCGACCCGTAGCAGTCCGAGGCGAGCTCGTGGCGCGCTCGGATTTGCGAACAACTCGGTCAGTCGCGCGTGGTACAGCACGCCCGCATCGGTCGTTTTCAGGCGGTCGACGGTCTCGCGCACCAAGCTGGCGTCGGATGAGGAGCAGTTGGGATTGATCACACGCAATCGGATGGTTCCGTGGTCGTCTTCGACCGAGAGTGTTCCTGCTCCACCGCCCTCGACGTACTTCACCAAGTTCTCGCAGAGCTCGGTCACCGCCATGCTCACGGCTTCGCGGCAATCGGTCGGCGTATGCGCCACGGCCGCGGTTGCCATCGCCACGATATCGCTTACGCCGCGCTGGCTCTTGCGAACGTAGAAGGCACGTTCCTGAGCAGCCATGCCCGACATCATCCATGCCCCCCAAGCTGGCTCGGCGGCGCTGGGGCGCGGCTCACCACCTCGACTGTTTGGGGAGCCAGCGACTTGAGCACGTCGAAGCTGAGCCGATGCCACGTCACGTTGCAGTCGATGTGGAAGATCAGACGGTAGCCGGCGGATGCCGCGCTCGAAATCCAGTCCACGAACAGGCGAATTGCCGACGAATTGGCCAGCTTGAGTCCGCGCAAATCCACCTCGCAAGCGCCGCTGGGATTCTTGCGCAGGCGCTCGTGCAATTGCTCGAAGTGCTTCGACAGCTCGGCTTGCGCAGCATCGCTACTCAGGGTTCCCGAAAGCTCCAATTTGGAATCGGAGATGACCTTGAGCTCCAACAGCTCGATGACGATGGGCGTGACCATGCGCTCTTTTCTCCACTCGGCGAGCTCTCGGTGCTCGCTCACCAGCACGGGCCGAAATAGGCCAACTGCAATCTTTGATACGGCCGATAGCTGGCCACCCTAACGCCATGCCGTGGCTGGCTCGCGCCCGCACCAAGTAGGAGCAATCGGCACTCTTCACTACACCGGTTACTGCATCCGTCGATACCAAGAGCAACAATGTCGCCAATGGTCTACTGATCGGCGAGTGCAACACCTCCAACATCTGCCGGCTCGTAGCGCGGTCGCGCCCGCCGCCGCCACGCCGAGCTCCACCCGGTAACGAGATCACAGCCGATACGATTCATGCCGGCGGCGGTGGCGCGCTCGGCGATGCCTTCCGCGGCCAGCATGTACTTTTCGGTGCCGGCGCTCACCGCGCTCAAAACCCGAGGGCTGGCCGGCTTTCTCGCCGGCCGAGCCCCCTTTCTCCCGTTCGACTCGACTTACATTTTGAATCCAAGAAGGCACGCCTCGAGGGGCCCAATTGGGTTGGCCGGCTTCCTCGCCGCGCTCTTGGATTACAAATGTAAGTCGAGTTGCGATTGGAAAAGGGGCGCCGCAGGGGAGCGGCGTCGCGTGGTTGCTGCGCAGTCAGACTTCGACTCGGCTAGCGTAGCCAGACTTCGACTCGGCGGTTTCGCTCGCGGCCACCGGCGGTCTCGTTTGAGGCGACCGGCAAGGCATCCCCGAGGGCTTCGAGGTCCACTGCAGGCACGCCCCTCTCGCGCAGCTCGTCAGCCACCCGTTTGGCTCGCTCGTGGGACAGCTTCAGGTTCTGTGGCCCCCCGCCACGGCTGTCGGAAAACCCGACCAGGGTGAGCCGTGTCTGCTCGCTCTCGCGCAGGAAGGCCACCAAACGGTCGAGGTCGCGCAGGCCCCGGCTGTCGAGCTCCGAGCTGCCCGGCCGAAACCGAAAGTCGAGCGACACTCGCTTGCCCTTGCGCGAAAGGCTCGCGTAGCGCGCGGGACAGCGCTCGCAATCGTCCATCTCGCTGGCGTGCAGCGTGAGGTCCACGAAGCCGCTCGATTTGACCAGCTGCTGGCCCTCGCTCGATAGCGCAAACTCGACCAGCTCGAGCGCGAGCGCCTTCACCCCGACGACCGGGACGTAGAGGTAGAGTCGGCGCGAAAGCGCGTAGCCCTCCGTGGCCACCGTGAAGGCGGACGGGTAAAGCGACTTGGCCCCTGGTTCAGCGATGGCCAATGCTTTGGCGCTGCGCACGTAGGGGATGCCAATGAAGCCGATAGCCGACTGATCGCGCGCAACCGCGCCAGACAACTCCGTGCTGTCGGCATAGCGCGTCGCGTTGGCCGCGATGGCCTTATCTGCCAGGCATAGGTGCTTGAAGGTGTCGAACGTGCCCGAGCGGTCGTCGCGCGCGTAGAGGTGAAGCGCACCGGCCGGACCACCAGCGCGCGATAGTCCGAGATCTCTCCTGTGAATACACGGCGCAGCGTCGCTAGGTCGATGCGCTGAAGCGGGCTGTTCGGGTGGACGATGACCGCAATGCCGTCCAGACCGAGCACGTGCTCGCCCGCCGGTGATTGCAGGTCGCCCAAGCCCTTGGCCATGAGCTCGGTCGCTTCTTCCGGCTTGATACGGCGCGAGCTCATGCCCACATCGCACGCGCCGGCTGTCAGATCGGTGAAGGCGGTGGCCGAGCCACGCGCCGCGACCTCGATTTGGCGCAGCTTGCCGTCATGCGGGTCACGCCCCTTGACCACACCGTTGTCTTGCATGCCGCTGCGTTCGATCCCCGTCAAGCCCTTCTTCTTGAGGAACGCTTCGACCAGCGAGGGAGCTAGCTCCTGACCGATGGTGTTGGAGCCATGCAGTCGGAGCAGCGTTTCTGGGGGAGTCGTAAGGGCCGGGTCGGGGCGCGCCTGGCTTGCCAGCTTGGAAATCTCAGCCAACGACGATCGCTGAAGCCAGAACCAGACCAGCGCGGCACCAGCCACCAGGCTTGTGACTACCAGCCAACGCTTACCATGACCCGCTTCTTCGGGCGCTTCGGCAAAGATCAGCGAACGAGAGCGGGTGGCGCCGCTGGCGTCGGGTAGCGGCGGCGGCGGAGCCGTTGAGGGCCCCATCGCATCGGGCGCGAGCGGCGTGGTCACGTCTTCGGAAGTCAGGGGCAGTGACCCGCTGTCCAGGAGAGGCAAGTCGCGCGGTAGCGCGTCCACCTGCGCCACCAGGGCGGTCGTGTTGTCCTCCTCAGTGGTGATGCTGATGACCGGGCCTTGGTTCTCGCTGCGACGTAGACATTCGTTGATCTGTCGCTGCGTGCGGCTGCGCAGCGCGCCGAAGCGCGCATGCATGAAATCGGCCAGATCCTCCTGCGAGCAGGGATGCGCTGAAAGGTAGTCGAGCAGGGCCTGTCGCATCTCTTGCGCCGTTTGATAGCGACGCTGCGGGCTGCGCGAGAGCGCGCGCCACAGCACCGTTTCGAAATGAAGGTCGAGGCCTGGGCGGAGGCTAGCGAGATCCGGAAGCGGAGCGTGCAGGGCTTCGTTCAGCACACCCGCTGCGGTCTGCTCGCTGCGCAAGCGCTGAAGTGTCAAGGTTTCCCACAGCACCGCGCCTACCGAAAAGACGTCGGCGCGGCGATCGACGGGCTCCTCGCCTGCTTGTTCCGGCGCCATGTAAGCCAGCTTGCCCTTGAGGATCCCGGCGCCGGTTTCGGCGATATTGCCCTCCGCCTTGGCCACCCCGAAGTCGAGCACCTTCACGTTGCCCTCATAGGTGAGAAACAGATTGTGAGGGCTGATATCGCGATGCACGATGTTGAGCGGCGCGCCGGCGTAGTCGCAGAGCTCGTGCACGTAGTGCAGCCCGATTAAGGCGTCGGCGAGGACGCGCGCACAGAACGGCGGCTCCAGGGCGCGGCCCTGATTTTTAATCTCGCGGATGATCTCGTCCAGCGACTGCCCCTCCAGGTACTCCATGGCGATGAAGTACGAGCCCTCCGTTTCCGACACCTCGTAGGTGTTGACCACGTTTGGGTGATGCAGCAGCGCTGCCAGTCGCGCCTCGTCCAGGAACATCTGGCGAAAGCTGTCGTCGCTCGATTCGAGGCGCTTGAGCACCACTAGCTTGTGAAAGCCGCCGACACCGCGCGCCACACCTAAGTAGATCCGTGCCATGCCGCCCTTGCCCAGGCGTGCAATGATCTCGTACTTCCCCAGGCGGGACGCGATC
The DNA here is from genome assembly GCA_035281385.1 of Polyangiaceae bacterium. GTDB lineage: Bacteria > Myxococcota_A > Polyangia > Polyangiales > Polyangiaceae > PMG-095. Next base: position 21,716 of record DATEDZ010000265.1, read on the forward strand.
GACCGCGGGTGCTCGCTGAGCGACTCCACGCGCCTCGAAGGCTAAGCCGCCCGATTCACGCGTCGCGAGTGCTCGCGGAGTAGGACGCCTTCGCGCAGACCGCGCGGGGAGATGCGCAGCTCACGCTGGCTGAAGCCAGCCAGGATGCCGGAGATGACCGCAGCGCCGGCGGGCAGCGTGAACGAACGCGCTGGTTCGACGCCGCAGGCTTGCAGCTGCTCGGGGCGGGTTTCGCTCACCTGGTCGCAGAGCCCGAGGATCTGGCTGGCGCTGGCGGTTGCCACGCCACCCCCCAACAGCTTGCCGATCGCACGGGCGGTGCCGCCCGAAAGCAGCAGCGTATCGAAACGCCCGAGCTGCCAGCGAGCCTTCTCACACTCGATTTGGACGTAGCGGGACAGCCGCTGATAGCCGCCCGGCTCCCCGAGCGGGAAGGCATGCGCCAGGCGCAAGAAACCGAGAGGCAGGCTCGTAGCCGCGTCACAGCCGTTCTGCTCACCCACCGCCAGCTCGATCGAGCCACCCCCCACGTCTGCGACCAGCACCTTGCCCGCCGTCGAACCGATCGCACTGCGAGCTCCCAGGTAAGCCAGCCGCGCCTCGTCCCCGCCCAACAAGAGCTCGATGTCGAGGCCCAGCTCGTCCCGACACAGCTCGCAAAAAGCCTCGCCGTTGCGCGCCTCGCGCAAGGCGGCGGTCCCGACCGCCAGCAGCCTTTCTGCGTTCAGGGCGCGCGCCGTCACAGCCAGGTTGCGCACGCTGGTGAAGGCCGCGGTCAGGGCTTCCTCGCTCAGCTGACCGCGCTCTTGGACGACGCTGCCCAGGCGCAGCACGTCCTTCTGCGAGTGGACCTTGCGCAGCTCCCCCGATTCGTCGACTTCAGCCACGAGCAGGTGGAATGAGTTGGAACCGAGGTCCAGCGCCGCGAGCTTCATGGCCCGACCAGAGTGCCGGCCGGCCGTGACGGCCACACAGCGACCCGGTGGCAAGACTGTGAAGGGCGGACGGAGACCGCCCGCAACCTGCTCGAAACACCGCGCGTTTTCCGCCGCATTCGAAAGCGGTGCTGAGCGGACGCTCAGTCCACTCCCACCCACTTCCGGTTACACTCGCCCCCTCGGAGGAACGATGGAGCTCGAGCGATCGGTAGGACTCACCCCGGATGGCAAGGTCAGCATGCTGGACCGGCGCACCGCCGTCAGGGCGATCGCCCTCAAGTTGGCGGCGCTGGGCCACGCAGTGCCGGACAGCGTCGGCGATCAAGAGGTGCTCGACCTCGCTCGCGACCTGTTCGCGCGCTACCGCGAGCAAACCCGTTTGCTGAGCGACCATCTGCCTCCGGCGGACCAGCGCATCCAGGCCTTCCTCGATCAGCAGCTGCGCGGCTTGAACCTGGCCGAGCCGGTGCGCTTGCCCAACGTGACGTTCATCCTCGATCGCTACGGTCTGGCGCGCGAGCTCTCGCTGCCGATTGACTCGGACGCTTGGCACAACGATCTGGTCTCGAGCTACCGCCTCGACAACGGTGTGCTGCACAATCCGATCAACGACCGCCGCACCACGCAGGGCGTGTTCCATGTCGCGGATACGGGGCTGCCGGTACCGGCGGACAAGCTGGCGGTACCGCTCGTCGCTTACGCCAACTTGCTACGCGAGGCGCTCAACCCGCCCGCGGCCATGAAGCGCTTACCCTTCACGGCCAACTGGGACGAGCCGGTCGAGACCATGGTCTCGCTGCTCTTGCGCCCGCTGGTGTGCCCGGCGGTGCCCAAGCATTCCGCCGAAAAGCGCCTGGAAGTGCGGTTTTTTGCGCCCGGCGGCCTGGTCTCGAACCTGGACTTCGTCGAGAACATCTTCGGCAATGCGGGCGATCCGTTCTTGCCCGAAAACGACGCGGGTCTCGACGTGGATCATTGGACGGGTCACACGGGCTGCGTGATCCTGGCGCCGCACCTGACGCGCATGAAGAAGAAGGATCTCGGCTTACCCCACATCAGTCAGGCCACGGAGGCGCAGCGCCAGGCCGGCATGTGCTGGGCCAAGGACGACGAAATCTACAACAACGGCGGCGCCTTCAAGATCACGCTGCGCACCATCGACGGCGTGATGGTGACGATTCTGGCCGACAACTACTTCGGCTACTGCAAGAAGGAAGTGAAGACGCAGATCAGCTTGAGCGCCAACCTGTTCGGCCTGGCCGAAGAGGAGCACGCGGGCGGCGCGCTAGCCTTCTCCACTTACAGTCTGGGCGAGCGCTTTCTGGCCGACGCGCGGCGTGAGACTTCGGAGCATCGCTTCTCCGAAGTGGTGGAGCTGCTCGGCGAAAGCATCGAGGTCCACGAGTCGGGCTACGCCACCGACAAGCACTATCCCGACATCCATTACGTGCCGGAGGACGCGGAGATCGACGTCAAGGAGCAGGATTTGAAGTGGATGAGCAAGGACGAGGAACAGCACCTGAAGGTGCTGCCCGGCCACCAGTACATCCTACCGAACGGCTTCAAGGTGCGCATGGCCAAGCACCCGGCGGCGCCCAGCTGGCGTCTGATCGGGACGGCCCCGGAAGGCACCTTCTGCCACAAGCCGTGCACGGTGTCGGGCGGTGGCAAGTCCGAAATCAGCAAGAGCCTGATCGACGCCGTGCTCTACGGCCCGGTCTATGTCGGCAACTTCGAGGAGGACATGGCGCTGGTCGCAGGCATTTTCAAGAAGGACTTCCACGACGCGCTCTTGCCCGAGCTCCGTCAGGGCAGCGGTAGGGCGCGGCCGATCCTGTCGCCCGAGCGTTCGCTCGGCTCGGTGATCAAGCTACTCACGCCCAGCCCGGAGTTCACGGCCGAGCACAACGCGTTCTTGGCCAGCATTCCCAACTACGTGCGCGCGCTGGTGTTCGTGATCAAGCGCTTCCAGCTGTCCGACACCGAGAACTGGCGCAGCCACTTCTCGGTCGACATCATCAACGGCGCGCCCGGCCACGAGCTCAAGCACGACGGCCGCAAGCTGGTCGGCAGCTACCTACGTATCGGCTTCGATCCCAGCGGCGCCTGGCGCACTTACAAGCTGCGCCAGGACTTCGTGGCCGCCGACAAGGTGCAGATGGAGGACGACATTTCCGCGTCCGTGGTCGTGCCGGCCTCGCGCCTGTTCGGTCTGCCGCGCGAGTACGACGGACACCCGAGCCTCAAGCTCGTGCAAAACTGCGAGTGGCGCCTGTTCCAGCGCCCGGACGAGGCCATCCATCCCGGCTTCGACAAGCAGACCGAGGACGACATGTCGCAGGGCGGTCTGTTCTGCTCGAACTTTCAGCCGCTCGATCCGAGCGACGCGCGTGAGATGGTGCAGAACGTCGCCGTGCACGACGCCTTCACCGAGCCGATGCGCCGGCACATCGAGCGCAACGCCGCGCGCACCGACGAAGGCAGCTTCATCTGTTCGGCCAAGCCGCGCCTGGTCGGCGGCAAGCCGAGCAAGAACCCGCGCTACCTGCAGCTTCGCCCGGACGTGGCGCGCCAGCGCGAGAAGTACATCGCGTACATGGGCGCGCGCCTGTATCGGCGCTTGCCCATCGAAGAGCCGGTGATGTTCCCGGTCATCAGCGTGCTCAGCGGGCGCCGCAACAATCCGCCGGACGACGGCATCCGCCCGCTCTGCGTGTACGGCCCGATCCACTATCAAGAGCTGCCCGAGCTGTTCATGGACTACGTTTGTTCCCTCACCGGCAAGTCGCCGAGCACCACGGGTGCGGGCTCGGAAGGCGCCTTGACCAAGGGTCCCTTCAACGCCATTTGTGCCACCGCGGATCTGAACAACGCCCTCGTATCGATGCTGCTCACCGGTTACGCGGGCTTCAGCTCGGCCGCCGGCTACATCGGTCCCAACGGCCGCGTCGATCACGACGTGAGCTTGCTCATCCCCGAGGTGTGGTGCCGTCTGTTCCCGGCAGAGCGCGATCCGCAGCGCATGATCGATCAAGGCCACCTGGAAAAGCTCAGCGACTACGAGCTCGAAGGTCGCAAGGTATTGGCCAGCCGCCTGGGCTACCGCATCACCTCCAAGTTCGTGCACACCTTCTTCGGGCGCGTCTTCGATAATCCGGTGTCGGTGTTCAGCGAGGCGATCCTGAAGCCCGAGACCCAAGACGCCGCGGTCTACGCCGACGGCGTGTGCAACATCGTCGAGGCGCAGGAGCGCGTGGCCAAGGCCTACTTCGAGGACGGCAGCATCGAGGATGCCTGTCCGCCGCTGCGGGCCCTGCTCCACGTGATGGCGTACGGAGACTGGGAAGGCAAGAACGCCAGTCATCCCGAGTTTCGTCGGCTGTTCACGCGCGAAGCTCTGCTGGAGAGCGATTGGTACAAGGAGCGGCTCCGCGTCAAGCAAGCTCGAGACGTCGCACTCTGGCAGCGCCATGTGCAGCGACTGACCGAGTTCCTGGCGCTCCCCAGCCATCACGAGGAGGCTCGGCGCTTGGGCATTCGCGAGCGCCTGACGCGCGCCAAGCTCGAGCTGGAGCGCGTCAGCTCCAGTAGCTACCTGCTCGAGCTCCAAGGCACCATCGGCGCGGATCCGATCCATGGCGGTCTCGATGCAACGCGCGTCCTTCGCGCTCAGGGCGGCCAACCTCAAGTCTCCTCCCTGGCCAACTAGCCCCAATCGTTTGGGGCTCCAGGCTCCAGGCCCGCACGCGAGCTGAAGCCTGCAGCCAGGAGCCTCAATTCGTCACATCGTTGCTGCCCTCGGGCACACCGTTATCGAGCACCGAATATCGACCAATATTGACCAATATTCGGCGCGTAGAGAGCGGCCGCTGCAACTGCTCTCTAGCGCGATCTGATGGATGCTGAGCCCGGAGCCTGGAGCCTGATTCTTTGGCGCGTCACGAAATAGTTTCGAAAATAGTCGAAATAGTGGTGGTGCGCTGGTTCGAGCTTGTTAGAAACAGGCGGTGCCCTCGAAGTTGGATCGCCACGCCGAACAGCTGAGCGCGCTAGGCCATCCGATACGCCTGGCAGTCTTGCGGTTCGTCGTGCAGGCGGGCATCGCCGGTGCCGCCGCCGGCGAGATTCAGACGCACGTAGATCTCGCGGCATCGACCTTGAGTCACCATCTCAAGCGTCTGACCGATGCCGGTCTGCTCACGGCTCGCAGCGAGGGCACGTTTCACTATTACTCGGCCGAGTACGCGGCCCTGAGAATCCTCACTGACTACCTGTGGGAGGACTGCTGCCGCAAGGGTAAGTCGGGCTGTTGTTAGTAAGGCCTTTACTCAATGCGAGACAACCATGATCAAGAAAGCGGCGAGTGAGCTCATCGGTACGGCATTGCTACTAGCCACGGTGGTCGGTTCCGGGATCATGGGCGAGCGGCTTGCGGGCGGTAATGTTGCGATAGCGCTACTCGCCAATACGATCGCCACCGGTGCCGGGCTGGTGGCGTTGATTTTGACTTTCGGGCCCATCAGCGGCGCGCATTTCAATCCGGTCGTCACCTTGGCCGAGGCTTGGCAGGGTGGTCTCTCTTGGCGCCAGGTTCCGGCCTATCTCGCGGCGCAGGTGCTGGGCGGTTTGCTCGGCGTTGCCGCCGCGCACGCCATGTTCGGCGAGGCAGTGTTCACGGCGTCGCAGCACGTCCGTTCGGGTTCCGCGCAGCTATTCAGTGAGTTCGTCGCCACCTTCGGCTTGCTGTCGGTGATTTGGGGCGTTTCGCGGAGGAACGCGCCGTACACTCCGTTCGCCGTGGGCGCCTACATCACCGCGGCCTATTGGTTTACGGCCTCGACCTCGTTCGCGAACCCGGCCGTAACGCTGGCCCGCTCTCTGACGAATACGTTCTCGGGCATTCGCCCGGCGGATGCTCCCGGGTTCATGGCGGCACAGCTCGCAGGCGCTCTGGTCGCCACGGCTCTTTTCAAGTTTCTGGTGCCCACGGGCGGCGTCGAGGCGGAGCCGTCGACTGCCAGGTCCGCTACCGAGAAGAAGGCCGCATGAAAACCGTACTCTTCGCCTGCATTCATAACGCCGGTCGGTCGCAGATGGCTGCCGCCTGGTTCAACGCTCTGGCCGATAGGACCAAGGCGCAGGCCATCTCGGCTGGTACCGAGCCCGGCACGCGCGTGCACCCCGAGGTGCTGCAAGCGATGCGCGAGGTCGGGATCGATCTCGAAGGCGCCGCCCCCCGCAAGCTGACCGACGAGCTGGCGAAGAGCTCAGCCATCCTCATCACCATGGGGTGCGGCGAGCAGTGTCCACATATCCCCGGGTTGCGGCGCATGGATTGGCCGCTCGAGGATCCGAAGGGGAAGCCCATCGAGCGAGTTCGCGAGATTCGCGAAGACGTCAAGATGCGCGTGGAAGAGCTGCTCCGTGCCGAACAGTGGCAGTGAACGGGTCCTGATACGCCTCGTCGCGGCTGGCTCATGTGACAACTCCGTGCGCAACGATGCCCGTCGGTGCGCAAAGACGTAACATGATCTTGCCATAGATATCACTCTGGGGGATTGCGAGAAGGGGTAAGAGGCACGGGCGGCGCTCGTCGTGCCGCGAACGTTACCAACGGCAGGCGGAGCCTGGGCCGCGGAAAGAGGAGTGCCATGTCCAACTTCGATGATGACCTCGTGAGCAACACTTCGGCGAACGAAACCCTCGAAGACGTGGTGAGGGCCCGCGTGTCGCGCCGTGGCGCGATTGCTGGCGGCTTGGCGGCGATCGGCGGCGTGAGCGCGCTGCTCAACAGCGTGCCGGCTTCGGCGGGTGGCCCCTTGCTCGGCTTCACCGGCATCGCCCCCTCGTCCCTCGATGAGGTGGTCGTGCCTCCAGGCTACACCGCTAAGGTGTTGATCGCTTGGGGTGACCCGGTTTCCAGCGGTCCGGAATTCAATCAGGACGCGAGCAACTCGGCCGAGGACCAGGCCCAGCAGTGGGGCATGCACAACGACGGCTTGGTCTACTTTCCGTTTCCGGGCTCCAGGCACGGCTTGATCGTGCAGAACCACGAGTACACTGACGACGTGCTGCTGTTTTCGGACGGCACCGTCAACTGGGATGCCGAAAAGACGGCCAAATCGCTGAATGCCCACGGGGTCGGCATCATCGAGGTGATCCACGATGACGGGGACGCCGATTGCGGCTTTGGCCCGCCCGGCGAGCGCAGCTGGAGGGTGGTGCGTCCCTCGCCCTTCGCGCGCCGCATCACGGGCCAGACGCCGATCGAAATGGGCGGCCCGGCCGCCGGCGACGTGCGGCTGCAGACCAGCGCCGATCCGACGGGACGTCGGGTGCTCGGCACGCTGAACAACTGTGCCATGGGCTACACGCCCTGGGGCACCTACCTGGCTTGCGAAGAGAACTTCAACGGCTACTTCCGCAAGACCGGCATGCAAACCGAGCTCGAGCGCCGTTATGGCATCAACGCCGCCGGCGCCGGCTACCTCTGGCACACGACCGATTCGCGCTTCAGCGCCGACGCGGAGCCGAACGAGCCGAACCGCTTCGGATGGGTCGTGGAGATCAATCCGTTCGACCCGAGCTCCACGCCGGTCAAACGCACGGCGCTCGGCCGCTTGAAGCACGAGGGCGCTTGGGTGCAGGAGGCGCGCGACGGTCGCGTCGTGGTCTATTCGGGCGACGACGAGATTTTCGAGTACATCTATCGTTTCGTCTCCAAGCAGAAATGGAAAAAGGCGATCGCGAAGGGCAAGAGCCCGCTCGACGAGGGCGTTCTCTATGTCGCCAAGTTCCACGCTGACGGCACCGGCGAGTGGCTGCCGCTCACCCCAGACAACCCGGCGCTGGCCGGCTGGTCGCTTGCCGACATCCTGATCAACACGCGCGGAGCGGCGGACGCGGCTGGTGCGACCAAGATGGACCGCCCGGAGTGGATCGACACCTTCCCCGATCAGCTCACGGCCATCGCGACGCTCACCAACAATTCGCGCCGCGGCACGGGCACCAATCCGTCCACGGATGCCATCAACCCGCGCACGCCCAATCCCTACGGGCACATCATCCGCTGGTTTTATGCCAACGACTGGACCGAGAATACGTTCGGTTGGGAGATCTTCGCGCTGGCGGGTGATCCGGCCAACCCCGCGACGGGCTCGACCATCGTCGGTGACAAGTACGGTTCGCCCGATGGCATCTACGTCGCGCCGAGCGGCCGGCTCTGGATCCAGACCGACGTGTCCGGCAGCACCATCAACAGCGGTGCCTACGCCGGCTTCGGCAACAACCAGATGCTCTGCGCCGATCCGGCTACCAAAGAGACGCGCCGCTTCCTCGTCGGTCCCAAGATTTGTGAGGTGACCGGCGCCATGATGACGCCGGACGAGAAGACCATGTTCGTGGGCATCCAGCACCCTGGCGAGGCGCCGACCGGCGTCAATGATCCGGCGGATCCGAAGAAGTACAGCTCGTGGCCGGACGGCGCTGCCGGCGGCCGCCCCCGCTCGTCGCTGATCGTCATCACCAAGGATGACGGCGGCGTGATCGGCAGCTGAGCGCCCAGCAACCCGACGCGCTCGCCAACTGAGAGCAAGCAAACAGAGAGACGGGGAGACGCGGAGATTTCAGGGTTCGAACCCAAGAAATCTCTTTCTGATCTCCTCGCCTCCCCGTCTCCCTGTTGATTCTTCTCGACTAGGCGATGGCGCGGAGGGAGGTCCCGGCGCGCACATCGGCGGCGAACGCTTGCAGCACTGCACACGTCATGTCGAACGCGATGCAACCGTCGGTGATACTCTGCCCGTAGCTCAGGTTTGTCTTGTCGAGCAGCTCCTGGCGGCCGGCGCGCAGGTGACTCTCGAGCATGACACCCAGGATCTGCTCGTTGCCGCTGCGGATCTGCGCGCCGATTTCGGCCAGGACGGTCGGCTGCTTGAGCGGATCCTTGCCGCTGTTGTCGTGGCTGGCGTCGATCATGACGCGCGAGCTGACGCCCGCTTTCTCGAGTGCCGCGACCGCGCGCGCTACTTCCGTTTGCCCGTAGTTTGGCCCGGCGGTGCCGCCGCGCAGCACGATGTGGCAGTGCGGATTGCCGGCGGTGCGCACCACGCCGACACGACCCGCGCCGTCCACGCCCAAGAAACTGTGCGGGCGCGAGGCCGCGATCATGGCATTGATCGCGACGCTCAGGCTGCCGTCGGTGCCGTTTTTGAAACCAACCGGCATCGAGAGTCCCGACGCCATCTCGCGATGCGTTTGGCTCTCGGTCGTCCGAGCGCCGATCGCGGTCCAGCTGACCAGATCCGCGATGTACTGCGGGATGATCGGATCCAGCATCTCGGTGGCAGCCGGTAACCCCAGCTCCGCGATCTCGCGTAGCAGGCCACGCGCAGTGCGGATACCGGTCGGAATGTCGTAGCTGCCGTCCAGGTGCGGATCGTTGATCAACCCTTTCCAGCCCACGGTAGTGCGCGGCTTTTCGAAATAGACCCGCATCACGATCAGCAAGGCATCCGCCATGCTCTCGCGCAGCGCCAGGAGCTTTTGTGCATAATCGAGCGCGGCTTTGGGATCGTGAATCGAGCACGGGCCGACGATCACCAGCTTGCGCGGGTCGCGGCCTTCGATCACCGCCTGGACCTCCTGGCGCGCGCGAAACACGACATCGGCAGCGCGGTCGCTGAGCGGCAGCTCGGCAATCACGTCGTCAGGGCTCTGCAGGGCGGTGGTGTCCACGATTCTGAGGTCTTTGGTTTCGCGCATGGTGCTGGTTGGTTGAAAAGGGGTCGTTGGAGCGGGGTCGGGGCCCCGCGACCCATGAGATAGAGAAACACGAAAACCCCGGGTCGCTTGCGGCGACCGGGGTTCCTTCTTTTGCCTTCTGCTTCGTTACCTAGCTAAGGCTCGACCCTGTCGCCGCGACTTTGCGCGGGCCAGAAGCGAAACCAAAAGTAGCGACGCGAGAGCATTACCCCACCAACTTACACGACGTGGCGCGGCCGCGCAAGTCGCGCTGCAGCCCTTGGACTCTTCGTCCCCGGGCGGAGGTTGATCCGCGCCGCACTGCTCGGAGAAGCCGTGACGGTTCACGCAGCTGGTCGTGGCCGGCTTTCTGCCGGGTGGGTAGATCTGGCAGATGCCACTTTCGTCGTCGGGCGCCAGTGTTCGAAAGCTCGTGCCATCCCCGGCCGGATCGTACATGAGCTTCATGGTGGCAGTCTGGTCGGGTGAGTGCCCCAAACCCAGAAAATGGCCCGTTTCGTGGGTCAGCACGCTGAGCAAGTCCGTACCGGTCACCGGATCGCCGATGCTGAAATCGCCGATCGTTCCGTTCAGCTCGATGTCCCCATCCCAAAGATCACCGGTCTCCTTGTCGAAGCGGGTGGTGGTAATCCCGATGGCGTTGCCTGCGCCGGTGTGGGGCCACTCGTCTTCAATGAAAACGACGATGTTGGCGTTGCTTCGCTTCTGGTTGTACTCCGAGATGTCGCACTCGACCGAACCGATCGAGTGGATCTCGATGCTGGGTGAACGGCCACCGCAATCCGCGTTCATCCAGGCGTCGAAGGCCTGAGTGGCGACGTCCTCGACGTCCTCGAAGCTCAGGCCATTGCTCGCCGAGCCGAGCTCGTTCACACCGAATGTCACGCAGCCGCTGCGCCAGGCCAGCGGTTTGCCCGTGATGAGGCAATCGTTTTCATCGAACTGACAAGCGTCGTCGGGACTATTGGGATTGCAGGTGGTGGCTTGACAGAACGCATGCGAAGGCGCGGGCGTCAGTAGCAAGGCCGCCGCGGGCCCGAGCAGCAGGACGACGCGGGCGCTCATTTCTTGCTCAATTCGCGAATGCGCGCGGCCGCTCGACCCAGCTCGGTGCCCACCAGCTCCTTCACGGCCGAGTGGTCGTAGTCGACGATCTTGGGCATGCCCGGGCTCATCAGTAGACGCCGCAACTTCTCGCTGCTGAGCGGGTAGTGGCCCTGCGCCATGCCGTTCACGTAGTGAAGGCCGTCTGGCCCCTTCAGCAGGAAGGCCACGCACTGCTCGCCCATCCTGAGCCGGGCCTGGCCGTGGACCAGCTCTCCGAGCCGTCCGATCGAACCGCCGAGCGTCCGCACCATGAGCTCGCGCTCGACGGAGCCACCCTTGGCGAGTGTCTCCTCGACACGGACTCGCGTGTCGGTGACGACGCGCCGGCGACGGCCGAGCTCCTCGAAGTGACTTTCGGCGGCGAGCGCGCTGATCACCATGATGCTACTCGAGCTTCCGACCAGCACCGGTAGCGTCAGGCTGCGTGCGATCGTGGCGAAGGCTCGCGGTCCAAAAAGACCGCTGGCGGCAGCCGAACCTAGCCCCAGGAACAACCCACGACGCGAGACTGAGCCCATGTCCTCAAGCTAGACAGAAGTCGGCCGTGGGTCCAACCAGCGCGTTCGGCCGCGCGCTCTCCCTGGGTTTTGCGCATCCGGCGAGGGCGGAATTGCCTATTGACAAGCAGATTGGACCTGAGCCGCCGTGAGCCACAAGGCCAAGATCGGCGAAGACTCCAAGCTGGCGAGCGACGCCGGCATCCGCGACACACCCGGCGTCGTCATCAACGGCTACTATCTGAACGGAGCGCAGCCGGTCAGCGAGTTTCGCAAGCTCATCGACCAGGCCCTCAAGGAGACGGGCGGCTGCCTTCGCGCCCGCTGGGTCCTCATGGTGCCGCGAGCACTGGGTGTTTGCCCGTCCTTCACAATCGTCACGAGATAGCCATGTGACGGACGCTTTACTTCGACGAAGCGGCACGCCGCGGGGTTAGCGTTGTGGATGACTGGAAACGGCCCCGGTGCCGGCTGCCGCCCACAATCCTCGCAAACGTAACAAGCTCTGCGCGCGTGGCTTGGTATAACGCTCCGCGAATGACGACTTCGCAGTTCGCCGCTTGCGTTGAGCCTGAGGCTACCTTCGCAGCAGACGAGGCGCGCACGGGACCGTCGTCCGGCGTTCCCACGAATAAGACCAAGCAGGCCGAGCGCGGCTTCTGGAACAGCAAGAGGCAGATTGCCTCGGCGAGCTTGGCAACGGCTCCCGCTCCGGCGGCCGAGGTGGACGCGCCCGGTCCTGGAATTCGGCGCGGCGGTCCGGTGCGCAAGATCGCTGCGGGGTCGACTGCCATGCGCAAGGTGATGGAGCTGATCGAGCCGCTCGCGCGCTCGGAGGTCACCATCACGCTCATCGGCGAGACCGGAACGGGCAAGGATGTCTTGGCCAGGACCGTCCACCAGTACAGCGCGCGCCGCAGCGGTGAGTTCGTCGTCTTCGATTGTGGGGCCGTCGCGCCGAACCTCGCAGAAAGCGAGCTGTTCGGACACGAGCGCGGCGCCTTCACGGGCGCGCTCGCGCAGCACACCGGCGCTTTCGAAAGGGCGCATGGCGGGACGTTGTTTCTCGACGAAGTGGGCGAGCTGCCTCTCGATCTGCAGACCCGGTTGCTGCGAGTCTTGGGTAGCCGCTGCGTGCGGCGCGTCGGGGGTAGCGCGGATCGTCCCGCGGACGTGCGCGTGATCGCTGCGACCAACCGGGACTTGACCAGCGAGGTCGCTGAGGGCCGCTTCCGTCAGGATCTTTACTTCCGCCTGGCGGCGGCCGTCGTGCAGGTGCCTCCGCTGCGGGAACGCTTGGAGGATATTCCGCTGCTCACGCGGCGCCTGCTCGAAGATCTCGGCTACGCCGATCTCGAGGTCTCTCCCTCCGCGCTCCAGCTGCTGCGCTCCAAGAGCTGGCCAGGCAACGTGCGCGAGCTGAAGAACATGCTGGCCTGCGCGGTGGCCTTCGTCGACGGCGAGGTGCTCGAGCCCCGGCACTTCTCGCTACCGAATACGCTCGAGAAGAAATGCTCCATCGATCAGGTGCCGCTCGGCGGGCAAAAACTCGAAGCCATCGAGCGCGCCGCCATTTCTCAAACGTTGGCTCTCACCCGCGGCAACAAAGCCCGCGCGGCCCAGTTGCTCGGCATCGCTCCTTCAACACTGTACGAGAAGCTCAAGAAGTATCGGCTGGGCGAGGCCAACAGCCACGCCCGCGAATAGGTAGGGCTCTGGCGTAGTCAGCGTTGTGAATCGCCACGACTGCCGCGCAACCTGTCCGCCGATCGGGAGGACAAGGAGGGTACGGATCTGAAGATTGACAACAAAGGGCGCGCCGAGGTTGGTGAAAGTTGCACCAACGGCTCGTTGACGTCGCGCAGCGTGGAGCACAGCATCATCGACGTGGGGGCGCTTTTTCACTTCGGCCGCTTGGTGGCGCGGTCGCGATCCATGCAAAGCGTTTTAGGGACGCTGAACCGCTTGGCGCCGACCGAGCTCACCATCACGCTGATTGGTGAGACCGGTACCGGCAAGGACCTGCTCGCCCACGCGATCCACGAGCATAGCTCGCGCCGCGATGGTCAGCTTGTCATCTTCGACTGCGGCGCCGTTGCCTCGAATCTGGCGGAGAGCGAGCTGTTCGGGCACGAACGAGGCTCCTTTACGGGGGCCACGTCGGCCCACCTGGGCGCGTTCGAGCGGGCAAACGGCGGCACGCTATTTCTCGACGAGATTGGCGAGCTGCCGCTCGAGCTGCAGCCGCGCTTGCTGCGCGCGCTCGAGAACCGCGGCGTGCGACGCGTGGGCGGAACGCAGTATCGCCCGGTCGACCTGCGCATCTTGGCGGCCACTAATCGCGATTTGCGCGCGTGCGTGGGCGCCGGCACGTTTCGCGAAGATCTCTTCTACCGCTTGACCGCTGCGATCGTGCCGATTCCGCCCCTGCGCGAGCGGCTCGAAGATCTCGAGCTCATCGTGCCCGATCTGCTCCGCGATCTCGGCTTTCCGAACCATCTAGTCGCACCGCCCACCTATGATCTGCTGCGCACCCATCAATGGCCCGGCAACGTGCGCGAGCTGAAAAACGTGCTCTCGAGCTCCATGGCGTTCGTCGAGGGCGCGGTCGTTCTGCCCGAGCACTTGCGGTTTTTAGTCCAGGAGCCGAATGCGCTGATCGAGAGTCTGCCGCTGGCCGGACGCAGCCTCGAGAGCCTGGAGATCGACGCCATCCGGCAAGCGCTCGAGCTACACCAAGGGAACAAGTCCCGCGCCGCTCGAGCTCTCGGCATCAGTGCCTCCACTCTCTACGAGAAGCTGAAGCGGTACGGGATCTGAGCGAACGCCGGGCCGAGCTGTCGCGACGTGTCCCAACGCATGGGTTCGTTGCGGAAATCTCACGGGTCTGCCACGGAAGAGCTGGACAGTGCGGCCCCCGTGCCGCCCTTTCGGTTACACCGCCTCTCGAGGCTTTTCGCACTAGCGGTTGCGGCCTCGAGCGGGATCGCGCCAGGCATTGCTCGAGCCCAGGACCAGGCAAAGCCGCCCCAAGCAACAGCTCCGGAGGCGAAGGCACCGGACGAGCAAGAAGCAGAAAGTGCCGAGGAGGCCCCGGGAGCAGAAGCAGCTCCGGGCGCCGCCGCAGAAGCCGAGCCGGTCCCGAGCGACGCCGAGATGGAGGCCGAAATGGAAGCCGAAATGGCAGGCGAGGACCTGACGCGCGCACCGCCCAAGGGCAAGGCTGCGATTTGGGGCGTGGTGACCGACACCAAGTTCAACGAAACCATCATCGACGCCGCGGTGCAGGTCGTGGGTCGCAAAGAGAAGACGCTGACCGATATCGACGGGCGCTACCGGCTCGAGCTTCCGCCGGGAACCTACACGATTCGCGTCTTCTTCGAGCTTCACCAACCCGCTCGCGTCGAGCGCGTCGTGGTCAAAGAGGGCAAGCTCTACCGCATCAACTTCGCGCTGGTGCCCGACGAGACCGCGGTCGAAGAGGTGGTGATCGAAGAGGAAGTGGACCGCACGTCGACGGAAGGGCAGACCTTGCAGCGCCGCCGCTCCGCGTCGGTCGGTGACGGCGTGGGTCGCGCCGAAATCGCGCGCACGCCCGACCGAAATGCGGCTGAAGCGGCCCAGCGCGTCGTCGGCGCCACCATCGTCGGCTCGCGCTTCGTCTTCGTGCGTGGCCTCGGCGAGCGCTACACCAACTCGCTGCTCAACGGCACGCCGCTCCCCAGTCCCGAGCCCGACCGTCAAACGGTGCCGCTGGATCTGTTTCCGGCGCTGGTGCTGGACAGCATCACCATCGCCAAGCAATTCACGCCCGACATGCCCGCCGATTTCGCGGGCGGCTCGGTGCGCATCTTCACGCGTGAGTTCCCGCGCCAGACGCTGCTGCAGGTTTCGGTCAACGGGGGCTGGCTAACCGGCACGACCTTTCGCGACCGCCTGAGCTCGCGCGGCAGCAGCACGGATTGGCTCGGCTACGACGACGGGCGCCGCGAGCTCCCACCGCGGGCCAATTCCAACGAGCGGCTCGATAACCAAAATTCGACGCCGGAGGAAGCGGCCGCCTACGGTCGGGAGCTCAATTCGTTCCGCTCCACGACCAGGGAGGGGACCCCGCCCAATCATGGTGTCAGCGTCGTCGCCGGCGACGCCATCAAGATCGGTAGCGAGCAGAAGCTCGGAGGCATCGCGGCTCTGACCTACAGCCGCAGCTACCAGCGCCGGCTCACCAGTTTTCGGCGCTACGTCATCGAAGAGCTCGATGGTGAGCCGGTGCCGGTCGCCTACGACTTTGGCAGTGGCGAGGAGGGCACCGACAACGTGCGCTGGGGCGGGTTTGCCACCGTTACCTACGAGATGTCCAAGAATCACAAGCTGGGCCTTACCGGCCTGCGCAGTCAGGCCGCCACCAAGCTCGACTCCGACATCGAGGCTTTTCGCCAGAACAACGGCGGCACATTCCGCGGCATTCACCTCGAGTACGTGAGCCGCCACCTGAACTTCGGTCAGTTGCGCGGCTGGCATCGCCTTTCGGTTCTCAAAGAGGCCGAGCTCGACTGGCACCTGGACTTGGCGTCCGCGGCTCGCGATCAGCCCGATACGCGGGATACGGTGTACCGCAGGAGTGACGCCGGACAGCCTCTTGCCTACAGCTGGGCCCCTGGCTCAGATAGCGGTCAGCACTTTTTCTCCGATCAATCCGAGCTGACCAAGAGCGGCGGGCTGGACATCACGCAGCCCATCGTTGCCAAGCCGAAGCTCAAGACCACGCTCAAAGCCGGCGCGCTGATCACTTCTCGCGCGCGCGACTTTTCCGCGCGGCGTTACGTGTTCGTGCCGGACGGCCGCGGGTTGACTCCCGAGCTGGCCGAAAATGCCACCTGCGCTGGGGCCTGGGATCCGAGCTGCCCCGATCGGCTGTTCCGTCAAGACAACATCGCGCCCGATCTCCTGATTGCGCGCGAGTCGACGCTGCAGTTCGACGAGTACGAGGCGGGCCTCGACGTGTACGCCGGCTACGGCATGGTGGATTTCGAGCTCAACGAGCTGCGCGTCATCGGGGGGCTGCGCGTGGAAGCGACTGATCAGTTCATCTCGGCTTGGGATCCCTACGATCGCGCGAACACCACCGAGGAGGCGAAGATCGAGCAGACCGACTACCTGCCGGCGCTGTCCTTGGTGTACGCAACCACGCCCAAGACCAACACCCGCGTCGGCGTCAGCCAGACCATTGCTCGCCCCCAATTGCGCGAGATCGCTCCCTTCAGCTCATCCAGCTACACGTCGGAGCTGCCGACCCAGGGTAATACTGCGCTGAAGCTGACCAAGATCACGAACGTCGACCTGCGCCTGGAACACTTTCCCACCATGCGCGAAGTGCTGGCTTTCAGCATCTTCTTCAAGACCTTTCGGGATCCGATCGAAGAGGTCATCATTCCGTCGTCGCAGGCGGGTCTCTACAGCTACCGCAACGCCGACAGCGCGCAGCTGGTCGGCGTGGAGCTCGAGGCGCGCAAGACACTCGGCTTCATGGCCGAGGCGCTCGACGACTTCACGGGCATCGTCAACGTCACGCTCGTCACGTCGCGCGTCGGCCTCGGGGGCGACACGGGCGCGGCCACCAATGCTTCGCGGTCCCTCTCCAATCAGTCGCCGTACATCGTCAATCTCTCGCTCGACTACGGTAACGACAAGCTGGGCCTCGATCTGCGCTTGCTCTATAACGTGTTCGGTCCGCGCATCGCTCGTGTGGGCTCGTTCGGCTTGCCCGACACTTACGAGCTGCCTCGCCACACGCTCGACTTCGCCGCGGCGCAGAAATTCTTCAAGCACTTCGAGGCCAAGCTCTCGATCCAAAACATCCTCGGCGCCGATGTCGAGTATGGGTTTCGAGACGTCACCGGGTACCGGCACGCCGACGGCAGCGAGCTTGAGAGCGTTGGTGCCGAGCCCTACACCTCCCGTTACCAGGTCGGTCGGACCTTCACGCTAACGGCGAGCTATACGTACTAGGCAGAGGCTCCGGGCTGCGGGCTCCAGGGAGGAGCGAGCGTACGGTTTCAATTTGTTGAAACTGGCGCTAAGCGGTTCGCTCCACTGCCTCGACACGATCGGCCAAAGTGATCACAAGTTGGCGTCACCCGCTTGTGCGCGGGAGCACGACGCGCAAACCTCGAGCCCAGGTTCGACTCTTGCATCCGTTGGAAATCCGGACACCTCTCCGATTTTCGGAGGCCTCGCGCTTGTTCCGAGTCCGATAGTCGAGGGGGGGCGAGCCGCCCTGCGCGCTTAACGCAAAGCCAAATGACTTGGCGTGGCGTTTGCTTCACCGATGGTCTTCGTGGAGGACTCATGAAACGGAGAGCGCTGCTGGTGGGGATGCTGTTGATGAGTGCGGGAGCCGGTGATGCCCGCGCTCAGGTCCTGAAGGGGACCGACACTCTAAACAAGCTGACGGACGACAATCTAAGGTCGTCCTCCAACGCCCTCGATTGCTTGCAGTATCCGATGTTCAGTCCCCTTTACCTGAACACGCTCGTGGGTTTCGAAAACACCACAGGCACCCAGCTTGGTCTTTCCAAGTGCTTTTCCGGCGTGGGTCTGAGCGCCGGCGTCACCCTCACCAGTCTGGTCCTCGCCTCGGAATACTCCGGAGCCTGGCGGGCTCACCAAAGGCAATTGTCAGTAGCGGAGGCGGCATGAAACGCGGAGTGGCGCTGATCGGGATGGTGCTGGTGGCGGCTGAAGCCGCTGATGTGCACGCTCAGGTTCTGAGGGGCAGCGACATCATGAACAAGCTGACGGACGACATCGTCGCCCAGTGTCCCGGCGCGACTGGTATCGACTATCAAGGTGGCGGTACGGCCGGGGGCGAGAACCGGCTCGCCAACGGGATCCAACAGGTCGCCCCGATGAGCCGATTCATCTCCGCGTCACCTAGTACGGTGTGTACCTTTCCCGATACCTCCACAGCCGAGGCCCTCAACGTGGCGGGAGAGCGCACCGCAGTCTTGACCAATGCAGTTCACGGAGCCGCCTGCGATCCAGGCGCGGAGACGACTTGCAACGTGACTGGCGGCATTCGCGCGACGCCAGCGCCGCTATTTCCGGCGTGCGGTGCAATCGGTGGCGACTGGAGGCACGTGCTGCGCCTGCTCTACTTCGGCCTCAACTGCAGCGACGGCCAGAACCCGACCGGCGTCGCGGGCATTCGCAACTGCCTGGATCCGGATCGGCTGGCGCTGGTCAACAATTGGGGGAGCTTGTTCGAAAACCCGAGCCCGGCTTGCTCCGGTGGGGGAGGCGGCGGCACACTGCCAGGCGGCAACTGTGTCGAGCTGCGCCATGCTTTTCGCCGCGATGAACAGTCCAGTACGACGGACGCTTTCCGTACGCTGCTGGGGGTCAGCGCTCGCACTGGCATTAGCGGGTATCCGTTCTGCAACGACTATCCGCTCGAATCGCAAGGCGCGTTGACGGGTGCGGCGTGCCTCGCGCATAGCGCCGGGACGGCCCTCGCGACCACCACGTGCCCGATTGGCACGAGCTGCCAGGGCTGGACCGCCGGCAGTTGCACTGCTGGGACCTGCACGCAGAGCTCGCAATGCGGCACGAATGGTACCTGTAATGGGGGCGTGTGCACCGCGGGCACCTGCTCGGCGAACACGAGCTGCGGCTCGGGCGGCGGGATCTGCACTGGCGCAGCATCGGGTACATGCCAATTGCACGCCGGCGCCACCTGCGGCAACGGTACGGTCGAATCCTCCGAGGAGTGCGACGACGGCAATACGCTCAATTTCGATGGCTGCTCGGCCGTGTGCCTCAAGGAACCGGGCGCTAGCCCCGCCTGCTCGGGTGAGCTGACCAGTGATCTGCAGGCGGGCGCTCCGGCCCTGCCGTCGCAGACTTACACCGATGCGTACATCGACGGCGATCCCATCCGTCGCACTTGCTCGGGTACGTTCAACGTCGCTCTGGGCACTTCGAGCATCGATACCAAGATGGCCGAAGAGGTCTGCAGTCGCGACGGCACGCTCGGTCTGGTGTTGCCTGTCAGCGTGCCAGTGCCGGACGGCGTGGCAATCGCGGACCTGCCGGCGAATGTCTACCCGAAGGCGAGCTGTCGCCAGGGTCGCTTCGTTAACGGCAGCGCGCCGGTGATCAAGTCCGGCGTCGGAGCGGTGCGTCGCTTCGGCCTGTGCCCCGACGGGCGCACTCCGCGCAACACGTGGTGGGATACCGCGGAGCGCCTGGCTCGACCCGGCCGCTGTACGGCAGGTGCTTGCAGCGCGGACAGCGACTGCGGCGTCGGGGGAGGGAGCTGCACAGCTGGTGTTTGCACGTCGGGCAACTGCGGCGCCGATTCCCAATGCGGCACGAGCGGAGGCAGCTGTGCCGTGTCAGCCGCCGCGACGTGCCCCATTCCGGCAACCGAGACCAACGACGCGCGCTGCATCAACGCCAAGAACAACAAGCCCTCGACTACGCCCGCTAGCTTCCCGACGCCAGGTTGCGTGGTTCCGGCGGCCAGTATTGACGGTCGCGCTTTCAACCTCACGCTGCGCACCGCCACCGGCGGACTGCACAAGACCGGCTACAACGGCACCCGTGAGGTCATCGGTGCCTTCCATCGCTTGCACACCACACGCACGCTGTTAGGTAGTGGCGCGTTTGACCTACCGGGCATCGATGGCCGCTGTGACGACGGCGTGTGCTGCGACGCCCTGGATTCGTCCCAACAAGTCGCTTGTTTGGTCAGCGTCAGCTCCTGCAGCATTGGTTTTGCTCAAAGACACGCGTCGTTAGCCTCGGTAGACGCGGCCGCCACCCCAGCCGTGGGCAACGATCCCTCCGCGCACGCTCATTCGGTCAATCTGACTTCGGCCAGCCAAACGGTCAATTGCCCCACATATCCTTTCGTCAGCCCACGCTACTTGGGCACGCTCATGGGCTTCGAGAACACGACCGGCACGGAGCGGGCTTTGGCCCAGTGCTTTTCCGGCGTGGGCTTGAACAGCCCCCACAGCATCACGAGCATGATCTACGCCTCGGACTTCACGCCCTGGGCCACCGGTCCGTTCTGCCAGGATTTCACCGCCGAGGCGACCTGCGGCGACACCCCCGCCGACGCCTGCGCCAACAATCCCGCGGGCATCGCCTGTCAGGACGACGACGACTGCGCGGCGGGCTTGACCTGCATCTTCAGCTCGGAGCCCGGCGGGCTCACGAAGGGCAACTGTCAGTAGCGCGGAGGCGTCATGAAACGAAAAGTCATGCTGTTGGGGATGGTGCTGGTGGCGGCTGAAGCCGCTGATGTGCACGCTCAGGTTCTGAGGGGCAGCGACATCATGAACAAGCTGACGGACGACATCGTCGCTCAGTGTCCCGGCGCGACTGGTATCGACTATCAAGGTGGCGGCTCGACGTCGGGCGAGAACCTGATTGCGAACGGCACGCAGCAGGTGGCCCCGATGACGCGGTTCCTTCAGCCGGTAGCCAGTACGACGTGCACCTTTCCCGATACTTCCACGTCCGAGGCCATCAGGGTGGGAACGAGGAAGGTCGAGGTGCTGACGAGCGCGGTCCACAAGGACGCCTGCGACCCAAGCGCCGAGACGGCCTGCGATGTGACCGGCGGGCTCCGCTCAGCCAACGCTCCGCTGTTTCCGGCATGCCCCGCGCTCGGGGGCGACTGGAAGCACGCGCTACGACTGCTCTACTTTGGCCTCAACTGCGAGGACGGTTTGAACCCGCAAGGCATCGTCGGCGTCCGCAACTGCCTCGACCCTGCTCGCCTGGCGCTCGTGAGCTCGTGGGGCAACTTGTTCGAGAACCCCAGCTCCGAGTGCGCCGCCGGGGGTGGAGGAGGAGCCTTGCCGGCGGGTAGCTGCACCGAGCTCCGGCACGCGTTCCGCCGCGACGAGCGCTCAGACTCGGCCGATGCGTTTCGCGACCTGCTCGGCGCAAACATCGGCCGCACCGGAACCACTGGCTACCCCTTCTGCAACGAGTATCCGGCGCAAGACGCGCAGGCCCCGGTCACGGGCGGTGCTTGCGCCAACAACACACATTGTCCCCTGAACACGACTTGCGTCGCGAACGTCTGCACGGCCGTAACGGCTCCGGCCAGTTGCGGTGACAGCGCACTTCAGAGCACTGAAGAATGCGACGACGGTAACACCGCCAACTTCGACGGCTGCTCGGCGGTCTGTCTGAAGGAACCCGGGGCAACCCCCGCGTGCTCGGGAGAGCTCACGGGCGATCTGCCTGCCGGCGCTCCGGGTCTCCCGACCCTGCTCTTCACGGACGCCTCCCAGGATGCCGATCCGATCCGACGTGCCTGCTCCGGTACGTTCAACGTGGCGCTTGGCACCTCCACCGTCGACACCAAGATGGCTGAAGAGGTCTGCCATCGCGACGGCACGCTCGGGTTGGTGCTACCGATCAGTGTTCCGGCGGCGCTTGACGGTGTACCGACGTCCCAGTTGCTCGCGAACGTCTACCCGACCATTGCCTGTCGCCACGGTCGATTCATCAACGGTAGCGCTCCGGTGATCAAGCCCGGCATCGGTGCGGCGCGCCGCTTCTGTCTGTGCCCGGATGGCCGCACGCCGCGCAACACCTGGTGGGACGCGAGCGAGCGTCTGGCTCGTCCCGGCGCCTGCACGGCGGGTGTCTGCACGAGCGACAGTCAATGCGGCGTGGCTGGCGGCACGTGCGTCGGCGGTGTCTGCACGTCGGGCAACTGCGGCGGCAACGGCCAATGCGGAACCTCTGGCGGGGTCTGCGCGGCGTCAGCTGCAGCCACCTGTCCGGTTCCGGCCACCGACGCCAACGATGCACGCTGCATCAATGCGAAGAACAACAAGCCCTCGATTGCGGCTAGCAGCTTCCCGAGCGCGGGCTGCGTCGTTCCCAGCGCCAGCATCGATGGCCGAGCATTCAACTTGACGCTGCGAACGCAGACCGGAGGGCTACAAAAGACTGCATACAATGGCAACCGCGAGATCGTCGGTGCCTTCTACCGCCTTCATGCCACTCGTACCCTGCTGGGTAACGGCGGCGCGGATCTGGTCGGGACCAACGGCCTTTGCGACGACGGAGCTTGTTGCGCAGCGCTCGACTCTGGCCAGCAGATCGGCTGCTTGACGAGCGCGAGCTCGTGCAGCATCAGCTTCGCCCCGAGCCAGGCCTTCACGGCCATCGATCCGAGCGCGACACCGGCGGCCGGCAACGACACCGTAGCCCATGCGCAGTCTCTCGCCCTGCGCTCCGGCTTCTTGCCCTTGGAGTGCTCCTACCCCCTTTTGGGCGGTGCCCTCTACTTGAGCACGATGATGGGCTTCGAGAACACGAGCGGCACGGAGCGCGCATTGGCCCAGTGCTACTCGGGCGTCGGTTTGATGGGTGGCCACACCGTGACCAGCCTGCTCCTCGCCGCCGGTTTCACCCCGTTCGATAGCGGCCCCCGCTGCCAGGACTTCACCGAAGAGGTGACCTGCGGCGACACACCGGCCGACGCCTGCGCCAACAATACGGCCGGTTTCGCCTGCCAGGACGACGATGACTGCGCCGCGGGCCTGACCTGCGTCGTGACTCCCGAGCCCGGCGGCCGTACCAAGGGCAACTGTCAGTAGTCAGGCCGAAGCCGTAGCTGTCGCTCGACACTTGACGCCATTCATCCTCGTTCCTCGGTAACAATGCACGCTAGCGAAAGCCGAAAGGTCTGCGCAGCAAGCTCGCGATGTAGTGCCGCGCGTAACATCGTGGCGCCTGGGCTCGACTAAGAGCGCGCCGCGCTATACTCTCAGCGCCCCGGCACATGACGAATCCTGCGCAGGACGTTCCGCTCACGCTCGCCGAGTATCTCGCTTTTGAGCGACGAGCGAGCGACAGGCACGAGTTCGTCGACGGGCAGGTCTACGCTATGGCAGGCGCGCGCTACGCGCACAATCGCGTCGTCGCAAACGTCGTGCGTCTGCTCGGCAACGCCCTCAGCGGTGGCCCTTGTGTGACCTTGCCGTCGGACATGAAAGTACGAACGCCCTCATCGAGGGTGTACTACCCGGACGCGAGTGTCGTGTGTGGGCGGCCGAGCTTTCACGACGACGAGGAGGACGTGCTTCTGAATCCGTGCATCATTGTCGAAGTGCTTTCAGATTCGACCGAACGCATCGATCGCGGCGAGAAGCTGTCGGCGAACACGGCCTTGCCGAGCCTTACCGACTACGTCCTCGTCGCGTCGAAGCGTGCTCGTGTCGAGCATTTCGCGCGCTCTCGCGACTGGCGCGCGCTCGCGGTCGGGCCCGGCGATCGGCTCCTGCTCGAGACGCGCGCAATCGAGCTCTCCGTAGACGCCCTCTACGAGCTGGTTTTCTGATCGTCGTTTCGAGATTAATTCTAGGCGCGCCCAAGAGCTCCAGCCGAAATCCGGAGGGTCTCCGGTTTTCGTAGGCTCGCTCGGGCTGGTGTTTCGCCGAATCGGCGGAATTTTCGCGCGCTCCTCTCGGCAGGCGCGGGCGCACTTGTTGCCTTGGAGTGGCGTAGTGGTGCCGCGCAAGAGGCGCGGCGCACAGGGCGGCCACTGGGTCGCAACGAAAGGACGGCTCATGAAATGGCTTTTCATGTGGGAAGCTCTGGCCGTGGGGAGCTTGTACGCATCGACGGGCGGCGCGCAGGTGCTGCTAGGCGCCGATGGTCTGGACAAGCTCACTGACGACGTCGTTGCGCAATGCAGTGCCGCCACCGGAATCAACTATCAGGGTGGAGGAGACACGGAGGGAGAGTACCTCTTGGTCAACGGTACGCAACAAGTAGCGCCCATGACGCGCTTTCTGCTGGCGAGCAACAGCCTCGCTCTTTCCGACGGCCCCTCAACCCCGGGGGTTTGCCTGTACCCCAACACTGCGACCGCCGAGGGCATCAGTGTGGCTCGTGAGAAACTTTCGGTCGTGACCGGCGCCGTACACAAGCTCAGTTGTGACCCGGGATCGGATGTCAGCTGCGCGGTCTCGGGAGGCTTGCGTCGCAACAACGCCCCGCTCTTTCCCGCCTGCGCTGCTCTGGGTGGTGAATGGAGACACGCGCTTCGCCTGATCTACTTCGGCCTCAACTGCGACGACGGCATCGAGCCTCAGGGTGTGGCTGGCGTGCGCAACTGCCTCGACCCGGATCGACTCACGCTGGTCAACAGCTGGGGCAATCTGTTCGAAAACCCCAACGCCAGCTGCGCTGCTGGCGGCGGTGGCGCAACGCTGCCCGCGGGCAACTGCACCCAACTGCGTCACGCCTTTCGGCGAGACGAGCGGTCCACTGCGACCGACGCTTTTCGGCAGCTGCTTGGGGTGAGCCATAGCGCTCGTCCTGGCACGACCGGTTACCCCTTCTGCAATGAGTATCCCGCATTCGAATCACAACCGAGCGGTCCTGCGCTTTCGGGACCATGCAACCATCAAGTGCATTGCCCCTTGGGGCGAACCTGTACCGTAGGCCAATGCGCCCTTCTGCCAGGTCCCGCGAGCTGCGGCAACGGCAGCCTTCAAACAAACGAAGAGTGTGACGATGGTAACACGAACAACTTCGATGGCTGCTCGGCGGTCTGCCTCACGGAGCCAGGGGCGAGCCCCGCGTGCTCCGGCGAGCTGACTTCGGACCTCGCGGCCGGTTCACCGGGTCTGCCCTCGCAAACGTTCATCGACGCCTACCAGGATGCGGATCCTGTGCGCCGCTCGTGCTCAGGTACCTTCAACGTGGGCCTGGGTATTTCCGCAATCGACACCAAGATGGCCGAAGAGGTCTGCGGTCGCGATGGCACGCTGGGCCTGCTGCTGCCGGTCAGTGTTCCGCAAGCGCTTGATGGCGTGGCGGGGGTCAACGTGCCCGCCGAAGCCTACCCGAAGACGAACTGCCGTCAGGGTCGCGTCGTCAATGGTAGCGCGCCTATCGTCAAATCGGGCATCGGCGGGGCTCGCCGCTTTGGTCTGTGCCCGGACGGTCGCACGCCGCGTAACACGTGGTGGGACCCGGCCGAGCGTCTGGCTCGACCGGGTCGCTGCACGGCGGGCGCCTGCACCAGTGACGCGCAATGCGGCGTCGGTGGTGGCGCTTGCGTGAACAACGTCTGCGTGGCCGGCAAGTGCGGGTCCAACGGCCAGTGCGGCACTTCGGGCGGTACGTGCCACGTCACCGCTGCAGCCACCTGCCCGATTCCTGCGACTGACAGCAACGACGCGCGCTGCATCAACGCCAAGAACAACAAGCCATCGATCACCGCCGCCTCCTTCCCGACTCCGGGTTGCGTGGTTGCGGGTGCTGCGATCGACGGTCGCGTGTTCAACCTGACGCTGCGCACCGCGAGCGGTGGTCTCCAC
This sequence comes from Polyangiaceae bacterium, assembly GCA_035281385.1. Lineage (GTDB taxonomy): Bacteria > Myxococcota_A > Polyangia > Polyangiales > Polyangiaceae > PMG-095. Next base: position 47,387 of record DATEDZ010000265.1, read on the forward strand.
AAGACCAGCTACAACGGCAACCGCGAAGTCATCGGCGCATTCTGGCGCTTGCACACCACGCGCACCTTGCTCGGCCAAGGCGTGGCGGACAACGCGGGGACGAATGGCCTGTGCAACGACGGTGTGTGCTGCGATCAGCCTGACTCGACCCAGCAGGTCGGCTGCTTGGTTGCGGCCAACTCGTGTAGCACCGGATTCGCGGGCATCGATGCGACGCTGGCCGCCATCGACCCCGCTGCCACGGCGGCTGGCGGCAACGATACGACGGCCCACGCGCAGTCGCTGAACCTGATCTCGTCGTCGAATACACTCGACTGCGCCAGCTACCCGATGACCAGCCCGTTGTACTTGAACACCCTCCAGGGGTTCGAGACAGTGACCGGCACGCAGCTCGGGCTCGCCAAATGCTTCTCCGGGGCTGGACTCACCTCGCCGCACACCATTACCGGCATGATCTTGGGGGCAGGATTTATCCCCAACCAGACCGGCCCGTTTTGTCAGGACTTCAGCGGCGAATCTGCTTGTGGTGACACGCAAGCGGACGCCTGTGCCAACAATCCGACGGGCATCGCGTGCCAGAACAACGACGACTGTGGCGGTGCGCTGACCTGCGTCGTCACCAGCGAACCCGGTGGTCTGACGAAAGGCAACTGCCAGTAGGTCAGAGCGGCCGTGCCCATCTCAAGTGCGCGTGGCGGCACACCACTGCTGCCACGCTAGGCGGTAGGCTTGCTCGAGCTGGCTCGCGAAGCGAGGTGCATCCATGAGCGGCGACGCCTGCATCCGCGCTCGCATGCCGGCGCGCAGCTCGCTGAGCGCGTCCAAGTCATTGGCCAGCTGGACAGCGCGCGCCACGAATTGCTCGGGGTCATGGCAGATCAGCTCCGGAAGGCCGAGATGGGTCGCTTGGCAAAGTCCAGCGCGGCCGACGACGGTGTTTCCGACGAGGGTAATGACGGGCACGCCCATCCATTGGGCGTCGAGGCTGGTGGTGTGGCCGTTGTACGGGAAAGTGTCGAGGCAGATGTCGATGTCTGAATAGCTTTCGAGGTAGTCGCGGCGCGGGAGTTTTTCGGCGAATTGAATGCGCGCGGCTTCGATGCCGAGCTGTTTGAATGCGGCAACGGTGCGGCGCCGCGGCTCGCCGACAGGGGCGCGCAAAAGCATGTGTGAGCCTGGCACGGCGCTCAGCACTCGAGCCCAGAGCTCGAGGACTTGCGCGTTGACTTTGGCGAGATTATTCAGGCACCCGAACGTGACGTAGTCGCGGGACAATGCCGGCAGCGGTGCAACCTCGTGCTTTTCGGAGAGCGGGTCGTAGCACCAGAAGGTGTCGGCCAGCACGATCGAGCGCTCACTGTAATGCGGAAGGTCTTCGATGCGCGGCAATTCCGAACGTTCGCGGGGCTGCTGATCGGGGGCGGGATCGAGGTACTGATCGGTGATGCGGTAGTCGATCTGGGACATCCCGGTCGTGCCGGGGTAGGCGAGCCACGAGATCTGCACCGGTGCGGGGCGGCGCGCGAAAGCTCGCAAGCGGCTGCCGCCCATGTGCATGGTGAGATCGACCAGAATGTCGACGCCATCGTCACGGATTTTCTGAGCGAGCGCCGTATCGTCCAAGCGTGAGACGTCGTGCCAAGCGTCAGCCCGTTCCTTCAGGAGCGTGGTCACGCCGTCCGGTCGCTGCACACTGGCGTAACAGGTGACTTCGAGCTGCTCGCGGTCGTGCGCGTGGAGCAGCGGTGCCATGAACAGGGCCTGGCAGTGGTCCCAGAAGTCGGGGGACACGTACCCCACCTTGAGCCGGCGTTTGGGGTTCGGATCGCTTCCATGCTGACGAATCTCGGTCTGGGGCGGATCCGCGTGAGCACGAGCCCAGCTCCGCGCCTCGTCGAGCAACGCCTCGGCTGAAAGCTCGGGGTGAAACATGCACGAAAAGACCAGGTTGCTGTGCAGCGTCGCGTCTGGTTTGCGTAGAACGGCGTGTTTGAGCGTCGTCACGACCTCTTCGATCAACCCGCAGCGAAAGGCGGCGTGACTGAGCCCGAGCTGGATCTCGAGGTGTGCTGGATCGAGCCGCTGCGCGCGACGGAAAACCTCGAGAGCCTCTCCCAACCGCTCCGCAGCCAGCAAAGCTTGGCCGTGCTCCTGCTGAGCTTCGACGGAGCGCGGGTTGACCTCGACCGCGCGCCGGCTCATGGCGACGGCGCCTTCGCCGAGGCCGCGGGCGCGCAGAGCTCGTGAAAGATCGACCAGGAGCTCGAGCGAACGCGGCATCTGCCCCAGCGCCGCCTGGTAGTGACCGATGGCGCGAGCGCTTTCGCCGGCCACCCAGAGCGCGTCTGCAAGTCGAAACTGCAGCATCCCTTGTTCGGGCGAGATGCTAGCGGCGCGCTCGAGGTAGCGCAGCGCCTCGGTATTGTTGCCCAGTTCCTGCAGGGCAACGCCCAAGTTGAACAGGGCGTCGACCGAGTCGGGTTCGAGCGCGACCACCTGCTCGAAGAGGGCTTTGGCCTGCTGACGTCGTCCGAGCCGAAGCTGCGCCGTTCCCAGCACACCGAGCAGGCTCGCATCGTTCGCAGCGTCGGATGCCAAGGGCTCCAGGATGGCGAGCGCTTGCTCGGCCTGGCCTGAGCGGAGCAGCGCTCGCGCTCGCTCGAGCGGCGGCACGCCGTGGGCGACTCGAACCGGCTTGGACTTGAGACGCGTACGGCTCACGACGGATCAGCGCCGGGCCGGCGCGCCTCCTCGGCCTTCACCTCACTCGTTCGACCAGTCGACCCACTTGCCGAGCATCCAGTTGTTTTCAGGCTTGGCATCGGGAAACGCACCCTGATAGCCGGCGGCGGCGTCGTCGAATCCGGCCGGTGCGACGCCCTCGATGGTCGCCGTGGGGAATGGCGCGGGCGGATCGGCGAAACAATCGCACAAGCCGTCGGGGGCGTCGATGCTGTTGCCCTCCTGGTCCTGGAACCAGGTGGTGCCGAGGGTGTGGGCGGCCGTGTTGTAGATGGCGCCATTGTCGAACACCGTCGAGTTGGTCACGGTGATCAGATCCTCGACGTCCACGGTGACGAACATGCCGCCGTTGTCGAAGCCCGTGACTAGCGTGTTCGTGATGGCCCCGCCCACACCGCTGCGGAACGCCATGCCGACGCGCGGCGCGTTGCCGCCCGCGGCTCCCTCCTCCTTGGTCCCGCACAGCGTGACGTTGGACCATTCCGCCAGCGTGCGCGGTCGCGAGATCGGTCCCTGGCCGTTGTCCATCTCGAAGCCGTTCGAGTCGGTCTCGAGTGTGCCTTCGATCTGGCGGCCGAAGGCGAACTGGACCTTGCCGGAGTAGCCCCGGTCGGTGTCGAACATGTCATCGTCGCAGTTGTAGGCGACGAGATGGCTGGCGTTCACGGCGCCGCCGAACCACTCGAAGCAGTCGTCGTTCGAGTTGGAAACCATGACGTGGTGGACGGTGGTGCCACTACCCACCGAGCCAAATGTCAAGCCATTGGTCTCTTCGTTGGCGCTGATCTCGCGGCTCACGTATTCGATGCGCACATAGGCGAGCGAGCCGCTGCTCTCATCGTTGAAGTCCTCGGTGTCCCAGCCATAGGGAGTCGCGGCCGTCAGACCTTCGATCGTCGGACGGGTCACCACGTCAGCCGTGCGGGACGCGCCGTTCGAGATCGCATTGCCGAGGATCATCAGGCCCCCCCAGTCACCGGGAAGACGGTCACCAGGGGCGGCGGCGCTCGTGAAAATGATGGGCGCGTCGGGCTCACCTACGGCCTCGATCTTGGCGCCCACACCCGGCATGCCGCCGGCCGCGCCAGCGTAATCGCCGGCCATCACCACGAGCACGGCAGTCGGCGCGTCACCCACGATCTTGACGCACGGCTCGATGGTCAGGGTCACGCCCGGCATCACACGGGTCGGCCCGCTCAAGCCGTAAATCATCCCCGACGAGAGCGTCATGTCTTGCGTGATGTCGCCTGAAAGCGTTTCGCCGCTGTCGGTCAAGTTGTCGAGATCACATTCGACCGTGGGCGCGGGCACCTCGCCTTGCCAGGCAGCCGCGCACTCATCGCCCACCGGCTCACCGCCGGCCATGGAGACGGGGTCACCCCCGCCCGTCGCTTCGTTGCCCGTGTTGTCCGCACCGCCTTCACCGGTGCTCTTTCCGCCCGAGCTCTTGTTGCCCGTGTTTCCGGTAGCGCCGGTCGAGCTGGCGCCGCTGCCACCCGGCTTCTCCTCTTCGGGATCGCCGCAGGCGGCGGCGCACAGGGCCAAGGTCCAGGACGCGAACGCGATGCCAAGCTTCAGGGGACGCATGGCCGGGCACATTGTACGAGTACCGTGACGTGAACGTGGCGCGCACGTAACATCGGACAGGTGGGAGCAGGTGTGTTGTCACACGCCGTGTGGTGGTGGACGTGCTACTAAGCGCTCGCCTCGGGTCTGCTCGCGAGGTGGCGTGAGGTCGGCATGAGCGTTCGCAAGTTTTGGATCAGCGGGTTGAGCGTTGTGATGCTGGCGAGCTGTTTCGCCGATGGCCCCACCCTCAAGGCCACTCCCGAAGGAGGCGGCAGCGGTGGGATGGGAGCTGACGTCGTGGATGGCGGCGAGCCCCCGGGTGTCGCGGGCATGCCGGAACCGATGATTCCGGCGTGCGCCGCCCCGATTGATACCAGCGAGTACCTGCCCGCGCGTGACTCGGTCATCACCGCTGAGGCCGCGCCGACCGAACGGCAGGTGCTAGTCTCCGAGCTGTTCAGTCGTTTCAACGCCTATTGCGGCGCCTGTCACGCTGTCAGCGATCAAGGTGGTCTCAAGGTCGTCTCGCCCTCCGACTTTTTGGCCAAAATTGACGAGAAAGTCCTGGAGCGGATGCGCGAAAGCGACCCCACCAAGCAAATGCCGCCGCCGCCCGATATTCCGTGGTCGGAGCGGTCAGCCGGCGATCCGATCGTGGCTCTGGCCAGCGACATCGAGCTCTGGATCGGCAAGGGCAAGCCGGCCGGCGGTTTCTACGTCCCGCTCGATGCTGCAGAGCAGCAGCAGACCTACTCGATGTCCAGAGAGCTGGGTGAGGGGTTGACCAACATCGGCAATTGCTTGCCGAACCGCGCGCTGTTCGCGAGCGAGCAACCGAAGATGCTCGAGCTCGATGAGCTGTTCCAGGGCCTCGAGGCCGTACCGTTCGACGAAGAGCACCCAGCGTTGCCGGAGGAGCTCATCGGTCTTCCGAAGACGCTCGCCGAAACAGATCTCTTCACTCTGGACTCCGAGCTGCTGGCTCGATACGGCGTGGTGGCGTTTGCTCCGGGCTACCCGCTCTGGTCCGATTCGGCGGGCAAGTTGCGCCACGTCCGGGTGCCATACGGCGAAACCATCCGCTTCGATAGCGAGCGGCAAGAGTTCGAGATCCCACCGAACACTCGCTTTTACAAGACCTTCCTCAAGGAAGTGATCGACAGTACGGGACAGAAGCGTTTCCGGAAGATCGAGACGCGCATCATCGTGTCTCGCCCGGATATCGTTCACCCCGATGGGACGCACGAGCCCACAGCGTTGTTTGGTGCCTATAAATGGGATGATACGGAAACGCGGGCCGAGCTGGTGGGTGCTGGAGGTGTGGGCGGTCCCTTCCGCAACGGTCGGCCCTTCGGCGACCTCGTGTTCCCCTATGTTACTGACGAAGTGCAGGCGCAGGAGATCCGGGCCCAGTTCGCGGGTGACGAGTACTATAACGAGGAGTTAAAGTTCGACACGGCGGGCATTCGCCGGCACTACGGCATTCCCAGCAGCCAGCGCTGTATCGAGTGCCACATGGGCAGTAGCAGCTTCGTGCTTGGCTTTACGCCGCTTCAGATTCTGCGCCGTGAATGCTCCAAGGATGCTCCAGAAATTTGCGCCAAGGGGGGCGTGATCGAGCCCACCGGAGCGGACGAGCTGACGCAGCTTCAACGTTTGATCGACGTCGGGCTCGTCAGCGGGATCGAATCACCGGACGAGGTCGTGCTGCTCGAAGACTCGCAGGGCGATCGCAAACCCCGGAACGAACAGGAGCTGCTGGCGCAGGGCTACATGCTGGGTAACTGCGCGCATTGCCACAACCCGATCGGGTTTCCCTCCGTGACTGCTCCGGACATCAAGGACCTCTTGGACTTTCTGCCGCGGCCTGACGGAGGCGGGATCTTCCAGTTTCCGCTCGACCGCATGAGCCCCCGCGTCAAGCGCGACCCGAGCGGCAAGACGCCGATCCCATACATCACGCCTTCTCTGCGCGACCTCCTCCCCTTCGAATGGCCTATCAAGCCATACAGCGTGAAGTTCGTGGAGAGCCAAATGAACATCGGGACCGAAAAGCAACCCAAGTTGGTCTACACTTACGAGCATCAGGCCGCGCCGTGGCGTAGCCTGATCTTCCGCAACACCCATACGCCTTACACGTACTCCGATGATTTCGCTATCTTCCCTCATATGCCCCTCAATACGCCTGGCTACGACTGTCGCGCGAGTCAGCTGCTCGGGGATTGGATGGTCAGCATCCCCGCGGTTCGCAAACGGCTGGAGCTCGACGAAAACTATGTCCCCATCGATTCGTCGAAGGGGACCCTTCAGCCGGACAGCAGCTCTAGCCCCAATTTGAATGTGGACCGTGAGCCGCAGCCCTATGTCGAGGTCAAGCCCGACGAGAAGGGTTACGCGGACGCCATCAAGAAGGCGGCGTCGCGCCTCGAACAGTGGCGAGCGAGCTATGTCCGCAGCAAATGCGTGGATACGTCGGACATCATAGCCCCAACGGTCAAGCCGGGCGTGAGCGATACGCCCTTCGACGTGGATGGCACGGGTAATGTGGATCGCGTGTCCGTGGACTGGGTAGTCACTGATTTCCACGACCGTGATGGCGACGGTCAGCTGTCGGCAGACCTCTACGACGCCGACGGCGTGCCCGACCACCCGCACTGGGTGGCGACGGATCTCACCGAGGTTCGCGGGGACTGGGTCCCCCGCAACACGAAATGGAGCGCGTTTCTGATTGAGAACAAGACGCCGCCACCTCCATCGAACGCTCAGGCTCTCGATGTGGGCGCAGCTAGGGCTTGGGACGCGGTCTTTCTGCGCAAAGAGTTGACACGACTCAAGGTCACGCCGGAGATTAGAACGTTTCTCGAGACGCCCTTCCCATTGACGCTCTGGCTACCCAAGCCCGAATGCACCTACGAAGGCGTGCCCAAGGTGCAGGACTTCACAGAGCCGCAGCGTCTTCAGTGGTTGGACGCGCTCGGCAGGCGCCCCGGCTACCAGAAGCTCGTGGGCGACGTGTGGCTGCCGAGCGCACCTCCGAGCGACGCTCCAGTGTTCGCGCCCACCCCAGGGGCGATCGTCTTCGACATGATTTGCCGGAACTGCCACGGCCGCGAGGCGGACTCGCGCGGGCCGTTGGCGAAGACGATTCAAGACATGACCGGCGGCGTGGGCCGGGTTGCGAACTTCCGCAACGGTCTATTTGGTCCCGTTGATAACGCCGGGCAGAATCGACAGCGAGTGTTTGGAAGCGAGGCGCTGCTGAAGCTTTTCCCGCTCGACAAGAACCCCGCCGGCACACCCGCTACTTGGCCAGGTGACTGGCCTGGTACGCCCGACGATTGGGGCGCTCGCTACATGGCCTGGATGGGGCTCGGCGGTACCGAAGTGAAGCTCCCAGCTGCGGCTTTGGACTTGGTCGGTCGCTCCGATGTCGCCGGTATCGAGCGGATCATCAGTACGTCAAAGGACGCGAACATGCTGTCAGCCGCCGTGACTGCTTGCGCCATGGTCCTCGGCTACCCGTACACGCACCCCACGGTGGCCAAAACGGAGCACCGCTTCAACACTTCATTCTCCGACAACGTGAAGTTTCCCGTCAAGGGCTCGTCGCTGCTGGACACCATCGGTGACGCGGAGCTTTGGCTCACGCTTTGCTCCCTCGACAATCCGCCCCCGGTGCGCGCCATCGCCAACGGCACCGGGACGGACACAGGCACCTTTTTTGAGCTCTATCACCCGCTCTCGTACCCGCAGGGTGCGGACGTCGGCAATCACCGGCATGAGATCGTGCAGCATGAGCAACACCCGTCGGCTATTCCAGCCAACCTGTTCCCGTTCTGCCACGTCAAAGCCGGCGCCAACACTCCGAAACCGGTGTGTCCGGATAACTTGGTGCCGCTCGTCAAATGGAGCGCAGACACGATGCCAACCGATCAGGTCAAGCCTTGGCTGCTGCGCGGCGCGGCCAACGCGGGTCTCGCCGTCTTCGTCTTTTTGGATCTCTTGAGTCGAGACCCAGTCAAGCACAAGCTGATTCGCTACGACGAGTGTGAGCTGATCGGAAAGTGACCGTGGAGCTACGTCGTATCCTTCGCCGGCTGCTTGCAGCTCTGTGGCTCGCTGCCTTGCCGGCGCTGCTGACGGCTAACGTCTACCAGCACCTCCTGTCGAGGACGCCGGGCAGCTTTTTCGGCTCGGCGGCGTTCGAGGGCGAGGCGCGCGTCCTGGCCACGGCGCTGCTGTTTTTGCTGTTCGCGGCGGTGGCGTGGTATTGGCGCGGGCTCGTGCCGGGGCTCGTGCCGCGGGCAGGGCGTCCTTGGTTGGTTACTGGCGGGCTGGCGGTGCTGGTGCTCGGTTGGGTGGGCGGCAAGGTCGTGTATCAGCCCTATCGCGTGCAAAGCTCGTCGATGTTGCCGGTGATGAAGACCAACGATGAGCTGCTGGTGGGCAAGGCGAGGTATGACCGCCAACGCTTGCCCAGGCGAGGCGATCTGGTGCGCTTCGCCGTCCCGACCGGGGTCGCCACTGACGAAGCGATTCGGCGCGTGATCGGGCTTCCGGGCGACCACATCGAGATGAAGAAGGGCGGCTTTCCGATCATCAACGGTTGGGCGGTGCCCACCTGTGACGTGGGGCGCTACTTCCGCTGGGGCTCGCAGGGCGAAACCAACGCGCGCCTGCTGCTCGAGTTTCTGGACGACGCCGCGTACCTGACCGTGCACATCAATCGCGCGACCGCGTTTGCTCCTTTCGTGGTGCCGGACGGTGAGGTTTTCGTGCTGGCCGACAATCGGAACGCCACGGCAGACTCGCGCAATTGGAAGGACGACCAGCCCGCGGGGTTACCGCTCGCGGCGATCGACGGGCGGGTGGAGCTGATCCTGCTCAGCAAGAACCAGGCGCAGCGAGTCGACACGTCGGTGACACTCCACCGGCCTGGACTCTTTTTCAATTTGCATGGCCAGAACCTGAGCGACTTGCACGACAAGCTGTCTGAATGCCTGCGCGAGCGGCCCAGCGAGACTTCCCCGCCGGGGCCCGGCTCCGCCATCCCCGGCCCTTCCACCGCTGCGAGGCTCGGACCATGACGCAGCAGGATCGGCGACTCGCGTGGGGGCTAGCGCTGTTGCTGGGATCGTGCGGTGCGCTCTACGCGCTGTTGGTCCTGCCCCCCCAAGCCCACACTTCCTTCGAACGCGGCTTGCCGCCCCCAACGCCGTCGCTTCCCGACGAGCGGTTTCGGCCCGCTCAAAAGCTGCCCTGGCCGTGACCTGTTCGAAATCTGGATAAACACTCTCTGATTATCGAAGGCATGGGCATGCGCTGGCGACGGGGTTTCTTTAAAATCCAAAATATATCAGGCGCTTAGGGCCAGGGCGCAGGCTGGCCCGGTACTTGTATAGGAGCCATTCGCCACATGTCCGATTTGGTGCGGGCCGTGGCGTTCTACGGAGGATTGTTCAATGAAGCGGATAATTGCAGTGGCCAGTTTCGTGGCACTCAGCGTAGGCGCTGCCACGGCCGGCGCTCAGGTAATCAAGGGTTCTGACACCCTCAACAAGCTCACCGATGACATCGTTGCCCAGTGCCCCGGTGCCACGGGCATCGACTATCAGGGCGGTGGCTCTACCGGCGGTGAAAATCTCATCGCCAACGGCACGCAACAGGTGGCGCCGATGTCGCGCTTCATCCAGCCGACCGCTGCCACGGTCTGCAACTTCCCCAACACGTCCACGGCGGAAGGTATCAACGTCGCGACCGACAAGCTCGCCGTCCTGAGCAGCGCGCTCCATAAGGACTCGTGCGACCCCGGCGCGGACGTCGCCTGCGCGACGACCGGTGGTTTCAACGTCGGAACGTGCGCGAGCGTCGGTGGCGCTTGGAAGCACGCGCTCCGCTTGATCTACTTCGGGCTCAACTGCAACGACGGCCAGAACCCCAATCTGATCACGGGCGTCCGCAATTGCCTCGACCCCGACCGCGTCACGTTGATCAACACCTGGGGCAACATGTTCCAGAGCCCGAGCGCGAGCTGCTCGGGTGGCGGCGCTGGCGGCACGCTGCCGGCTGGCAACTGCGTCCAGCTACGTCACGCCTTCCGGCGCGACGAGCAGTCCGGCACCACCGACGCCTTCCGCGAGCTGGTGGCAGCCAATACCAGCGCTCGCACCGGCACCAACGGCTACCCGTTCTGTAACGAGTACCCGGCCGCCGAGACGCAGAACCCGGTGGTCGGTGGCGCTTGCTCCGGTGCGAGCCAGACCGCAGCAAACGCCGCGTGTCCGCTCAACACGACGTGTAATTGCGGCGGCGTGTTCCCGTGCACTGCTACCTGCGTCGCTCCGACCCTCGCGACCTGCGGCGACGGCGCGCTGGCCGCGACCGAAGAGTGCGACGACGGTAACACGGCGAACTTCGACGGTTGCTCGTCGGTGTGCCTCAAGGAGCCCGGTGCGACTCCGGCCTGCTCCGGCGAGCTCACCAGCGACGTGGCCGCAGGCTCACCGGGCCTCCCCACGCAGATCTACATCGACGCCTACCAGGACGCCGATCCGGTGCGCCGCACCTGCTCGGGTACGTTCAACGTCGGCCTCGGCACCTCGAACATCGACACCAAGATGGCCGAAGAGGTCTGCGGTCGTGACGGCACCCTCGGCTTGCTGCAGGCCATCAGCGTGCCGCAAGCGCTCGACGGTGTTGCCGCGGCTGACCTGGGCAACAACGCCTACCCGAAGACGAACTGCCGCCAGGGCCGCTTCGTCAACGGTGGTGCGCCGGTCGTCAAGTCCGGCATTGGTGCGGCGCGTCGCTTCGCGCTCTGCCCCGACGGTCGCACGCCGCGCAACACGTGGTGGGACACGGCCGAGCGTCTGGCTCGACCGGGTCGCTGCTCGGCGGGCGCCTGCACCAGTGACGCGCAATGCGGCCTCGGTGGCGGCAGCTGCGTCAACAACGTCTGCGTCGCGGGTAACTGCAGTGCGGGCAGCCAGTGCGGTACCTCGGGCGGCGCCTGCGCCGTGTCGGCCGCAGCCACCTGCCCGGTGCCGGCCACCGACACCAACGACGCACGCTGCATCAATGCCAAGAACAACAAGCCGTCGATCACTGCTGCTGCCTTCCCGACTCCGGGTTGCGTGGTTCCGGCTGCGAATATCGACGGTCGCGCGTTCAACCTGACGCTGCGCACGGCGAGCGGTGGTCTGCACAAGACCAGCTACAACGGCAACCGCGAAGTCATCGGCGCGGTCTGGCGCTTGCACACCTCGCGCACCTTGCTCGGCCAAGGTGTGGCAGACAACGCCGGCACGAACGGCGCTTGTGACGACGGCGTGTGCTGCGATCAGGTCGACTCCACGCGCCAAATCGGTTGCTTGGTGGCGGCCAGCTCGTGCAGCAACGGCTTCGCCGGTATCGACGCGACCATCCCCGCGATCGACCCGGCCGGCACTCCTGCTGGGGGCAATGACACGTTTGCCCACGGCAACTCGCTCAACCTGAACTCGTCCTCGAATACGCTCAACTGCTCAGGGTATCCGATGACTCGTCCGCTGTTCTTGAACACCCTCAAGGGCTTCGAGACCGTGACAGGTACGGAGCTCGGGCTGGCCAAGTGCTACTCGGGTATCGGCTTGAACTCGCCGCACAGCATCACCAGCATGATCCTGGCGTCGGAATTCATTCCGAAGACGACGGGCCCGACCTGCCAGGACTTCCCGGAGGCCTCCGAGGTGACCTGCGGCGATGGACCGAACGACGACGCCTGCGCCAACAACCCGGCCGGCATCGCCTGCCAGGATAACGATGACTGCGGCGGCGCGTTGACCTGCGTGTTCACGCCCGAGCCCGGTGGTCTCACCAAGGGCAACTGCCAGTGAGCTGACTTTCGAGTCGTCACGAAGCAGTAGTTGAGAAAGGGCGTGCTCGAAGAGAGCACGTCCTTTCTGTTTTCGTGATAGCGTGTGTCGAGGCGGTCGCCACACGTCCGATCGGCGGTGGCGTGGCGCTGCTGGGAGGTTGAATCGATGAAGCGGATTATTGCTGCTACGGGCTTCGCGGTGTTCGGCGTGAGCACAGCCACATCAAGCGCTCAATTGATCAGGGGTCTCTGCGATGATGGCGTGTGCTGCGATCAGGTCGATTCGACGCGTCAGCTCGGCTGCCTGACCGCCGCGAGCAGCTGCAGCACGGGCTATTCCGGCATCAACGCCACCCTGCCCGCGATCGACGCCAGCGGCACCGCAGCCACTGGCAACGACACCACGTCGCATGCCCTGTCCGTGAACCTCCAGTCATCATCGACCCTGCTGCATTGTCCGGCCTACCCGATGAACCGTGCGCTCTATCTGAACACCCTCAGAGGCTTCGAGAGCGTCACCGGCACCGAGCTCGCTCTGGCCAAGTGCTACTCGGGCATCGGTTTGAATTCGCCCCACAGCATCACGAGCATGATCTTGGCCAGCGAGCTCATTCCCCGACAAAATGGTCCGGTGTGCCAGGACTTCACGGCAGAGGCGATCTGCGGCCACGCGGCGAGCGACGCGTGTGCGAACAACCCGGCCGGCATCGCCTGCGAGAACGACGGGGACTGCGGCGGCTCGCTCAGCTGTGCGACTACCAGCGAGCCCGGTGGCCGTCAGAAGGGCAATTGCCAATGAGCCGAGTCAGGTCCGGGCGTGCGTAGCAAGTCATGAACTGCAGCTCAGATGGCTGATGTGCCGGCGCCGGTAGCAGGCTCGGTCGTCGTCGCCTCGCCTTTGGCCAGACGCATGCTTTGAAGGCGCGCTGCAAGCTCGCGGCGAAAGAGCAACCCGAAGCCGCCGATCAAGATCACGAGGCACCCGGCGATACCGATCAGCAGCTTGCCCTGGCGCTTGATCGTCAAAGTCAGCGAGCCGGCTTTGGCGGTGGCGTCGATCATCTTCTGCAGGCCCTCGGGTTTCATCCCCGATTTTTTTGCGCGATCGACGAGCCGTTCGGCCTCGGGGACGTCGTGCTTGGCCATAGCCAGGGCCCACAGGTACGTGATCGTCTTGCTGTCGTTGGGTGCGGTCTTGACCAGCTCGTCGGTGCATTCCTTGAGGCGCTGGGGGTCCTCGAGCTTGGTTCCCAGATCGCAGCTCATTTGCAGTGCCATGGCGGGACCGCCAACCGGGTCGCTGCGCAGGTGTTGGATCATCTCCGAAATATCTTCGATCTCGACGGGGGTGAGGGGTTCCGCCTTCTTGAGCACCAGCTTCGCGTAAGCCTCGTGATCGAGCAGCTTGACCCCGTTGATCCCGAGCGCGCTGCGGCAGAAGCCGATGGCACGAGCAATGTCGCCGGCCGCCGCCCAACTGGCGCAGGCATTGCGATACCCCAGCGCGGCCTCCGGAACGGCCTTGGCCGTCGCCTCCCAGTACTTCGCTGCTTGCGCGTGGTTCCCCTTGTCGGTGGCGTCCTTCGCGAGATCGGCCAGATCCATCAGGAAATAGCCGAAATGGATCGGATCGCGGTTGCGCTCCTGGTCGCTCGGGATATCCCGCGTCGGATCCTCGCGGTTGACCTTGAAGCGGCTGAGGCCGCCCGCCGGAATGCCACCGGGATCTTCGACCGGCGCGCCTTCCATCGGGGCCTCCGCCTCGGCAGCGGCCTCACCCTCCGCCGGCGCATCGGCTCGCGCCGGAGTCGTGCTCAGCGAAAGCAGTGCTAGGCCAGCAGCAGCGCCGGCGGCGCGAACGGATCGAGCGCGGCGCAGCAGCGCATGCGCGACCGTGCCCAAGGCCACCAGCGCGATTGCGAGCCAACTGCCGGTCACCCAGCGCGGCATGGCCGGGGGCGTGCTGGCGTTCAGCCTGCGCAGCGTTTCGTAGTGGCCCGGCGCGACCCGCGCGAGCTCGTTGGTGCACTTTTTCAGCATGGCCTGATCTCCCAGTCCTTCGGCGATGTCGCACTCGGCCGCGTAGCCCCAAGGTTCCTCGGGCTGGCGGTGCTTGGCTTGCTCGGCGTAACGCACGGCAAGGTTGAGGTCCATGGGCGTGGGCGGCGTCATCATCAAGGCCGCCGAGGTGGCCCGCAGTGACGGCGAGTGAGGCGTGCGCCCGACCGCTTCCTTGCAGGCCACGACTGCCTCGTCGCGGCGGCCGAGGTGGATGAGCGCCTGGCAGTAGCGCCGCGAGGCGAGGCCGCCTTCGGGGGAGCGCTTGGCCAGCTCCCCGAACAGATGAGCGGCCTTCTGCATCTCGCCGGCGCGCAGCAACGCTTCACCCCGCTCGAGCTCGGCCTTGGCGCCTGGATACTTGTGCTCGAGCAGGCGCAAGGCGGCCACGTCGTGGACGTCGCGCCAGTCGTCCTCCGTTGGCGGCAGGGCTGCGGCTTGCGCGGCGGCAGGAGTTGATCCAGAAGCAGCGGCTAGACATGAGCCCCAAGCGAGCAGGAAATACAACGTTGAGTTGGCGCGGCTGGACTGCTTGCGCGAGCGTTTCATGGCCAACCGCCTCTCAGGGGAAACACTCCGCAGAGCAGGAAGACTTCATGCAGGTGACGAGCTGAACCGCCAGGCTCAACTCCTTCGACGCCCCGTTCGGAACCAGCCGTGCGTTCACTTCCTCCACCTCTTCGCCCGGAGCAGTCGGCCCCGCCGCGGCTTCGACTTGATCCGCACACGGGCCGGTGCCGTTCGCGTAGCAGTCGTGGATGGTGCTAGCGGCACATTTCGTCTGCCGCACGCAGGCAACGACGCTCGCGCACGAGTCGACGTGATCGCATACTACGGCCGAGGTCCCGCACGTCGCAGCCTGGCCTGGTTCGTAGCTCTGGCTGGCGTCGGGCCCGAGCGCGCAACGGCTGCAAACGTCGGAGTCCTTGCCCATGTAGCACTCGCGGCTGCACGCGTTCAGGTCGCAATACTGAAGCACAACGCTCGCTCGACCTACCGCGAGCCCGAGCTCGGGATAGTTCGCGCCGGCGAAGTCCGGCAACCGAGCGCCCACCGCAGAACTGGTCTCGGTCTCAGCCGCCCGCTGGAACTCCGCGACGCAAGGACCTTCCGGGGGTTGGGTCGTGCCCACACAGTCGATCCCGGGCCCACAGAAGCAATCTTCGAACGGACTGCCGGTGTACGGATTTGTCGTCAGCGCGTCGTGCATGCATCCGCTCACGCGAACGCACTCAACCAGCTCCATGCACAGCTTGGACCGCGGCGCACCGAGGGCGGGACCCTCGAGCGCGGTATCGTTGGCCCCAAGCGTGAAGCACATCGCCTCGATGTCGCCGAAGTCGCCGAAGTCGCAGTAGGTGGCCTCGCACGCCTCGCACTTCTCTTTGCACTGTGATGAGCAACCGTCGCCGTTCTTCGTGTTGCCGTCGTCGCACTCCTCACCGGCGTCGACGGTCATGTTGCCGCACATCGAGCCCACCGGCTCGCCGCCGGTGCCCCCCTTGCCGCCCATATCCGCCTTGCCGCCCATACCCGCCTTGCCGCCCATACCCGCTTTGCCTCCGGTTGGGGTCGCTCCACCGCTGCCGCCGTTGCCGCCACTGCCCCCGACACCTTCTCCCCCGTCTTCTTCCCCGCCTGCGCCGCCGACGCTGGACGCGCCCGTAGCTCCCGAGCTGAGGCCGTCGCCGCCGTCGCTGACGCTACCCTTACCGCCATTGGCCTTACCGCCATTGCTCTCGTCGGCGAGCGGCGGGTCGTCGTAGCAGCCGGAAAACGCCAGGAGCGCCATGCCGATCAGCAGGCGAAATCTCGGTGTCCAGGTGAGCGGTTTCAGGAGCTTCATCGGCGCATTAGAGGCAAGCTTGAGAGCTTCAAGGACACTTGGCGGGCGGGGAGAAGCAACCGGACTGCAGCTCACAATCGACGCGCGCCAGGGCCCTTCCTGCGGGGAGGGCGATGTCGAACAGGTTGTTCTGGATGAAGTTCGGATCGGTGCTTGCCATGCCGTCCTCGATGATCTCGCGACAAGCGCCAGCGGCCTGACCGTTGTCGCACTGGGTCGCCGTGACCGGTCCGCAGTAGCAGAACAGGGGGAAGCTGCCATCCGCACATCCCGAATCGCGAACGCAATTCAGCACCGCGTTGCAGCTCTCCTCGTCGGGAGCGCCGCCCTCGAGCCCCTCGCAAGTCTCAGCGCCCACACAATTGGTCGCGGCGCACTCCTGACAAGTCGCAGAAGAGATGAACTGGCAATCAGCGCCGCAATTTTCGCTGAACGGCACGTCGCAGTCTTCGCCAGGTTCGACCACTCCGTTGTCGCAAACCGGCCCACCACCACCCTCGCCCGCGTTGCCACCCTCGCCTGGGTTGCCGACCTCGCCCGCGTTGCCGCCCTCGCCACTCGAGCCTGCGCTGCCGCTCGAGCCGCCACCGCCGGCCATGCCACCGGTGCCGCTCATGCTGCCGCCTGCTCCGCCCATCGTGCCACTCTCACCGCCGTCGCTCGGCACGGCCCCGGCGCCGCCGTCGTCGGTCATCGACCCCGCGGTCGCCTTGCCGCCGCTGCCGGACTTACCGCCACTGCCCGACTTGCCGCCGCTGCCGCCGTCGTCGGCCGGTGCCGGGGGATCATCGTTGCCGCAGCTCTGACTGAACGCTGCCCCCAGGACAACCGCGAATATCAGTCCAGTGGCCCGACCTCGTCCGCTTCTGAACCTGTTCATCTTGATCCGTTCTCCGTCCGCGCAGCGCTGGTCGATTCGAGATTTCTCTTGGTCGCGCTCCTGCTCGTCAGCGAGCTCACGCCAATCGCTCCTGCAAGAGCGCGGCGAAGCCTGCGACGGGTGCGGGGGCGGTGCCAGTTAAAACTCTGTGCCTTTTACCGCTGAAAACGCGCACCGCAACGTGACACGATTGTTGCTTTGCAGTGACGGGAGCGCACCGAGATCCTCAGGCGAGCGCTCGCTCACGGGCAAGAGGGCTTGATGTCCTCGCGGCACGAGCTCAGCTCGCATTCGATGCGCGCCAACGCTCTGCCAGCGGGGAATGCGATGTCACCGAAGTTGTCCTGGATGAACTTCGGATCGACGCTGTTCAGGCCGTCCTCGATCAGCTCCTTGCAAGCTCCGGTGGCGCCGCCCTGCTCACAGTCAGTGGTTGTCACCGCTCCGCAGTAACAGAATAGCGGGAAGCCCCCGCTGCTGCAGCCCGACTTGCGGACGCAATCGAGCACCGCGTTGCAGAGCTCTTCGTCGGGCGCGCCGCCAGCGAGCCCGGCGCAGCTCTCTGCGCCCGCGCATTTGGCTGCGGTGCAGAGCTGACAAGTCGGTGAGGAGATGAAGGTGCAATCGGAACCGCAATTCTCACTGAAGGGCACGTCGCACGCTTCGTTCGGTTCCAGCACTCCGTTGTCGCAAGACGCCGCCCTGCCATCCAAAGGGGCATTGCCGTTCGTGCCGTCGTTCGTGCCGTCGCCGTTGGCGGCGTGCGACCCTGGCTGGCCTGGCTCCGGCGTCTGTCCCGCTGTCGCTCCCCGCGGCGCCAACCCCGCGTTCGTCACTCGGATCGTTGCCCCCGGCGCCAGAGCCCGCGATTCGTCGCGGCTGCCGATCACGGGGCCGCCCTCGGGGCCGTCCCTGGCCTCGTCGTCTCCGCCGAGCCAGCCGAGGCGCAGCTTACCCCCTCCGGCCGGCTTGTCGCTGCTCATCGATTGGCTGTTGCTGCCGGTCGATCTGCCGGTTTCGTGGCGAGTCGATGTGCCGCTCTTGCCGGGTACGCCGCTCTTGCCGCGAGCCGACGTGCCGCTCGCGCCGCGTTCGCGGTCAATTCCTGCCTCGTCAGCCGCCGCAGCATCCCCCATGATACTCTGGATGGGTCCGCCAACTAAGAAGACTGCCACCGAGAGCGCCGCGATCACGGCGGCCGACAAGGCGATCAGTGGCCGCTTCACGATTCACCGACAGAGCTTGCCGCAGCCTGCACTGTTGCCGCAGTCGATGCGTGCCATCGCGCGGCCGGCGGGCAGTGCAACGTCCAATAGATTGTTCTGAACGAAGCTCGGATCAGACTTGCCGAGGCCCTTTTCGATCAGCTCACGACAAGCACCCTTGGCCTTGCCGCTGTCGCACTCCTCCTGTGTCACAGCTCCACAATAGCAGAACATCGCAAAGTGGCCGTCGTTGCAGCGTGAGTCATCCACACAGTCCAGCACCTCGTTGCAGAGCGCCGACTGCTCGGGGGTGAAACCGCCGCCCTGGCAGGTTTCGGCGCCCTTGCACTTCTGGTCGATGCACTCCTGGCACTTGGATGAGAAGATGACCTTGCCGTCGCTGCCGCAGCCGCGCGGGTCGGCGCTGAAGTAGGGACTTGGAGAGCCCTTGCAAGGCTCCGACGTGTCGGCGGCTGGCGTCGTAAAACCCTCTCTCTTGCCGACTGAATCGGTGCTTTCCGGGGGCCCTGACCTCGCGAGCAGCGCTATCGCGCCGCCCACGACCGCCACGACACCAACCGCCATTCCAATCTTCACATGTAGGGGCTTCATCGGTTCAACCCAGCTTGAAAAACGAGCGTGCTCCTACCACAACGCGGGCGTCGGCCTCCCGCCAGCGTTCGTCTTGTCACCGAGTTGCTACAATTGCAGCGGGCCGTAGCTCGTCATTAACAAAATGCGAAACGGGCGCCGGTCTTGCGAACCGACGCCCGTCTCTTTTTGCCTTCGCTCGGCGAGCGAGGTTGCAAGCTTTTAGGCTTGCGAGCTCAGCTCACTGGCAGAGGGTGGCACAACCAGCGCCGTTACCGCATTCGAAGCGAGCCATGGCGCGACCGCCGGGCAGCCCGATGTCGAACAGGTTGTTCTGGATGAAGCCTGGGTCGGTGCTGTTGAGGCCCTGCTCGATGAGCGCGCGGCAAGCACCGGTGCCCTGACCGTTGTCGCACTGCGTGGCCGTGGTGGCACCGCAGTAGCAGAACAGCGGGAAGCCACCCGAGTTGCAGCCCGAGTCGTCCACGCAGTTCAGCAGCTCGTTGCAGGTCGCCGACTGAGCGGCCGTGAAGCCGCCACCCTGGCAGGTGTCAGCACCAGCGCAACCGTTGTTGATGCAGGTCTGGCACTCCGACGAGAAGATGAAGCTGTTGCAGTTCTCGTTGCAACCGCGCGGATCGGTGCTGTAGAAGGCCGTCGGCGAGCCATCGCACACCTCGGCTCCTTCGAGGACGCCGTTGCCGCAAGCCACAGGAGTCTGCGGGGTGCAGTCAGGCTTGCAGGGGCCGCTGGACGGCACCGACGGATCGCAAACCTCGGGCGGCGTGAGCCAGCCGTCGTTGCAAAGCACAGGCCGGTTGCGGCACTGCGCCGTGCACACGCCGTTCTCCATGCCACCGACGCCGATCTCGCACTCTTCCGTGGGAGGCTCGAGGTCGCCGTCGCCGCACTCCACGGTGCAGTCATTCGGACAACCGAAGGGGTTGTGACCGGGCTGGCCCACCGGGGCGTCCGGATCGCAATCCTCATTCGGGTCGAGCTGGCCGTTCGGACAGGTGTCGAGGGTACACGAGATGATGGTGTCGAGATCCTTGGTACAGTCGCCGTTGTCCATGGTCACACGGACGATGAAGTTGTCTCGAGCGCCTCCGCAGGTGAACGACGTGGACTGCGAGCCCGGAGCCGCGAAGCTACCGGTGCTGGCGGGCGAGCCCGGAATCGACCAGCTGTACTCGATGGTGGCGCCATCGAGGTCCGAGCCAAGCGCGCTCACCGCGATGCTCTCGCCGACGTTGGCCGCGTTCGGGATGGCCGAAACCCAGGTCGGCAGCAAGCGCGGGCAGGCGTCGGTCACGACGTTGACCCCGGCGACGAGCTGGCCGTTGGTGTTGTCCACGCAGGTCAGCACCATGGTGAAGCTGGTGGTCGTGTTCGCGGTGACCGAGAAGCCCGTTCCAGGCGGGACCGGACCCGAGTACGAACCCGAGCACGTGATGTCGTCGTCCGGGTCGGCCGACGCCGCGGTGAGGCTGAGCGTGTAGCCCGTGCCCACCGGGACCGGGATACCGAAGCTAAAGCTCGACGCGGTGCCGGGGGTCGGCAAGGTGCCGGACGGTAGCGGCGTGCCCGGGATAGCCGGGGTGCCCGTGACGACGTAGTTGACCGAGTTGATCTCGATGCCCGCGACGGGCACCAGGCTCAAGCCGAGGCTGCCTTCCGAACCCTTCTTTGCCGACGGCGTGCCGTCCGGCGCGCCGCCTTCGTCCGGAACGACCGAGCTCGAACACGAAGCGGCTAGGCTGCTGGCGACTGCGGTGAGCAGCGCAAGCGTTCCAAGTTTCCCAGGTAGTGACTTCATCACAGTAGACCTCCAAAAATGAGCAAACGTGTGCCGCTCGTATCTCGAGCGTCGCGCCCCTCTATTCAAGGTTCAGGCCAGACTGGCCTACCTGGTGCGCTCAGCGGATAACCTACTGAGAACATTGAGCTCTTGTCAGATTCGGCGGTCCCTTGCTGCCGTCGTCCTATCTGACGGTCGTTCGAAAACCGGAGACCCCCTCCGGATCCCGGTGGGGCAGCCACTTTGCGATGGCGACGCGGCAGCTCGGGGCTGCACCGAGAGCGCACGGAGCGTCAGCGCTCCAGGCAATACATCTCGATGTCGATCTGCGCGGCGCAGTCGAGCTCATCACGCGCGACGAGCGACAGCAGCTGGTCGCCAACTTCGGAGCATCGGTACTCGGTGTTCGCGCCGTCCGGATTGGAGAGCTCCCCGGACGAGGCGCTCCACTGGTACCGGAGCGTGGCGTGGGGGGCATCGGGATCCTCGGCAATCGCCACTACGACGGCATACTCTCCCAAAGGGAGCGTCTTGGGGACCACGAGCGCCCCGTGGAACCGGGGGCAGATATTGACGTAGGGCTCGATGCTCGTCTCAGGTTCCTCGTCGCGTGCCGTGCGCGTTTGATCGGCTGAACCGCAGCCGAACAGCAGCACCGCCAGCAGCGGAGCGAAACGCGAGCCCATCAGATCGAAACTCATACCCCTCCAGTAGTGCGAGCGCAAACAAAGCTATCGTGGCGCTTCGGGGGCGCACCGGTGGAGCTCACTTCCGCTTGGCGACGAGCACGTCATCCATCAGGGCCTCGAACGAGGGCTCAGCTAGCGGCTTGCTGACGACGAGCCTGACCCAGAAAGAACGCGCGGCTGCCGGCATTTTCACATCACCTTGGATGACTTGCCAGCTGCCGAGCGTCACCGCCGGCCCCACCGTGAACGTCTCCAGGAAGGTGCCCTGGCAGTTGTCGTGGCCATAGGTTGCCACGCTGATGGCCGCGCGACCTTGGCCCTGACCTTCTTTCAGAAACACGCGCGCGGCGAATTCAAAGACTTCTTTGCCGAAGCCGGCGAGACACTGACGCGACCCGCCCGTGGTCGTGCCCGAGAGGCCCGGTACGACGTTCGTATTGATCAGTGAAACCGATCCGGAACCCGCGGCTCCGGTGGCGTTGGTGGTGCTCCACACCTGCTGAACCTTGGGGTCGACCAGCCAGCCCCTCGCGTCAGAATCGAAGCGGGAGTTTTGGACCAGTGTCTCCTGGCAGTCATCGATCAGGTTGCCGTTCAAGTCACCGCAGGGACCGACGAAGGGCTCGCCGCCGGTGCCGCCTGAGCTGGGCGTGCCCCCAGCGCCGCCGGTGTTCGTTCCCCCACTGCCACTGCCGCCGCCCGGGCTCCCGGCATCGCCGAGCGCACCACCGTCGCCACCTGCGGGCGCGCTCACAGCGCCTGCGCCCTCGTCGCCGCCCGAGGTGTTTCCCGATCGTCCACCCGGGCCCACGTTGTGGCCGCTCTCGCCCGCTTCGCCGCCGTCGTTGGGCGATGAGGCGGTGCTGGCGCTCGTCTTTCGGTGCAGCACCCGCTCATCGACCGAGCAGCTGGCCGACGCTGCGCCCATGAGCCATGCGAGCACCGCGAAGCGCCGCTGCGCCGCGGACGTGCAGCGCTGCATCAGCGCTCCCTCACGAACACATTGTCGAATTTGGCGGAGAACTCGAACTCACGCATCGGCTTGAGCGTGTTGAGACGGACGATCATGGATTGCGTGAGCTCTGGAGAGCGGCCGCTGCCCTCGAGGTGAACCCACCCGCCGATGGCCTTGGTCAGCGTCGAATCGAAGCTGCGCTCGGTCGGCCCGCCGCAATCCGCCAGAGTGTGGAAGTAGACCGTCACGCCCGCCTGTCCTTCGTACACGACGCCCTCATCGATCCTATCGCCCCGTTCGCCCCCCAGACCTTGACCCTCGTCGATGAAGACGTCGGCAGCCACGTCGTAGATGGCGCCGCCAATTGCCGGAATGCACTGCCGCGCCGCGCCGGGAGCGAAGCCACCCACGATGCCGTGCAGCCGGTTCCAGACACGGATGCTGGCGTGGGTCGCATCCCAGATGGGCAGTGTGCCGTCCTCGGGCGACCAACCGTCGATTCCGGACGGAAAGCCCGGGTTTTCAACGAGCGTCTCGCAACCGGGCGCGACTCCCTGGTCGTAATCGCATTCCGGGATTTCGACGGGCGGGATCGGCCCGTAGCTCCCTGACAGCCCCGACGGACCGCCGCCTGCTCCCGCGCCGCTCCCGACGTTCGCCCCGGCGCCCGAGTCGGGGCCCAGGTGCATGGTCCGAGTATCGAGCGCGCATCCGCCCAAAAACAACAACGGTGGTAGGAGCCCGAACCACTTCATCGCTTCCTGCGCCCTATACCGCGAAGAGATAGCTCGCTCCAGGTCGTCCCACAACTTTCTGGTCGTGGTCGTCGTGCGCTCGGAGCTCACTATGTGACACGCGCGTGACCAGCGCGTGAACGTGACCGCGCCCCGGCATCACGGCGATCCCGCCTGCTGCACTTCGTTGCTCCAGACCTTTCAAGGCACTAGCGTGGCGCCTTCTCGTGGAAGCCTCGGAGCGTGAGCGCAGCCGGATCCAGCGGCGCTTCGGCGTCACCTTCCTGGCCGTCGCGGGTTTGCTCTTCGCCGCCTACGCCTTCCCGTACCAGCAGCACGGCGTCTCGGAGGCCTGGTTCAAGGGGTACCTCGCGGCCTACGCGAGGTTGGTGGGCGCGGTGCTGGGCCTATTCGACTCGAACGTGATGGTGGCGGGGACGCTGATTCGAGGACGCATGACGCTCGAGATCGTCAAAGCATGCGACGCGATGGAAGTGAACATCTTGTTCGTTTCGGCGGTCGTTGCTTTCCCGGCGCCCTGGCTGCGCAAGCTCGCGGCGCTGGGCGGCGGGCTCATCGCGCTTTTGGCGCTCAACGTGCTCCGCATCGTGTCGCTCTATTACATCGGGGTCGGCTCTCCGGACTGGTTCGAGCCCATGCACCTGGATGTGTGGCCGCTGGTGCTGGTGGTGCTCACGGCGACGCTCTTTCTACTCCTCGCCCGGTGGATGCAATCCCATGAAGCGCCCGACGGGGGCTGAGCCGGGGCCCGTGCGGCGGCTGCTCGTGAGCTTTCTGGTCCGCGCGGCGCTGCTCTTGATTCTGCTGCTGCTGCCCTGGCCCGGGCTCGGTCGGACATTTTCGAGGGCGGTAGCGGCGCTCCACAACGCTGCATTGAGCGACCCCACGAGCTCTGTTGACCTCGCCTTCAAAGTTCCCGAAGACGGCGCCGAAGGTGGCCCGTGGCAGGTGCATGCGACCGCACGCCAGCGCGAAACCAACCGCGTCGTCGGTACCGCGCTCGACACGCGCCGGGCCGGGTACCTGCACGATGCCACGTTCGTGGCGCTCACCTTGGCCACGCGCGCTCCACGCAAGCCCAAGCTCAAGATCTTGATCGTCGGCCTACTCCTGTTGTTGGTCGTTCCGCTGCTGCCCACGCTGGCATTCTTCTCGGGCTCCGAGCTCGGCATCAAGGCGTTCGACTTGCATCCGATCACCCAAAGCGTCGTGCAGATCGCCTACCGCGTCCTGATCGCAGCGCCCGGCATGGCCTACGCCTCTGCCGGCCTGTTGTGGCTGCTGCTCGTGCGCGTGTTTGCGAGCGAAGTGCTTTAGGTAGGCTCCGGGGCTCAGCGTGCGCGCTAGAGCGCCGTTGCAGCGGCCACTCTCTACGCGCCGAGTATTGGTCAATATTGGTCAATATTCCGCGCTCGACAACGGTGCCCAGGGCAGTTGCCCCAGGGGCAGCCGTTAACTCGCCACAGCCGTGCGGCGCGGGAGCAAGAACAGCGAAAGGCCGAGCAACATGCCCGCGCCGAGCAGCACTGACCACGCAGTGCTGGCGGGCGCTGCGGTTGCGCTGGTGGGAAAGCCGGGGAGCCTGACGCCGAACGCATCCTGCGAACCGAGTAGAGACGGATAGCGCGGGAAGAAGACCGGCATGTCGGTCGACAGCGTGTTGCCGGCGATGTGCGTCGTGCCATCCGGCTGCGCGGCGACGCCAACCGCGCGATCTTCGGCCTCTCCGCCAAAGTAGGTGCTGTAGGCGGTGAGGCCGGTGCCGAAGAACGCCGCGAAGAAAGCGTCCTTCGTGCCGCCGTTGTAGGCGTTCTGTCCCGCGATGGAATCCAGGAGCGGAAACTCGTCAGTCGAGGTCGTTTCACCAACGACATACGCAGTACCCGTCGCGTCCATGGCCACCGCGCTCGCCTGCTCGAGGGCGGTTCCACCGAAGTAGGTCGAGTGAAAAAGAGCCAGGCCATTGGGCGTGTAACGGCTGATGAAAGCGTCGCTATTGCCCTTGCGCGTGGTTTGCTGTGCTGCGCCTGCGATCGGGAAATTCGTGGAAGTCGTTCGGCCGACCACGACCGGCGCGTTGTTGCCCACTGCGACGCCGTAAGCCTCGTCGGTGAAGTTCCCGCCGAGGTAGGTGGAGAAGGTGAGCGAGCCGCCGGTAGAGCTCAGCATGCTGACGAACGCATCGAACGAGCCGCCACCGTGTGCTGGCTGCAGCGCGGCGGCGGTCGGAAAGTTCGTCGAAGCCGTGGTGCCGACCACGACCGCGGCGTCACCGGTGCCGAGCGCGATCGCATTGCCGTAGTCCACACCGCCACCCGCGCCAGCGCTACCGCCGAGAAACGTCGAGTACTCCAGCGTCGAGCCCGGGACGCTGAAGCGGCTCACGAACGCGTCGCTGGTGCCCGCGAGCGCCGGTTGCAGGGCAGCGACCGTGGGAAAGTTTCCGGAATAGGTGATGCCCACGACGTGGGCCTTGCCCGCGCCGCTGACCGCCACGCCCTTGACGAAGTCGTCTTGAGCACCGCCGAGGTAGGTGGAGTAGGCGAGCGCCGAACCGGCTGGATTGAGCTTGGAGACGAAGCCGTCCAGCATGCCGCCGTAGGTTCCCTGCACCGGCGACAAAGTGGGAAAGTTCGTCGAAGTTGTGACGCCGACCACATAGGCGCTGCCGGCAATATCGACCGCAACGCCGTACGCAAAGTCCGAGCCGTTACCGCCCAGGTAGGTGGAGTAGACGTAACCGGCGCCGGTGAGGTCGAGCTTGATGATGAACGCGTCCGCCGCGCCACCAGCATACGTCCCCTGCATCGGGGATTGCGTGGGGAAGAGCGGCCCGGTGGTGTGACCGACCAGGTAGGCGCTCCCGCTGGGGCCCACGGCGACGGCGAAAGCTTCGTCGTAGTTCGAGCTGCCCAAGTAACTCGAATAGAGGAGCGAGGGGTCGATCACCAGCGGACGAGCACGGTCGAAGGCGCCGACGCGAAAGCCGACGACGCTCGAGCCGCGCAGCTCATAGCTGGCCGTGACGATTTCACGCGCGCCGTTACTGGCGAGCTGGTAGGTGAGCGGGGCGGGCTGCCGCAACGTGCCGCCCCCGGGAAGCGTGAGCAGCAAGCTGCCGTCTGGAGCCACGCTCAGGGACTCCGCGCCATCCCACCTTACCTCGACACCCTGGACGTCGACTCCGGCCTTGAGCACCAGGTCGTATTCGAGCCGACCTTGGGGGCTGTCGTAAAAGATCAGATCCACGCCGGGCAGCGGCTCGTCGTAGGCGACGCGCGCGTAGTTTTCGACGCCGACCTTCCAATTTGCTCTATCTGCACCGACCAGGTAGTTGCTGCGCGCCGCGAGCTGCTCGACGCCACGTGGGCGCACCTGCCGCGCGCCGACCAGGCGCATCGAGAGAGTCGCCTGCGCAAAGCCCAGCGTCGCGCCCTCCTCGGTGAGGTACAGACCGAAGCCGCCTCCCCGGCTGAAATAATGAACCCGCGGATCCATCTGACCGCGGTTCTCCTCGAAGGGCCGCGGCAAGGCGGCGAGCGTCGGCGTGGGGCGAGCCAGTTTCGAGGTTGGCCCTGGCGTCGTTGGCGCGCTGTCCGCTTCGGCACTGCGTTCGGTCCACAGCCCCGCCGCACTGGCTGCAAACAGAGCCAACCCCAACCCGCGAAGATGACGTGAACCAAGCGCGTACCTCATCGTTGCGGAGTCGCCTTTCCGGCCTGAGCGGTAGGCCGCCGACGCGGCAAGCAGGAACCGTGCCCGCGGGCCGAACGACCGCATGTTGCGATGATTGCGACGGCCTGCGCGCGAGCAGGTGACCGAAAATCAAACAGCGACCCTCGGATTTCGAACACCCCGTCGTCGCCTGCGCACCGACATCATGAGAGCCAGCATCAGCGGACCGAGCACCGAGCGCGCGGACGGGCGCACCCCGCCGCCCACCGAACATCCGCCGTCTTCGGGTGGTGG
>DATEDZ010000266.1:0-30919 GCA_035281385.1 Polyangiaceae bacterium
TTCCCGCCCCTTGCAAAACGTCCCCATCGTCTAGCCCGGCCCAGGACACGGCCCTTTCAAGGCTGTAACAGGGGTTCGAATCCCCTTGGGGACGCTGAGTTACTGACACTGGATTCGACAGTGAAAATCCTCCCGATGACCGCGGTTCCTTCAATCTGGAACCGCGGTCCTTCGGAGGTCTCCACCGGCGTACAAACCAGCGGCCCATCAAGCAGCGACAGCAGCGCCGACCGGGCCTCGTCGGGGTTGCTGTCGAGCATGCGGCTGAAGTCATTCAGGGACCGGCGCGCTTCGCCCTCCAAGCGCCGGGCTTGGAGGCTGATGGCCTCAGGAGCCGCCTGAGCGGCGCGTAGCTGGCTTTCTAGCGCCGTGAGGCGCTGCTGGCGGCTCGCGATGGCTTCCACGACGGCCTGAGGGCTGTCTGTGCTCGTTGCGAGCGCTTGCACGAGCCGGTCGATCTCGCTCCGGAGCCGATCGGCATCCTGTCGGAGCTGCGCAACCTCCACGTCGGAGACCTGAGTACGCGCGCCCAAGAGCTGCCGCACGTAGCGGAGCGCTTCGGCGACGACGTTCTGGGAGAGCACGTTCTCGCGGATCCAGCCCACGATTGAGCTGTTGAGCGACTCGACGGGCCGACGCAGGCTCGAACCGCAGACCGTCGTGCCGCGGTCTCGGTGGTACGCGCACGTGTACGCCTTCACCATGGCATTTGCGACCTTGCCGTTGATCGCCGTCAGCGGTCCGCCGCATTCGGCGCAGCGAGCGATACCCGAGAGCAGGTAGCGAGGCGGACGCCCGCCCGCTGGCGCTCGCGGCGTGAGGTTGGCGTTGATGCGACGCTGAACACCGAACCACAAGTCGTCGCTCACGATGCGCAGTTCAGGCGCGTCCACCCGGATCCAATCGTTCGCATCGCGCTGGATGCGCACCTTCGTGCCCTTGCGGTACGTCTTCTCGCGCTGATTCCAGACGATCACCCCCCGGTAGCGCTCTCGACGCAGCATCGCGTGCAGCGCCGACGTCGACCAAGATCCCGTCCCGCGCCGCCCGGCGCGCGGAGGCAGCACGCCGCGCTGATTCAGGTCCTTGGCGATGGCACGAAGTCCCAGCCCCGCGCTGTACTGATCGAAGATCCGGCGAACGATGTCGGCCTGGGCTTCGTTGATCGCGTACTCGACGTGAGTGCGGTACTCGCCGTTGTGGCGCTCCACGTTGTCGTAGCCGAAAACGCGCCCACCGACGTTCAGGCCCCGCCGCGCCTTCGTCAGCAAGTGCTCGTGCGTACGACTGCTGATCTTCTCCCGCTCGAGCTCGGCCGCGAAGGTCTTGGCGGCGACCATGAACTTCGCCGTCGCGTCGTCCAGCCGAACGCGCTCGCCGCTGATGTAGTAGTACAGCTGCACGCCCGCATCGAGCATGTCTTGAATGAGCAGGCACGTGCGGATCATGTCGCCACCCAGCCGCGACTCATCGCGCGTCACGATGACATCGAAGGCCTTCTCCTCAGCGGCGTTCAGCAGCTTGAGCAGGGTAGGCCGCTTCTTGAACTCGGCACGGCTGATCGGCGCCTCCGCGTAGATATGCTCTGCCGACCAAGTCCACCCCTGCGCCTCGATAAAGCGCTTGGCCTCAGCCAATTGCACCTCAACGGAGGCCGCCTGATGCTCCTCGGTGCTTCGTCTGGCATGAATGGCGGCGCGCATCATTTCTGCAGTTTAGCGCCCTTTTCCATGGGTGCGAAGCAGGTCCGCGACGATCAGCTCCGCCAGGCGATGCACGAAGGGCAAGAGCCGCGGGTCGACGCCGTTGGCAGACGCTTCGCCCGCAGCGCTAGCTGTCAGCTTGCTGGGCTGCGCACGCCGAACGCCTGGCGTCGACGGCGTGGTGGCCGCCTTTGTCTCGCTGGCGTGAATGGATCTCGGGCGCATTTCGAGTCAGCCGTGAATGGTTTTGCAAAACAAAGCTCCGCCCAACCGAATTCAAGATCGGCAAAGCCTTGCTTCGAGATGCCGCCTCCCTTGGCTTGGCGAGAGCCCTGTCCAACACACCCTGCACGAAGTCGATCTCCGCGTTCAAGAAAAAGTTCAAACGCGGTCTGAGCGTCAGCTCAGCGCGTCGTCGTCGAGATTCGCGCGGGCATGGTCAACCACTGCGTGTCATGGTGCCAAGACACCGTCGGGGCAGGGCCACGGAGGCGGATGGCCGGACAATCGAACACAACTCGCGCCCATTCTATCGGTAAAACTCGCGTTTTGGCCCGCCAGAACCCGCCGGCACTGCCACCAAACGGCAAGCTCCTCCGTCGCACCGAAGCCGCCCGCCTCCTCGGCGTAAGCAAAAAGCACCCTGCGCCGAATGGAGGGCACCGCGCTCACTCCCGTCGTTGGCCCCAAGAACGTGCACCTCTTTCAGGAAGAGGAGGTGAGGGCGATCGTCGTGACGCGGCGCGCCCACGTAACCATGTCGACGAACGCCGGCGATGTGGCCGCCGACGCTTTCGCGCTGTTCGACGATGGCGTGCACGTGGTCGACGCCGTCAAACAGCTCCGCGTTGCACCCGACGTCATCGAGTCACTCTACGAACGCTGGGCCCGGCTCCGCTCGCTGCTGATTCTCTCCGCAGAGACGCGTTCCGAGATCGCCACGGTACTCATGGGCTGGGACGACAAATCGCTCAAAACCGCCGCAGACGTGGTCACGTTTCTCAAACAATGGATGATTGATGAGAGTTGCCGGAGCTGCGCGGAGTGCAGGACGGAGATGGCGGTGTTTTGCCGTGGCTGCGCAAAGCGTTGGGGGCTGACGGCGGCGCGGGCGCAGGCCGTCGAGCAGAGGGCGCGAAAGGTGTGACTGGTGCAGGGCCAGGTCCCTGGCCTAGGCCTCTACAGGTGATTGGTGCATCGCGCTCCGGGCCTGACGCCTAAGGCGCCTTGTGTTCGTGGCTGTGCCTGGCGCGGACCGACTCTAGTCGTCCCAGTACGGAAGCTCTTGCCCGTAGCGACTTCGATAGATCTCGGCAAAAGGGCGGCCGTGGAAGTACTCAAGGACCAGTTCGTTCCCGCGGAAGAATGAGGCTATCAGTTCACTCCACGAGCTGTCATCGATGCGAGCGTTGTCGTTGGTCTTTGGCGCGTCGATTCGGAAAACCTTAACCTTGTGGGTCGCCCAAACCTTCGCCTCGTGATGATTCAGTGCTTGGGCATATCGACGCGCATACACTTCAGGGTCGTAGGAGGTCAGCGCCCCGTCAAGGTGAACAAACCGCTTTGTTCGCGTGTCGCGAATAGAATGCACGTATCGGCAGACCATCGGCCGAACAGACACAGGCGGCCTGTGCAATTCCTCGACTTCTACGGTCTTGAGCCCGTCCGCGAATGTCCATCTAAACTCCGTCAGCAGCCCGGACCGATCGATCGGCGAGATGGCCCTCGAGCGACCATGCACCGTGGTACCGACTTTCCATGGGTCGTCAACGTCGGGCATGGCGAAAGGTGCGCCAAACCAAGCGTCTAGCTCCATGAAGGGTTGCAGCTCACCACGCGGACAGAGGCGGTAGTGATCGACTGCAATTGCCACGTCGTTGCCTGCGGCAAGCTGGCTCCAAAGGGAGGCGAGAAACTCATAGTGAACGCGCGACGCGAAACCGCGACGAAGGCCGGGATGGGGATGAAGGTCATGATCACGGTAGGTCACCCAGGCGTGACCGGGCCGGATAAGCTTCCCAATGGGCAGAAGATAATCCTTGGGGGTTATTGTGTTCGCCAGCTCCGGATACGTGGCCAATAGCCGACTTCCCTGCGGAACGCCCGCTTCAAGATAGGGCTCAAGATTGCCGAAGGTCGCGAACATGTAGTGCGCGGCCCAGGCATGCGCTAGGGATTCCGTTGCGCCAAGACTCTTCAGTCGATCCACGAGCGGCGGAGACAACAGGCCCTCGTTATTGAACCTACCGACTGCCTCGGTTAGTTCCTTGCGGAAATCAGGGGACGCGCCGTTGATAGTGTCAGCTAGGATCGCGACCGCAGCGTCGTACGCGACCTGCATTGGCGCCAGCTTGCGATCCTGAAGCAGGTAGAAAGCGCGGAAGAAGACCGGAAAGTCATCACGGTCTCGATGGTGCTGAACGACTTCAGCGAGGTTCTTGCTCGCTCCAATGGGGATCGCCTCGGGTGCGGTAGTCACGCCTCCTCGCTCGCGGAGTCGACGTTGAACTCGTACTTCTTGTCGCCAATGGTGATCGCCATCTCGGCCAATGTGCCAGATCGAGCACCTAACCGCGCGCTCTATTGCGCTCTATCGTCGGGAGGTGACGGGATCGTCCGTGGCGTACGAGCTGTCCAACGCAGTCGAGCCCGCGCTGGCGAACGCGCCGGTCTTGGCGGCCGAGCCCGCCGAGGGTGTTGCTCCGAGCCGTAGTAAGCTAGCGCCACCCATGACGCGCATCGCCGACCTCCACGCCGACTTCATCGGCATCATGCAGAACGTCCTAACGAAGTTAGGCGTGCCGTACGACCCCAACCTCGACGAAACGCAGCTCTCCCTCATCTTCTGGAACATTCGGCTGCGGCTCGTCGGTTCCGTTCCGCGCAAGGTCAACTGGGCCAAGGAGTTCACGTGCCCGCCCCAGATGCGGGCCGGCCTGGACGCTCTGATCGAGAAGTTCGAGAAGGGTGAGGACGTAAATCCGCACCAAAGCAACGCTTGGGTCTTGCCGGGCAACCGCGCTTTCAACGACCGTTTGTTCGATAACTGGCGCATCAAGCACTTCCATCTGGGGTTGAACGGCCAGCGTGGAGACGACTGCCTTTTCGCGGTGGTCACGGCGAGCGACGTCTATGCGGTCGCCGTCTATCCGCATGGCCGCTACGGGGAGAACGAGATGGTCGAGCGTCTCAAGGCGAATTGGCCCGAGCTGGTTCGTGGCAGTAAGGCGGCGCTCAAGCCCACGGGAGCGCCACTCGACAACGCCCAGACGATCGCGGCGAGGAAGCGCGCGACGCCGCTGACGGAGCTGGCAGATGGATCGACTTATGGGCCACTTGGCGGCGGCACCACGAGTTCCGGCGTGGGTGGGCGAGTAGTGGACGTGATGGACCGTGCGTTCGACAGGCTCAACGAGTGGCAGGCGTGGCTCGATAGCAACGCGGCCGCCGAGATCCAGAAGGCGCAGGTCAAGGGCATTGTCTTTGGCAACCCGCCCACATTGAAGCTCATCGTGGACAGCAAGAACGACTTCTACGCTTGGGACGAGGCGGCCGACTGGGGGATCAAACTTGGCCAGCTCCTCGACTTGCCGATCGACTGACAGGGTGACGGCACGTCGAGCGCGCCGCAGGGGGCTGGCCGCCGCGGTTTGCTATGGCCGGCGGCTTTGTTCTGCTGCTGAATTCGGCTCGCCACACCCGTGGCAAGAGGCCATACTGCTCACAAGGCTGCCCAGGACGTTTCCAGGTTGGACCCTGAACAACAACTACTTAGCCCGGGAGCATCATCGTGGATTGGACCCCATGATGATTGGAGAGCACCGAGGCACAAGAGTTCCTGGGCAGCCTTGTGAGCAGCAAGACTGCAAACGCAGCTATGCTCCCTTCCGAGGGGGCGCGCGCCGCGCCGCGGCAGCCTTCGTCGGCTTAGTTCGGCTGCCAGACTTTGCTGGCGCTGCAACGGTCGGCTCATCGTCGTCCGGGACTTCCGCTCCTGCCTTGGTCCACTTTTCGAAGAAAAGATCCCAAAGGGCGTCGGAGATTCGGCCCTGGCTGTAAAGTCTCCTAACTGCGATGAACGGGTTGACCATGAGCGCATAGGCGAAGTCCCGGTTGTGGCTCTTCTTCGTCTCAATGAAGCCGAGGGCTGAAAGCTGCTGCATCGCGTCGGTCCACGTGCGCGTACGCGCGTAGCCGATGATGCGGGCATGATCGGCGGGATGGTCGAGGACAACGAAACCGGCTTCGCGAACTCGCGACAGCAGCTCAAGGTACGCCAGCCCGGGATTTCCGCGGCTGACCACCTGCTTGTCGGTCAGGATTTGTAAAAGGACGGGCAACGTCCGGGGGGCCTTGAACCACCCCGCGCCACCTGCCGCCGGCCAGCGGCGGCCACGCGACCTCGGGAAATGTTGAGCGCGCAGCTGCTCGAGGTGCTTGTCCTCGTTTGTTCTCGGCTTCGCCATTTGATTACCTGCCCGATCTTGGCTCGGAATTGCCGAGATTTCTAACACTTAGATTCGCTTGCGACGCCGGGAGCGCGCCAAGAACATGGTCGGGAATCGGCCCCGTGTGGATGCGCTGGAGGGCACAGGTTGGTCTCTTAGATGGCGAATTTTCGCGCCAATCCTTTCGGATCAGCGCCGAAACTGGCAAGTAGAGCCCACCAGACCCCAGACCCCATACAGGAGACGCGAGACGCGTACCCTCGCTTCTTCTCCCTGGTAGCCGCAGTTTCTTGTGGCCTTCATCCACCAATGCCATGAATGGCCTCAAGCCGTTCAGCCTTGAGGCTGTGCTTGATACGTTCGTCGATGTCTCGTTTTCCCTGCTCGGCGATGCGGCGGACGCGCGCGTTGAGATGAGTCAGGAACGGTTCGAAAGCGTCCGCCCAGCGCTGCCAGAAGGCGCTTTCATTTCCGGAGTAGGACCAGTGGGTTGGTAGGGTAGCCCGAACGATGTCGTTGTCTGAGTGCCCGGCCGCAGATGCCAGGGCGACCTTGTCACCCCAGCTAGCATTGGGGGGCCCGAGTAGGGCGGCCAGTTTCAAGCGCGTGTCGATGTCGCGTTCGAGGAGCAGCTCAAACAGGGTGGCGGTGTCACCGACGATGGTCGGCAGCAGTTCCCCTGACCCGTTGTCCTCGCTAGTGGACGAGATGAGGCGCGTGCGCTGCGGCTCATTCATGAGGGGAACTACTCGCTTAGCGATCTCGATAGTCGAGTAGCGAACAGGGCTGGGCGACCGGATAACCTCGCTAACCCACTCGCAGGCAAGCTCGGGATCGGCCTGCAACAGTTGCTCGATCCAGTAGTCGCGATTGCCGTCGCCGCTATCACGAACCGCCGATCGGAGGACGGCTTGCCTCCAGGCTTTCTGAATAGGTTCTCCTTCCGGAACCTGCTTCTCGATGGTCCACGCGCCGACGGCAGCGGCGATCGCAACTTCTGAGTTGGAGTGGAGAAGGAGATGCTCGAGAACCTCCTTCGCCATGTTCCTGCACCGCCACTCCACAATGGACGCACGCCGAGCAGCTCGCTCGATTGTAAGGTCCAGAAGTTTCTTGTCGATGCTCGGCATGGCGAGCACCAGGTCAAGTGCCAACCCTGAGTAGATTTCGATCTCGCGAATGGAGGTCATCAACGAAGAAAATTCGTTGCCTCTTAGAGCTGCCGCGAAGGGAGCCACGAGGTTGGGCGCCAGACGGGCTTCCACGAGAGCGATGGCAAACTCACGAGGATCGGTTACTTGCGTGGCGAGCGCCTCGCAGAAAGCATCGACCACAGCCACGCCTTGGACGTCGGCTTCTGCTGCCGTCCTCTCGATGTTCGCAAGCTTCTTGGCGACGTCCCTAGCTGAATAGGTCTTCCACTTGGCAGCCAGCGTCTGCGCAGCGGCTACCTGCTTCCGGCGATGCGCGTCCCAATCCTTGGTCCAGCGCGTATCCGGGGGGTGAAGAATCGCGAATTCCGGATCGAGTGGAGCGCCAACTGGAAGCCGGCGGGCAGCCGCGAGCTCAGAAAGCCGATGCTGAGCGCCTTGATGCCACGTTGTTCGCTCACGAAGGTCCGTGATCAGCTCAGATGCGAAGCGCTTGATCGATGTTTGCGTCGCCCCGTCGAGCGGAATGCCTGGCAGCTGGATAAGCCACGATCGCAGCATCGTGAAGAGCCGTTGCCACGGAATTCGGTTGCGCTCCGTGATGAGGTCACGCACCCCCGGCCACAGGCCGATGATGCGCTCAAGCTGTAAGGCGTTCAGCACGCCGTGTCGCATCGTGAAGGTTCGGCCGCTGCCAGGATCGGTCTCGTTTGTTTCCCAGCCTGGGACCATCGCGACCGAGACCGCCGAAAGCGCGACCCATGCGTTTCCCGACCTACGTGCCCATGCGATCGTGTTTTCGATGAGCGACACGCGGCGCCGCGTCGTCTTATCGGTGTTTCGCGAGCCAAGAACCCAGCCCTTCAGTGCTCGTAGGGCCTCCGGGTCGCCAGCATCATTCACCTCGTCCTGCATCGACGAGAGTAATCGAGGGACTGCCTCATCCGGCGCGGAGCGAAGCCACGCAGGCGCAACCTCCAAAAGCAAGTCGGGATAGGTATCAGCAACTTCGCGGGCCTCGCTTGCACCTAGCTGTGCGTACATGGCCCAAAGCCGCGGCGTCGACGCCGCCACAAGCAGCGCCCACAGTTCCGGGACGCGCGCTCCACGCGAGCGGGCGCCGATCAGCGCCTCAATGGCGTCAGCGTGGACATCCACGCCAGCGATCAACTCATCGACCCGAAGGGCGCCCGGACGCTCCAGTGCGGACCGCAGCAACGTCCATCGCAGTTCGATGGGCCAGACGGAGATGCAGCCATCCCAGGCTAAGCGGATGACGCCCGCGGCAGAGAGCGCCGCCAATTTCCCCATGACCTCGTCGCGGGGACGCCTTAAGAGAGTCGCCACTCGGTCAGGGGAGCAGCCGTGCGTTCCGCCGGCGCTGAAGCATCCAAGCAATACCGACTCATCGCCCCGGAGCCCCTTTTCAAGAATCGGGCCCAGCCGGTCGAGAAGACCTTCGCCGCTCAGCGCTTTGTAGACCGACTGTTGCAAGGATTGCTCGGCGAGCGTTGCGGCCAAGCCTGGACGACCTTCGGCCTGTCTTACGATCGCGCGGATCAACCCATCCGTTCCCTGCAGGCCGGCTTGATGGATAACCTTCACGATCGTGTCGGCATCCAGCGGATCGACCTCGACCACTCCCGCGTCGGGCACCGAAAGGGAGGCTTGTACAGCGCCGACCCCGTTCTGCCAAACGCTGACGATGATGCGAAATGTTGCGCCGATCTGCTCACGAATCTCGGCTAGCAGTGTGACCCGTTCCGCGTAGAGGTGGGCATCGTCAATGAAGACGCAGGTCGGCTTTCTTTCCCGCACCGCGTTGGCAATACCCTCTCGATCGGCATCAACGAGGAACGCGCCTCCCAACTGCTCAGCGAGAAGTTGCATGATCGCGGTCTTCCCGAGCCCAGGGCCGCCGACGAGAATTGTGTCGGACTTCAGCGAAGCAAGGCGAGCCAGCAGCTCGTCACGTCCGAGGAGTTGGGGTGCGCGCTTCCGCGATTGGAGCGGGGCGAAGGGACTTAGCGAGCTGGGCTTTCCCGTGACGCCCAGCAACCTTTTGGCCCAGGTCAGAGCGCCATAGAGTGCTTGCGCAAACCACTCTTGTTCGTAGATTTGCAGGTTCGGGACACCAAGCTCTTTGGCGACGCCCGCTAGTGCCCCCCGCTGTGCAGGCGTAATGCGTCGAGGTGAAGCGAAAATAGCGAGAGGGATGGCTTTGCCCTTCGCGCGAGCCTTCGTCAGGTTTCTTTTGAGGTTGCCCTTCGCGTCGCTACCCGTGGTCGTCACCAGTGGGCAGATGGATCCATCAGGCGCGATCAGAGCGCCGTCGTACCCACCGTCGGAGCCACCGCGCACAGGCGTGAGGTTTGGCACCACCGTCTTCAGCAAGCTGGAGGCGCATAGTTCGAAGGTCTCCGGATCGAGTTGTCCGTCGAGCCCCTCAAGAATGGCTTTGTGAAAAGGATCGATAATGATCCTGGTGTTCGTCGCCGTCGGCCCATTGCCGTCGCCGATGCGCTGGGCGAGCAGCTCCGCTGTCTTCGGTACCTTCGCTTCACCCCGTTCCCAGCGAGCAACGGTGTTGGGCTTGACCCCAAGGAGCGTTGCCAATTCCGACTGCGAGACCCCCATCGAGTCTCTAATTTTTCGCAGTTCCTGTCCGGTCACGAGGTCGACTATACGATCAGGATAGCTCTCTGGCAATAGCCTAATGCGATAGCCGAGCTGGTCTTAACGTCAGGTAACCGCTTTTAGCGGCGGGCGGGCCAGGCGAACCTGAGCCCGCCCGCGGCGCCTCAGGCCTCGTCGCTGTCGTTGGCCGGTGGCTCGCTGTCCGGCGGAATGGCGGCTTCGAACACCGCCGCGACGCTGTTCAGTCGCTCGGATAGCCCGGCGACGTTGGCTGCGGTCAGGAGGGCGTGAGCTGCCGTGGCTTTGATGCCGATGGCGACCTGTCGCATTTCCTCGGCGTCGGTGTGGGCGGCGGCGAGGTCGCAGAAGCCGTCGAGCGTTTGAGCGAGGCCCTTGAGCTGTTCGGCGCCGATCATGACTTCGCCCATCGTCGCGCGGATGTGCGAGGTGAGCATGGAGTCTTCGAGGTTCATGGGGCTTGCCCTCCTTCGCCCGAGCCGGGTGTCGGTCGAAGGCCTCGGGTGGTGAGCTCGAGCTCCAGCTCGGCCAGCCCCAGCCGCGCGATGCTCAGATCGCTCTGCGCCCTGTCGATCTGTGCGTCAGCGATCCGTATGAGATCGCGGCAACCCTTGATAGATTCTGCGATTTCTACCGCGCTGCGCGGTTCGTTGAGTACACTTCCGCCCTTAGGTGCCATGAAAGTCCGCCTTTCGTGGTGCTCAGGACTCGCGGTCGGCTCCAACCGGTCGCGGGTCCGTCTGTGTTTGGTTACTTCTTGGGGCGCTTCGCGGGCTTGACCGTCACCCCGAGCTTTTCGGCGTAGGCCCGAATCGCGCGCCGCGCCGTATCCGAGCGCGTGCGCTCTTCATGGGCTGCGAGCGCGTCGAGCAACGCGATTTCGTCGGGGGTCAGGCGCAAACCAACGACTGCCTTCTCTACCATGCGAGGGGACTTACATAGCATGTCGTTAGCGATCGGGAAACAGCGTTTCCATTGAGATCGGCAGGGTGTGCCGTTTATGGAGTCCTTACACGCGGTTGCGTGAGCGGAGGTGGGAAGGAATGTTGTGTGGCGCGTCCATCTGCGTCTGCGCGCGGGCATTCTCGGGCGCCGAGCGGCTCGGGGCCTCGCGTGAGCGTGCGCGGATGGCGCCCAGCTTTCGACCTTGCTCGATGCGCGACGAACGTCAGGGCTGGTAGGTATCCCAGTAGAAGACACTCGGAGCAGCTGAATAGCCCCGCTCGCGCTTTCATCCGTCAGACAGACAGCAACCCGTCGACGGGAACGAGAGTCGAGGTGACTACGTGGCGCATCATGCTATTCGTTTCACCGTCATCACGAGCCTCTCCCTCAACGCAGCACTCGCCCGGGCCGCACTTGTCCTCGATGTCGACGCGCTGCTGGAACGTTTGCCTGCGCAGGTGGGTGAGAGCCTCGGCTGGACGAAAGCGCCCATCGCTGCGCAGCTGGGGCGACTTCAAAGGGGGGTCGTTTCCGATGCCCTGCTAGACGAAGTGGCGCGGGCGATCGCTGCGCCGCTCGAAGCCCTGGGGCGCACGTTCCGTGAGCTGATGGCGACAAACCAAGACGTACTGCGCGCCGCCGTGATGGACGATATCGAGCGGGACCAGCGCCGCGTGCAGGCGTATGTCGACGATGCTGACGCGATCGACACCGCGGACTGGGCGTTTGGTCTTTTGCGTTCGTTCTTCAACGCGACTCTTGCCGTGTTCGGGCTCGCGGTGCCGTCGGAGCTGCAGAGCACCTTGCAGCAAGGGCTCGAGGACTGGCGCTTGGCGGACCTGCTGCGCGGCCAGATCGCGGTGATGGGAGCCATCGAGGCGGTCAAGAGCCAAGCTCCGCGTGAAAAGGTGGTCGAGCTGATCGAAGTCGCGTTCCTAAGACTGATGCGCGCACGTGATCACCTTCGGAAAGTTGGCCTCTGGGCCGCGCCGTATCCCGAGGAGACCACCGGACAGCGCCGGCAAGACACGCCGCGCTACGCCCAGCGTGTGCGCGAAGTGTTCACCGATGAGGATTGGGTGAATTTCGGACAGGCTCGCTTCGGCGACCTCCGGTGATATGACGGACGCCGGTTCCGCGACCGCTCCGAAGGCGCCCCCGTCTGGTAGATTGGGACGAGAAGCGATGAACCCCAAGCCCGGCGAACAGGCCCGTACGCGCGAGCTCGCCTTGGCGCTTCCGGCGCTGCGGCGCGCGCGCCAACGGGCGGAAGAAATCGCGATCGCGACGAACACGTATATCGTGCAAGTCGAGGATGGATGCATCGTCCGCGTCAAACCGGACGAGCTAAAGGCGAGCGTCGCCAAAAGGCCGCCGAGCAAGTGAGCGCGTTCGAAGAGGTTCTCGCCCTAATTCGCCGATTGCCGCTGCACGAACGGCTGCGGCTCATCGAACGAGCGCGGCTTGAAGCCGCGGAGGATAGGCGTGCAGGGACGGGCGGCTGGTGCCGACCTCCCGAAAGTAGGCACGGGAGGAGGGCATAGGAGTGCAAGTGTCGTGACAGTTTACCTAATGAATACGCTGGTGTGGGCGTCGGGCGGCCTCGTTGAGGTGCTGAAAGCTACGTGCAAAACGGTACGTAATGCCTATGCTTCGGGGCAGGCACCGGAAGCAAATGGAACCCTCCAAGGCCCCCCTCAGCTTTGATCCCGAGGAGCGTGCTCGCGAAAAGCAAGCGTCGCGCGATGCGGACGAGCGTGCCTTGGCTGCGGGGGAGAGCGCGGAAGCCATCGATGCGCGGAACGCTTTCCTGACGGCTGACCGAACGATCATTCACTGGAACCGCTCGCGTCCGCTGTGACCAAGCCGCCGCTTGAGTTTGACGATGCGTTCGAGCTCATCCGACCCGCGCTCCCTGGCGGTGCTGTCGTCTTGGTTGGCGGCCAAGCCCTTAACTTCTGGCTCAGCCACTACCGCCCACGGGTGCCGAGTCTCGAACAGCTCGCGGCTGTAACCAGCGACGACGTCGATTTCTGCGGAACTCAAGACGACGCGATTCGAATGGCGCGCGCCATTGCGGGTAGCAGCGTTCGGACGGTCGACGTCGAAGCTCGCTCCGCCGCAACGGCGATCGTCACGTTTGAAGACAAGCGCGGCGTTCAGCGGCAGATAGACTTCCTACGCACGGTCCACGGCCTCGACGTGCAAACGATTCAGGACACGGCGATCGAGGTTGAACTGAAAGACCGCGCGGATCACGCAACGGGGATCCTGCTGCGCGTCATGCATCCGGTCCTTTGCCTCGTCAGCCGAATCCACAACACGCACGGTTTCGAAAAGTACCAGGATGAGCGTGGGCTCCGCCAAGCGCGAGCGGCTATCGGCTGTGCAAAGGGCTTTCTGACGGACTTGTGCGAAGCCGGCAAGCTCCGAGAGGTTCACCGTTCGATCAAGGTGATTGGGGACCTTGCCTGCAGCGCCGAGGGGCGGGAAGTCTACGCTCGGTTCGAGCTCGACGCTTTTGAAGCGATTCCGCACGATCCTCGACTAGGTGACGCTTTCTTCGAGAAGCGATTGCCGCAACTGCGAACGCTGGCTGGCCGCTAAGGCGATCCTTTGTCGCCTGATCTAGACAGTGAGCGGCGCGTTGCAGGGGCCTCGCTAGCTCGCTAGCTACGAGCCGCGCCCGACGTAATGCATGAGAATGGGCTAGCCTCCGCAGACAAAGAGCGAGAGCCCCGAGATCGATGAAGATCTACGGGGCTCGGCATTGGCGCCACGTCGTGAGAACAGTTGCCGGTGCTCCCGGTCGGTCCTCTTGACCACGACCCCTTGAGGCGGTGGCTGCCCAACCGGATAGGCCGGCCAATGCGGGGGGCAAGAGCAGTGTGCGCGCGCTGGGGGACTAGAGCAAGAGGCGGCCGCCTAGATGGCGTCACTGTGCCAGGAACTTGGGGAACGCCCGCCCCTTCGACCAGCGCCGGTGGTTGGCGATCCGATTTGTTGTCTGGGATGGCCCTGTTGCACGCAGTGTGCAACAGCCGCCAATTGTAGCTTTGCCGAGTGAATACGAATTCTTCCGCGGCCCGCCGCGACGTGATTGCCGTTCGTTGCTTGAAACGCTCGTAACCGAAACGCGTTTCGCCACCCGGAAACGCGCCGACGTAACGGCTGTAACGCTCTCGCGCGCGGGATTGAGGATTGAAGATCTATTTGATCTATTTCTTCTTTCTGTCTGAGAAGGTTGCCTGATGACTCTTGGTAACTGTTACCGCGCGAGGCGGAAACGCGCGGTGAAACGCTGAGCCGTTTCGGTGAAACGACTGATGAAACGGGCGAAGGGCGCCTTGAAACGCCCGACGTAACGGTCATGGCTGCCCTCCGCGTTCATCGTGGCGAAAGTCCGCAGGCGGGCAGTGCAGAAGAGGGAAGCCGTGCTCCCAGTCGTCGATCAGCGCCGCGAGCCGCCCGCTCTCGCGTCTTCGGCGCAGGACGTAGTCGCGCCGGATGCGGACGCCGAAGTAGGCTCGGTGCTCGGAAGCGCCGATGAGCTGCATGGGTTCGCTGCCGCGCGGCGGTTCGCCCGGGACGGAGGCGGTGAAGTCGACGACGTGGTCGTCCAGTGACAGCCAGGCGTGGGGCTCGGGGTAGCCCGCGCGGTCGTCCCAGACCAAGCCCTCCGCGTAGACAAACCGCTCAGGCTCGTCCAGGAACAGGCAGCGCTGGGCGTTGAGGGCCGGCTCGCGGTGCTGGAAGGGGCCGTGGACGCGCCAGTGCGTGGCCGCGAGCGAGCGCGCCAGGCGGCGCTGAGAGCTGCCGACGCCGCCCACCGCGAATGGGTGCCCGTGCGCCAGAACGAACGCGGCAAGGCACGAATGCGGCAAGGAGACCGAAGGCCGGCCCTTGGCTGCGTCCGTCCGGAGCCACTGAAGCAGCCTCCCGGTTCGGGTCGTGGTCGCGAATTCCAAGTCCACCGCTGGCATCCCGGCACGTCCCTAAGCGATGAGCTTCATCGCGATCCGAAGATCGTGGAAAGATCCCGCGATTTCCGCGGGATCTCCCGGTGTCCGCAACGCTTCGAATCCCCTTGGGGACGCAAATCTTTCCAACACTTAGACCCTCGGTGATCGATTCGGTGTAACGATTGAGGTCCGGGAGCGGCGGAAACGGATCACCAACCCGCCCGCGAAACACCTCCGCTTCACGCACGTAGCCTTCGGTCGTGGCGTACTTCTCGTGACCAGCTGCGCGCTGAATGATGCGCGCGTCATCACCCCTGAGGGTACGCCACGTGATGCCCGTCGCCCTGAGGTCGTAGAACGTGATGTGCTTGACCGTGTCGGAGTCGTCGAACAGCGCCGCACGGTCCACGCCAGCGCGGGCCAGGTGGGTTCGCAGGGTCTCCGCCCAATCTTCGGCCGGCGGCATCCGGAGCACGATCCGGTCATCGGGCTCGAGGCCTTCGCAAAGCATGGCCAGCAGCGGCCGGAGCTCGACCTCGATGGGCACGAACCGAACGCCCGCCGCGCTCTTCGGGTAGGGCTTGGGCTCCTTTTTGGCGAAGTTCCAGGCCTTGTTGATGTCGATGATGCCGGCGTCGAGGTCGATGTCCTTGCGCTGCAGCGCCGCCAGCTCGTTGGGGCGCACATACAGGTAAACGGCCAAGGCGTACAGGATGCGCCAGCGGCCCGGCACGTCCTCGCAAGCCAGGAGCTTCCGAAATTCGAGCGGGTAGAGCCACTGCTTGCGCTTCTTGGCGCCCCGCTCCGGTGGCTCGATGCCCTGGCAGGGGTTGTCGCGCCGGACCCTCAGTGCCTTGTTCTTGGAGCGCGCCGCTGCCTTGCACGCGCTCGTGAACACGGCCCAGACGTTCCACGCGCGCTTCCAGCCGAACCGGTAGACGCGATCCTCGCGCGTCCACTCGCCGGCCAAGATCTTCGCGTCGAGCGAGTCCCTGACGGCTTCGCAGTCGTCCACCGTCCACTCGCTCGGGTGCTTGTCGTCCAGCACGGACTGCAGGTGCGCCACGTAGAGCGTCCGAACGGGCGTAAGCCCCTTGGACTTCCGGTGCTCGAAGAACTCCGCCCACCACTTGTCGGCCGCGGTCTCGCCAGCTGGCAGGGGAGCCTCGGGCATCTGCGCCGCGCGTTCGGCGTAGTGGGCAGCCTTCTCGCGGGCCATGGCTTCGCTGGTTCCCTTGGGGAAGGGCGGGAGCCGGCGCCGCTTGCCGTCCGGCGTGGTGATGATCGC
This sequence comes from Polyangiaceae bacterium, assembly GCA_035281385.1. GTDB lineage: Bacteria > Myxococcota_A > Polyangia > Polyangiales > Polyangiaceae > PMG-095. The sequence continues at coordinate 16,153 of DATEDZ010000266.1, forward strand.
CTGCCAGAGCCCGAGTTTCGTCCTGACGATGGTGCCGGTTTTCTTACGCATCCCGCTCCTGCTCCTTCCCCAGCTTCACGACCTCGATCTCGATCTCCTCGAGCTGGCGCGCTGCTTGGAATTCTTCGTTTTGGACGCGCAGCGCACGGGCGCGAAGCTCCTGCAGCTTGCGCTTGATGCTGGCGATGCGTTCGGCGCGGGTCATGGCTTCGCTCCTAGGCCGATGGCCATCAGGGTGAAGTACTCGCCGAGCTCTGCAGCCTCGGCAGGGGTGAGCGTGCATTCGAGGTCGCCGACGGTCAGCATCACGTGGCCGTCGGCTTTCCAGACGCGAAGATCCGAAGCGTTCGCCGCCGTGCTGGACGGCCTTGGTTTTGGCTTTTTGCCCCGTCGGCGGACCGTGGCGAGGTGGATGACTTTGGCGCTCACTCGGCAGCCCCGCTTTCAACAGGCTCAGTCAGGTCAGCGACCACCTTGCCGCCGAAGAAGCCGATCTCAGCGCGCAGCTTGTAGAGCGTCGTTAGCGCCTCGCACACGTCGTGGTAGCCGGGCGGCTGCTCCTCGTGCATGTTCGAAACCGCCTCGGCGAACTGGTCGCAAGCGCTGGCGATGTGATCGCACACGCACTGCGCGGTGTTGTCGTCCATGCCGGTGATGGCGCTCATTCGACAGTCTCGCTTTCCGGCGCAGCATGCGTCCCGTCCATTGCATTGATGATCTCGATCGCGGCTTCGTACTGCGCGCTCAAGCGCCAGCAGTGGCTGCACAGGTCCGCGTCCGTGATGGTACGCTCCGCCCCGATGCAGTCACCGAGCACCTGAAGCTCGATCGCGGCATGCCGGATGATGTTGCGTGCTAGGTCGACAGCCGAAAGCTTCGTGCCGTCGTAGGGGGAGCTGGAGTAGTTGCCCATGTCGAACAGCTGAGTGATCGCGCTGATCGGCACGGCGACGGTGTTGGCGGAGGCGCTCACGGCGCACCACCTTCGACCACGGTCAGCCGTGGCCAGGCGCCGCGTTGCGAGCGCAGCAGATCGAACCAGGTTTGCGCGGTGAAGTTCCCGCCCGACTTGCCCATGTAGCGCACCCAATGGCGAGCCATCGGGGCGACGTCGGCGTACGCGCAGTGGTTGAGAATGCAGTAGGCAGCCAGCGCCCGCTGAACCGCTTCGCCGAACTCGCCGTCGTTGCCGGTGATGAACTCGAACGCGCCGCGCACCTGCACGCGGTTCATTTGGGAGCCTCGGTGGCTTTCTCGGCGGCAGCTTGCTTCAGTACCTCGAGGTCGCGTTCGCCTGCTGCGACCGGGTCAGGCTCGCCTTCGGCGTCGTCCTCCTCGTCTTGGCGCTCAACGTAGCGCGGACGGGTGCTCTCCGGCGAGCACAAGCGGAACGACTCGAAGTCTTCGATGAGGCGGGGCGCCGCGTCGAGAATCTCCGCCACTCCCGCAAGAACAGCGGCCGCCTCGTGATCGTAGAGCACCAGGTCCACGTTCTCCTCGTTTTGCTGGTGCACCAGCGCGATGGCCACCGCCTTGCTCGTCGCTGCAGCCCAGCGCAGCAGCGCGCGCTCGGCGGTGCAGCCGTCCGCCTGGTTCACGTATTGCCCGACGCAGAGCACTTTGGTGACGCAGCTCCGATGCGAGTCCGGGTAGGTGCCCAGGGCGAAAAGCTCCGCCTGGAGAGCCAGGCAGCGTCGGCGGCGCTCCGTGTCGTCTAGGGTCGATTCGGTTTCTTGTGATACGGTTTCGTTGGTTGCCATGGTGAATCATCCTCACTGTGGTGACTTGGGGCTTCGGCTGTTTGCGCAGCCGGGCCCCGCATTGGGTTACTTCTTGGGCTTCTTCTTCTCGACGCCGAACAAGGCGTCGTGCTCGCGCTTGACGAGCATCCTCAAAACCGCCGCGGCGCTCAGGCTGTAGTGCTCGGCCACGGCTTCGAGCCGTGCCGCTTCCTCGGGACTCAGACGCACATTGAGCTGCTTTTCTCGCATTGTCGGGTCGGCAGCGTAGCGCTTCATTGATATCTCCTGCTAGCACCCCAATGTATAGCAGTTGGTATCAGAGTCAACCGCTCTTTTGTAGCTCACCGGCAACGCGGCGGATCTGCTGGAAAAGAATCGGTGCCCACATGCACGCCCGGGCGTTGACGCCGGCACGGAGCGGGTGTGGCGTTCACTGCTTAGAGATCGCAGCAAAGCTGCAGGCGGATGAAGCGGCCGGCGGACGCGCGGATCTCCTGGCGCTCAACGGACGGGAGCTCCGCCGACGCGCCCTCAAGCCAATCGCATTGAAGATGAACGAAACAGCAAGCCCGCCCTACGCTTCGGGGGACAGATTCGAAGTCGTTGTGCCTTCGGACGACCCCGCAAAGTGTCTCGTGTGGGGCTCGATGTGGGTCAAGGACTCCGGGGACAGCCTCGCCACCATGGGCTACGAGGCCGTGCGCTGCAAATCCAAGACTTGGTCGCTGCTCGGCCGATGACACTGCGGCGCCGCCCACGCCTTCCGCCTCCCGTTCAGTCGCGGGGATGAGCCACGTGGTAGACCCGCTGCGTGCGTCATGCACGTGACTCATTTCACTGGTGAGGGACTGTTGGTGCGGTTGGGCCCGGTGCTCGTCGGCATTGCCTTGGCTGCGCGTTCCATCGCCTCCGCAGCCTGGATCTGCCGCTCGGCTGCCGTGTCGAGCTGACTGGTATCGACGATTGCCGGAGGCGCTGGGCCGTTACCACGTTGCGCCGCTCTGGCCCGCGCGTCCTGATTCATCATGTCGTCCACGGCATCGAAGCCGAAGCCCTTGCCGCGCCCGAATCCCAGGAACGAAGCAGCGCCAGCCCAGCCACCATTCTCCTTGCCGAATTCGTTGGCCTGATCTGCGGCAAGCGCAACGCCTGCCACAGCGGCACCAATGGCGCCGGCCTTGCCCGCTAGGCCCGCAGCGCCACCCACTGGAACAGCCGCGCCGCCGAGCCGGCTCTGGAGCAGCATCGACGTCAGAATTGTGCTCACTGCCTTACCAATGCCGGCGGCGGCTAGGTCTTTCGCCACGCTGCCGAGCACGAGAGCACCGAGACCCGAGAGCGGGTTTTCGGCAAACCACGCAGCAAAGCTAGCGAGTGCGCGCGTCGCTGATGTGATTTCGGGCATCATACGGGTGAACTCCGGAATCAGCTGTGTCAGCGCCGGCAGTAGCTCGGTCCCGACTGCGGTGTTGAAGGCCTTGGTTGCCTCCTTAATTCGCATGTCCGGCTCCTCGAGCACGGACGCGGCAGCGCGCTCGATCTCTTCGCGCGGCTTGCTCGCGTTGACAAGCCTCGAAAACTCCGCACGCACAGCGCGCTCGCCTGCCTGGCCGCGCTTGGCGCGCTCGGCTACGGGTAGCGCCTCGTTCCGGCGCTCCGCCTCCGTGAACAGTGGCGCGAAACCCGCCACTGCTCGGCCCGCGTACACGCCGAAGAGATCCGAAACCTCACCGAGGTCGCCCGAAGTTTTGGCGAGCATGCGAACCATGATCTCCTCGGGGTCGTCGAGTTGCGTGAGCTTGCCGCGCCTGTCTCGCGTGCCGACCTTGACTCCCGCGCGCGCGAACTTGCTTGGATCTGCAGCGATGTCGTCAACGAAGCGGGCCACCGACGTGGTCGCTTCGGCTGCCGATGAAGCACCACCGCGCTGCCGAGCGGCCTGAGCCATTGCTCCAACCGTCTTGAGCAGGCGCGTGGGAGATCCGCTGTAGCGCTGAGTGGTAGCGGCAAGCCCGGCCATTTCGGTCGCGAGCTGTCGGATCTCGACGGCGCCGAGATTTCCCTGAGCGGCGAACGCGCCCATGACGTCCACGAGCGCAGCCATCTGTTCTTTGGGCTCTTTGATTTTGTCTGCGATCGGAATGAAGGCGTTGCCCGCGGCGGCCATCAGGTCATTGAGCTCCGTGCCCGTGGCGAGCGCCAGCTGACCCATGTCCTGGATGATCGCGCGCGCGACGTCGAGCCGACCTGTGACGGACGTGAACTCCTCGAGACCCGTCAAGGCCTCCTGACCCGTGAAGCCGCGGAGTGAGCCAGACTCACGGAGCAAGTCGCCCTTGAGCGTCGGCGTGCCGGCCTGATTGGCGAGCCGTGCTGCCATGCGTCTGGTCTCCATGACTGACTGCACGGCGCCGACCGCGGCGAAGCCGCCCGCGAGGCCGGCAGCAGTGGAACCAAATGTCCCTACGGCACCGATACCCGAGCGGACCGACTGCCCCATTTTTCCGAACGTGCCCTCGACGAATCTCCGCCGTGCCGCTAGCTGCGTCTGAGCGGACCGCTTCGCTGCTGCCGCCTCGCGCTCGGCGTTACGCATGGCCTGCTTGTGCCGGCGGTTCTCGTCGCGGATCCTAGCGTCCTGGCTGCGCCGATGCGCGGTGTCCCAGTACCGGAGCTGCCGCTGCTGCTCGCGATCCATCTGCGCGGACTCGCGCCGTGCCGCTGCCGCCACCGCACCGCTAGCCGTGGCGCCACCGCTCCGTGCGGCAGGCATCATGCGATTGAGCGCGCGTTGATGGCGGACGAATCGTGCCTCGATTGATCCAAGGGCTCGGTTCAGCGTGTTGAGGCCGATGACAGAAACTTCGTAATTTAAGAGCATCTCAGTCACTCCTCTGGGTGAGCGTGGCCCGAATGGCGAGCCACGTAGCAACCGACGACGCGGCAGCTTGCGCTGCTACCGCTTCGAGCGCTGCCGGGTCGGCTGATCGAAATGTCGTCTCGCGCTGCTCGAACTCGGCGCTGACTTTTGTCATCAGCTCAGTCAGAGACCCGTGAATGAACGTCAGCAATTCGTTCTCGGTCATCCTATCCTCCACCAAATGCGCAGCTTCGCGATGTCGGAGGCGAAGGATGTGTACTCCCGAGCGAAGGCGAAGCTCACGATGGCCTCCTCACGCGCCGGAGCGGCGCCCGCTCACGTGCCGCAGCGCGGTCCAGAGAATCGGTCAGCGCGTGTAGGATCTGTTGCATGCGCCGGACCTCGGCCGAGCTGAACGGTGCCTCGTAGTCGAGCGCGCGCCGGGTCACGATCTCGACCACACGCCCAAAGAGAATCGACGTAGTGCCGAGCAGTCGGACGTCGGCGCGTGTGGGGTCTATCTCGTCGGTGACGTCTACCAACTCGTCGAGCCAGTCATTGCCGGTCATGGGGTCACCACATGTATCCTTTGTGAAAGGTCGCGCCCGAAAGCACCAACTCGACGTCAGCGCTGGCGCGCCGGATGAGCCGCGACGGGTCTGGGATCGAGTAGCGATTCTCGGCGCCGCCGACGGTCACGAGACCGAGATTGAGCAGGTAACCAAGCCCGCTCGAAACGTAGGCGAGCGAAATCGGACCCAGGTTGTCCAAGTTGTCACTGCTCAATTTGGTGGTCAGCTCCGACTCAATTTCCGCCGCTGTCGGCGTGCCGAGAGCTTTTATTGCGACCCAGCAATTGATCGCGCGAGTCACGGGCGCTGCGCCATCGATAGGGTCAAGCATGGCGGCCCCCATGCTTGGCCAAGTAAGCCCGAATCGCCACCACGATATGCGGGTCGGTCTGGCGCAAGACATCGTCAAGCGCGCGCGGTGGGCCGGCCAGCAAGCGTGCACGCTCATTGGCTGCGCGTGAGCGGGCCATGTACCAGTCCGTCGAGCCGCGAATGTGCGACATGTCATCGCGTCCCGTGTCAGCTACGTCCAAATCATAGGGGGGCATCTGTAATCCTCAGGGGTGAAGTAAAAAAAACCGCCGCGCTCCCCACCGGCTCGGATAAACAGGTGGGGGCGCAACGGATGCGTCTCGGGGTGCAGCGAGGAGCAGCAAGCCAATGCCGCTCGACCCGCTGCAGGCGGCACGACTCCGCCGCCGCCGCTGCCAACGAAGATAGCGGCCCCAAAGTCTGTCACTCCGCGGCCTCGGGCTCGGCCCACGAGAGGCGCTGAAGAATCTGATCCTCGGTGAGTCGGGCCGGCGCCTTCATGAACGAGAGCGTCAAGTCCACGTTGTGGCTCCGCCGAACCTGCTCGAGAGGCTGGCCAGCTCCTCGAAGTAGCGAGTCGCCCATGATGATGCCAACCGGCACGCGGCCGCGTACAGTCGCGACCTGAGCCAGGCGACCGTAGGTCGTGGCGAGCGCCTCCGCCTGCTCGAGCAGTAGCGCTGCTAGGCGATCGTGCGCGGGCTCGATCAGCTCCGCGGCCTCGGTGCGGAACGCGGCCTCTGCCAGATCGAGGGCCTGCTGGGCGGCGGGTAGCCTCTCATCGATTAGAGCGAGACCGTCGACGATACGCCGCAAGGCCTTCTCGGCCGCCGCATGGCGTGTGTCCGCAGCAGCGAGCGCCACTGGATCCGATTCGCCGATGGCGGCCGCGCCGTTCAGGCGCCGCTGTTCCTCCGCAGCCTCGGCGAGCTCGTTGGTAGCGGTCCCGCGCTCTTTCTTGAGCGTGGCCTGGCGATCCAGCATGTCCGTGACAACGGCGCGCGCGGCAGTCAGTGCGACGTGGGATGCGATCATTTGCTCGGCCCCGCTGCGCCCTTGCCCTGCACGGCTTTTTGGATCTGCTGAACCTTCGCCGGTGGCGGCGGCGCAGCGCGGAGGTTTTTGGCCGCGAGCGCTTGTTTGATCTTGCTGGGCTGTTGGGTGCCCTTCGGGGTTTTCATCAGGCAGCTCCTTTCGGGGAGAGGTCGTAGTCATCGACCCAGCTCTCGTCGCCACCATCGCGGTTGATGGCTGCGTCGAAATCGATGCCCATTGCCTGCAATCTCGCCGCCACTCGATCCACGGGCGCGGCTGACTCGCTGCTCTGGGATGAGCAAGCCTTGACGTGCTCGCTGGTGATTTGCCGAGCGAGGCTCGGAGCGATCTGCGCGGCTCGGGTCATGGCGACTCGGTTACCGATCGGGACAAGTCGCGAGCCGTCGAAGTTGTAGGCGCCGACCTCGATCAGGCCGTGGGCCATCGACATGAGCGACTCGGGTGGTGATGTCGGGTATGCGACGCGGAGCCGCTTGAGGATTTCGTCTCGGAGAATTTCTTTGGTGGTCATGGGGTTCCTATCCGTTGATTCTTCGTAAAACTGAGCCGCAATCGTTCCCGATTTCTTGCTTCTCGAGCGGCCGCATGGGCTGGGTGTAACCGAGCAAGATTTCGCAGCCGTGGATGCGGTTGAACTTCTGCCACTGCGCGAGCTGGTCCCACGGCGTCGGTCCGTGGCCGCACGACCACAGGGCAAGACAGAAAGCGCTTGCGACGTCGCCGTGCGATCCGCGCCGTCGAGGTGAAGTGATCGACACCAGGCCGGCGGGTAGTGGTCTGGCGATGACCTCGAGAATCTGCTGAGTGAGTGTCCGATGTCCCGCGCTCCATTTCACGCGCCCCGCGTGCACCATCTCGCGCGCGAAACCGTAGACCTCGCCCTTGCCAGCGTTACCGCCCGGCGCAGCTTGGAAGCGGAGTCCCTCCTCGACAAGCCACTCCTTGACGGCCTCCTGATAGTGAATGTCGGACGCGACCTTGCCGACCGCGTAGCCCTTGGCCAGCCGGGCAAACTCCTTGACGGTCTGGCTGGGAACCAGCGGCGCACCGCGCTCCGGACGTAGCTCGAAAATCTCGCAGACCTCGAAGATCTCGCCTACGCGCCGAACAATCGCACCGGCACATGCGTCGCGCTGGAACGCAGGATCGAAGCCTGCCGCGTCGCGAGCGCCAGCCACCGGTGGCAAGGTGAGCGGCATCGAGTCCACCGCGCACTGCTTGACCGCGAAGCTGTCGAAGTAGCAGCCGCCGCTACCCGCCGGCGGCTCGCAGAAATATTCGGTCTTCGCGGCCTCGGGGTCCCGCTCTTGTTCGGCGGCTACGAGCTCCACGACTCGTGGATCGGTGCGCACCAAAAGCGTCGGAATGCGCGCGGCAAGCGCGGTAGCGGGCGCGTTCCAGTTGGCGGCGAACGTCTTCCAGACGTCGGACGTCTCGAGCCATGGCGTCGAGCCGTTCCAGAATTGCCCGAGGCATCGCGTGATGACCGCGCGCCGGCAGTCCACGTCGTTGACCGCGAAGTCGCTACCACGGAAGAAGGCGGCCTCGTCGAATAGGATCTCTAGGTAGCGCCGACCGCGTAGCGAGCTGCCACCCACGCTGGCGGGCAGGCACTCAACCGAGGTGAAGCGCCCGAGCTCGCGCTTAATCACGAAGCCGTCCGTGCCCTGCTTAACAATCAAGCGCCTGATGGCCGGGACCGATTCGGCGGCGCCGAGCGCGTTGCGGATTGGGATGCGGCCCGTGCGCAGGTCGGGCGCCACGCACAGCGCGGGACGGATCTCACCAGCCGCACCGAGCGCGGCCACGCCGTGAGCAGTCAGGGCCCGGTGCAGGAGGCGGAGACCACCGAAAAAGCTGAAACCGACGTCGGCGCCCTTGATGACCGCCACGTGCCGGCGGCAGTCGGCCGGTATCTGGTCCACGTCGGAGCCGAACAGCTCAGCCGCAATGGCCCGGTCGGCCTCGCTCAGGTCGCAGGGCTGCACGCCATCGGCGGCCACCTGCCAGAAGACGCGCTGACCAGGCTCGAAGCGGAGCCCGAGCACGTCTTCCACAAATTCGATGAACGAAAGCGGGGTCACTTGGCCGACTCCTGCTTGAACCAGGGGGGAAGGGCGTCGCCTTGCTTGGCGCGCGCCTCGGCGGCCCACACCGCGGCGTCCCGCATCCTGGCGTCCTCAGAGCTCGACGCCTTGAACGCGCGGACCATGCGCTCGAAGGCCTCGGGGTCGCCGGTGCCGTAGAACTGCGAGGCCCAGTACTCACCGGCAGCGTGGATGTAGGCCCACGCGCGGAGCTGCGCGCCCACACCGCTGTCAACGCCACCAGTCGCCTCGCGGAGCTCGCGGCGGCGCTGAGTGAGCAAGTCTCGCCTGGCCTCGTCAAACGGCGCCAGCGAGGCGGCGGGCGGCATCCAGGGCTGTGTTCTGTCGCCGAAGTCGGGGAGCCTGCGTGCCTCGGCTGACATGCGGGCCAGCTCTGCAGCACCAGCGGCGGTCACGGTGCCGTCGTCGCGGCGCTCGACCGGTGCCGCTGCCCCGGCAGGCACGGGCCGCACACCATCGGTCACGGTCTCGTAGACCTGCCGCTCGCCATGCAGCTCCCGATCGCGACCGTGGTTGGTGCGGCGACGGGTGGTCACGTCCTGGCCTCCGGCGCGCGGGGCGGGGGATTGGCGCCGCTGCACTTACGCGGCGTCGAAGCTGCGATCTGGCGGGTGATCGAGTGCCTTAGCGATCGTTTGGGTGCCGAAGTGGCTAAATTCGTACTGGAAATCACGCCGAACCAACGGGCGCCCAACCCGCTGGGGGTGCGTGGAGCGCGATCGGGTGAGCCACCCATCGGGGCGATTCGGCCGGTCGACCTGGCCTCGTCAGGAGGGATCGATCTTGAGACCCTCGGTTCCGGGTTGGTTCGGCTCGACGTGAGGGCGCTGTCGTTGAGGTTGAACTGGTTCCCGGTTCCCGGTTCCCCCCTAAAGGGGTTGGGAATCAAGGAACCAGTTGTCACGTATTGCCAAAAGCAGACCAGCAGCGGGGTAGCAGGCGAGCGCCCTTGAGCGGTCGCATCGCCCTTGCTCCCTATCCCGCGCTGCAGGCGATTCCCTGACTGATTCCCGAATCTGGGAATCAAGCAAAACGGCTGTGTCATGTGGTTCCCTCCTCGGGAATTTCGAAACCGCGGGAACCACTCACGACCAGCCCCTTGTCGAGCAGGGCTTTGAAGGCTGGCGCTAGTCGCTCACGCTTGCCCTTCGTCGCGTCGAGCACGTCGTTCTGACTCTTCAGTCCCGGCGTGCTGCGGATGGTCTCGAGTAGGCGCTGTGTGTATTCGTCGGTGGGCACAGCGTCGCGCCCATTGCTGCCGCGCCCCGTGACCTCCGGCAGCTCGTCGATGTCCCTGAACGGCAGCTCGGCGAAGCGCTGCCAGAAGCTCATCGCTACCCAGCTGGGGCCGCTGTAGCGCAGCTTAGGGACGGCGCAGATGATGGCCTTTTCGCCGTTGTCGAGCAGCGCCGGCCACCGGATGAGCACGGTTTGGCTCTCGGCCGCAAACTCGATTTCGCCCGACTCCTTGCCGATGCCGATCAGGGCGTCGGGGTTCATGATGGTTCGGGCTGGCTCGACGAACCCGGGCACCTGTCGCGTGGTCAGCCCGGCCGCCTTGACGTCCCCAGCGAGCAGCGCGTACTTGTCGCGGGCGGCGCTCGAGATCATCACCACGGCTGCGCCGTACTTGTTGGCCACGTGTACCCCGCAGTAGGCGGCCTTCGAGATCTTCTCGCGGATGTCCGGAGCTCGTCCGAACTCGACCGGCTCGGCGCCGACGAGTTGCATGAAGTCGAGCACGACCAGCAGCGGCCCGCTCGGGTGGAGCTTCCGGATCTGTTCGACCCGAGACACCATATTGCTCGGCGCCCAGCCCTGAGCGGTGTTGAACTCCACGTAGAAAGGCAGGCCCGCCAGGGCGGGGATGGCTTCGCGCGCGCGGTCGAGGTCCCTCTCGGAGCAGCGCCCCACGTACATGCGTGACCAGCTCGTGCTGCTGGCTTCGGCTACAGCGCGTAGCCCTACCTGCATCTCGCCGAGCTCGAGCCCGATGTAGAAGACGGGGATGCCGGCCTGCGCGGCGTACGTAGCGGTCTGAAAGTTGAAGGTGGACTTGCCGACCCCGGTGCCCGCCACGTGCACGTGAACCCCGGGCCAGAAGCCGCCCTGCAGGATCTCCGCGTACTGCGGGAACGGCACGGGAACAGGGCGCTCCTTGCCGGACCGCCGAAGCTCGGCGCGTTCGAGTGCGGGCGCCAGCAGATCGCCCAACGTGCGGACGACTGGTGGCGTCTCGGAGGCGCTGCCTGCGGGCGTGCCGCCCGGGGCCTGCTCGTCCTTCGGCTCCCACGTTTCACCAGCTTGGGGATCGGTGCCGGTATCCTTGGCTACCGCCCTCTGGCGATCCTGCTCAGACTCGGGCAGCTGTCGCGGATCTTGCTCGCCAGCGGCGAGACCGCTAGCGATCGTTTTCTTGGTCTCGCGCTTGGGAAGGCCAGCTTCAGCGGCGGCGTCCGTGAGATCTCGCACTACATCATCTCGATTCAGGTAGCCGCCTCCAACAAGTTGCCCAAGGGCAAACGCTGCCTTGTTGAGCGTGTCGTTTCGCGCGCCCTTGCCCGCCGTGCGCACGGCGCTGGTCTCTTCGGTGAGCGCAGCTAGCGCCCACTTCTCGGCGCGAGCACTGGCCGCCTTGCGGGGCTGTTTGGGCGCTGGAGCCGAGCGCGGCCGCTCTTCCTCCGGCAGCTGCACCGCAGTCGTCCAGTCGCCACTCATGGCAGCACCGCCGGCTCAACGCAGCGGGTCCACGTGTAGCGTCCGCCGCCGTAGTGCCTACTCGGGGCGCAGACGATCTGGCCGCGCGCGCTTCTGATATCGACGCCGGGCGCCAGCTTCTTGACCGAGTTGGGCGGCATCGGTGCGCCATCGCGCAACCGATAGATCAGGTGCAAACCGCCGCTGCCAGTGCGCGCCTCGAGCGTCGGCGGAAGCCGACCGAGCTTCGCTTCCAGCGGGTCGAGCAGGCTGCGATCGCCGTCGATGTCGAGCGTGATCAGCCTCCAGCCGTTCGGCTGCTCGCCCATTCTCAGCGAGAGGTTCATGCGCCAGTCGCGCGCCAGGTCCCGCTCGAGTGCCGCCGGGTTGAGCGGCGCCGTCTGCCAGTTGGTGTGCAGCGGGTGCTTACCGCGGGAGTTGGAATCGGGCTCGCAGTTACCGCAGAGACACTGGCCGGCTTCGTCCACGACCCACGTGACGAACGGGTGCAGGCCGTGCCGGATCAGGCGGCTGGCCATGTCTCGCGTGTCGCAGGGCATGCCGAGACCTGCCCAGCTGAACGGCAATTGCTTGCCCTGCTGCGCCTTGATCGCAGCACGCACGTCATCGAGATTGATGATCTCGGCCGTGCTGGCCATCACCTGCGCCTCCGCTCGACGCGCCCACACCCCAAGTGTGCGCACTGTCTCGTGTCGTAATTGGCCACCGCCGATTGTCCACGCCGGATCGGCTGGCCGCAGACCGCGCAGACACGATCGTGACCGGCGACGAAATACGTGCCGACGAACCAGGGACCGGGCTCGGGCGTTGGCTTTTTGCCTGTTTCCTGCGGTTTCGACCGGCCCCATTGAAGCGTTCCAGCGGGGGTGTCATTCTCCCTAGCTGAACCATGGAGCCCAACGACTGGATCCAGCTCACATTGACCATCGTCGCGATGCTTTTGGGTGGCGTCGTGTTCTACTTCAAGAACCTCGAGGTTCTCCGCAAGGAGATCACTGGGAGTGAGGGTCGGCTCCGCACTGAACTCGGAACCCGCATCGATGCGGTTGTCGGTGAGGTTCACAAGCTTGACGTCTCTGTTGCGCGGCTCGATGAGCGCATGCCCGCCCGTCGCAGCGGCCCGACCGCCGAAGTCCCCGCCGAGTAGCTGACTCATCCGCGCCGCCCTCCCTGCAGCGCCATTAACTTGCGCTCGGCCTGCTTGTCCCATGCGTCAAGGTCAGCCGCCGGCTTGACCTTGCGCTTCGGCTCGAAGGGTTTGGACGCGATGTAGCGCTCCATCTCGCTGCGCAGCACCAAGATCTGGTTTCGCTTGCCGCGCACTGCCGCAAGCTCACCGCGCCCGATCGCGTTGACGATCGATTCGTGGCCGTACCGATACTCGACCAACGTCTGCTTGGTGGTGAGGTAGTCGTCGCGCTCGGCGCTCGGCACCGCCTGGGCCAGTGCCTCGAGCACGTCGGCTTGGGCGCGCAGCGCCTGCGCTTGCGCCAGCAGCTGGCTCCTGATGTCGGTCAGGCTGCGCTCCTGCCCATTGCCTCGCGAGCGATCGCGAGCGTGCCACGCGTCACAGGTGAGCCGAGCGCCACCGCGAGCGTGGCATGCCGACTCAACCCTACGCGGCGGGCCGCCTCGCGCGGGCCGAGCTCTCGCACGAGTGCGGCCACGTAGCCGCGGATCTCATCGGGTACCGGGAGTGTCCTGGGGCGCTGGGTGCCGTGAGCCATGCCCATGCATCGCACGCCGAGCCGGAGCCGTGGTCCTAGTACAGGCGCTAGGACTTCAGGGCTCGCGCCGCTTGCTCGAAGCGCGCGGCGACCGCCTTGCTCTCGCCAACGTCACCGAACGCTTTGCAACGAAGCGACAGCTCAGCAGCAATCGCATGGGCGCCCCGCCGCCCTGGGTTGCTGATCAGAGCTTCGGTTGCGGCGGCATCAAGAGACCCAAAGGCGGGGTCAGCGAACCGCGCCAGCGCATCGCGGAGCATGGCGGGGCGGGGCCAGCCATTCGGCGAAAGCGCGCCTCTTACGAACTGCACAACGTACGTTCGACGGCTTTCATCGCTCTCGTGCATGACGGCGCGCATTCGAAGCAGTCGCCCGCGATCTCCCGGGTTTTCATGACCGACCAGGATCCGAACGAGAAAATGGCCCAACTCTACGGCTCGTGCCAAGTCAGCCGTGGGTAGGTTGGGTGCAAACTTTTCCGCTAGTTTCTGTAGACCAAGCCAGGCTGCCAACCCTTCATCGAACCCCGGTCCGTGCTCGGCAGCGAGGCGATCGGCATGCTCCATGACGGCGCGTTCCGCCTCCGTTGGCTCGTACGGCTCTTCCGGATCGGGGTCGCGCGGCGGTTGGAGAGCGCGCTTGGCTCGCAATGCGAGCACGTCGGCGAATGGATCCGCCTTTTGCTTGCGCTTCGTCGCGACGCTCTTACTCTTTGCCTTGGTCGGCTTCATCGACCCTGCGCCCGGACCCTGCCAGGGGTCGCGGGCGCCTTTCATTGTACATCACGCGGCAGTGCGGCGGGGCCTGCAGAGCGCTTCCAGCTCAGCACCGAGACCAGCCACCGCGGCCAAAGCCTGGCCCGCCTGGGCTTGCCCAAGGCGCTCCCAAAGGGCTAGTAGAGGCGACTGCTCGGGCAGCTCGACCATGCTGCAGATCGGTCGCGCTTGGCGATCACTTTGGCGATCGGCTGAACGAGGGTACGCGGAGTTAGCCACTCTGGACACGGAGGGAGCCGAGCTTTTTGACTCCGCGTTGTGGCGTAATCCAGCGTGTTTTCCGCTGTTCCGTGAGGTTCGAATCCCCTTGGGGACGCCAAAGGATCCGGCAGGAAGGCTGCCGGATCCACGAACAGCTCGACGGCGTCGGACGAAACTCCGGACGATTCGAGATCAACAACTTGCGAATCGTCCGCCTCGGCGAGAAGCGATTCAGGTAGCTCCCCGAAGGGGACGCCGACGGCTTCGCCGAGCGCCTCGGCCTCGCGGATGTAGACCTGCGTCGTGCTGAAGTTGGTGTGCCCCGCGCGTTGCTGGATCCGAAGGGGCTCGGTGCCGTCGAGCACCTCCCACGTGATGCCGCTCGCCCGGAGGTCGTAGAAGGTCACCCGCTTCGAAGTGGGGCGGTCGGCGTACAGGTCGGCCCGCTCGACCTCGGCCCGCTCAAGGTGCTCGCGAAGGGTGGCGGCGAGATCCTCGGTGGGGGGCATCCCGTGCTCGGCCAGCTTGTTGTCGTGGGTGTGCTGGATCACGCGCCCTGCGCCCTCAGCCTCGGCATGCATGGCCTTGAGCAGCGCCAGCAGGGCAGGGCGAATCGGCACCTTCCGAGCCATCCCGGTTTTGGTCGCCTTCAGCTCGCCCGTCTCGAGGTTGATCGATTGGTGGATGGCGACGTA